>NZ_JBIRUY010000016.1:0-177866 GCF_044335305.1 Streptomyces sp. NPDC020490 | reverse complement strand
GACGACCCGCACGGCGCGGCCACCCTCGTCCTGGGCTGGGGCTCCACCTACGGCCCCATCACCGCCGCGGTCCGGCGCCTGCGCGCCGCCGGCGAGCCCGTCGCCCAGGCCCACCTGCGCCACCTCAACCCCTTCCCGAAGAACCTCGGCAGCGTCCTGGCCCGCTACGACAAGGTCGTCGTCCCGGAGATGAACCTCGGCCAGCTCGCCACGCTGATCCGGGCGAAATACCTGGTCGACGCCCACTCCTACAACCAGGTCAACGGCATGCCGTTCAAGGCCGAACAGCTCGCCACGGCTCTCAAGGAGGCCATCGATGGCTGAGACGTCCACGGAAGGCACGGGCACGATCGAGGCGCTTTCGCTCGTCCCCAAGGCCGAGGCCCGCCAGTCCCTGAAGGACTTCAAGTCCGATCAGGAGGTGCGCTGGTGTCCCGGCTGCGGTGACTACGCGATCCTCGCCGCGGTCCAGGGCTTCATGCCGGAACTGGGCCTGGCCAGGGAGAACATCGTCTTCGTCTCCGGCATCGGCTGCTCCTCGCGCTTCCCGTACTACATGAACACCTACGGCATGCACTCCATCCACGGCCGCGCCCCCGCCATCGCCACCGGCCTGGCCGCCTCCCGCCGGGACCTGTCCGTCTGGGTCGTCACCGGCGACGGCGACGCCCTCTCCATCGGCGGCAACCACCTCATCCACGCCCTGCGCCGCAACGTCAACCTCAAGATCCTGCTCTTCAACAACCGCATCTACGGCCTCACCAAGGGCCAGTACAGCCCCACCTCCGAGATCGGCAAGATCACCAAGTCGACGCCGATGGGATCGCTGGACGCCCCGTTCAACCCGGTCTCCCTGGCCCTCGGCGCCGAGGCGTCGTTCGTGGCCCGCACCGTCGACTCCGACCGCAAGCACCTCACCGACGTGCTGCGCCAGGCCGCCGCCCACCCCGGCACCGCCCTGATCGAGATCTACCAGAACTGCAACATCTTCAACGACGGCGCCTTCGAGGCCCTCAAGGACAAGCAGCAGGCCGAGGAAGCGGTGATCCGGCTGGAACACGGCAAGCCGATCCGCTTCGGCACCGACCTCTCCAAGGGCGTCGTACGCGATGCGGCGACCGGCGACCTGAAGGCCGTCGCGGTGACCCCGGAGAACGAGTCCGACGTCCTGGTGCACGACGCGCACTCCACCTCCCCGACCACCGCGTTCGCCCTGTCCCGGCTCGCCGACCCCGACACCCTGCACCACACCCCGATCGGCGTCTTCCGGTCCGTGGAGCGGCCGGTGTACGACACGCTGATGGCCGACCAGCTCGACACCGCGATCGAGCAGAACGGCAAGGGCGACCTGGCGGCGCTGCTCGCGGGCGGGGACACCTGGACGGTGGTGGGCTGAGGTACCGCTCCGTGCGTTGAGAGGGCCCGGATGCGCCATGGGCGATTGGCGCGTCCGGGCCCGTTGCACGTCATGACACAGACGCCCGTGCGGCGTCGTACCTCTCCCGCGCCTGCTGTACCGCCGCCATCCGTTCCTGCGTCCACTCCGCCAGCGCCCGCACCTGCTCGGCCGCCTCACGGCCGAGGCCGGTCAGGGAGTAGTCGACGCGGGGCGGGATCACCGGCTTGGCGTCCCGGTGGACCAGGCCGTCGCGTTCCAGGGTCTGGAGGGTCTGGGTGAGCATCTTCTCGCTCACCCGGCCGATGGCGCGGCGCAGTTCGCTGAAGCGGTGCGGGCGGTCGAGGAGCTGGATCAGGACCAGGACGCCCCAGCGGCTGGTCACGTGCTCCAGGACGAGGCGGTAGGGACACATCGCCTCGCCGGTGTCGTACGGGGCTGCTGCCCGGGCACTTACTTCCACGCAAGTACCTTACTTCAAGGTGGGTACTTTCTTTTAGTTAGCGCTCGACCTAGGGTCGGTGGCAACGCACCCCCACAAGGAGTTGTCACCATGAGCATCGTCGTCACCGGAGCCACCGGACACCTCGGCCGTCATGTCGTGGAGCAGTTGCTGGAGAAGGTCCCTGCCGAGCAGGTCACCGCCGTCGTGCGCGACGAGGCGAAGGCGGCCGGCCTCGCGGCGCGCGGCGTGCGGCTCGCGGTCGCCGACTACAACACCCCGGCGACCTTCGACGGCCTCTTCACCGCCGGCGACAAGGTGCTGCTCATCTCCGGCAACGAGTTCGACAAGGGCCGCGTCCGGCAGCACGAGGTCGTCATCGGCGCCGCGAAGAAGGCCGGCGTCGCCCTGCTCGCCTACACCAGCGCCCCCGGCACCCTGACGGCCGCGCTCGCCGACGACCACCGCGCCACCGAGGAGGCGCTGCTCGCCTCCGGCGTCCCGTACGTGCTGCTGCGCAACGGCTGGTACCACGAGAACTACACCGAGAACCTCGCCCCGGTGCTCCAGCACGGCGCCGTCGTCCAGGCCGCCGGCGACGGCCGGCTCTCCTCCGCCGCGCGCGCCGACTACGCGGCCGCCGCCGTCGCCGTCCTGACCGGCGAGGGGCACGAGAACCGGACGTACGAGCTCGGCGGCGACCAGGCGTGGAGCTTCGCCGAGTACGCGGCCGAGCTCAGCAGGCAGACCGGCAAGGAGATCGCCTACCGCCCCGTCTCCGTCGAGGACTACACCGGCATCCTGACCGGCGTCGGGCTGCCCGCTCCGCTCGCCGCGATCCTCGCGGGCGTCGACGCCTCCATCGAGAAGGGCGAGCTGGTCGTCGACAGCGGCGACCTCTCCCGCCTGACCGGCCGGCCGACCACCCCGCTCGCCGACGCCGTCGCCGCCGCGCTCAAGGGCTGACGCGGCACGCGTACGTCCGTGTCCCGAACACCCCGCCTGTCATGACCGTATGCCGATACGGGTATGACAAGCGGGGTGTCCGGCGTTACCTTCGAGGCCGGTACGCGCGTGCGGCCGGGCGAGAAGGAGGTACCCGTGACCGGGGAGTCGAGGAGCGAACGGCGCACAGGTCTGCTGAACGGCTTCGCGGCCTATGGGATGTGGGGGCTCGTGCCCCTCTTCTGGCCGCTCCTCAAGCCCGCCGGCGCGGTCGAGATCCTCGCCCACCGCATGGTCTGGTCCCTGCTCTTCGTGGGCGCCGCGCTGGTCTTCGTACGGCGCTGGGCGTGGGCCGGAGAGTTGCTGCGGCAGCCGCGCAGACTGGGGCTGGTCGCGGTCGGCGCGGCGTTCATCACCGTCAACTGGGGCGTGTACATCTGGGCGGTGAACACCGGGCACGTCGTCGAGGCCTCGCTCGGGTACTTCATCAACCCGCTGGTCACCATCGCCATGGGCGTGCTGCTGCTGAAGGAGCGGCTGCGGCCCGTGCAGTGGGCGGCGGTCGCGATCGGGTTCGCGGCCGTGCTCGTGCTCACCGTGGGGTACGGGCGACCGCCGTGGATCTCCCTCTGCCTCGCCTTCTCCTTCGCCACCTACGGGCTGGTGAAGAAGAAGGTCAACCTGGGCGGCATCGAGTCGCTGGCCGCCGAGACCGCGATCCAGTTCCTGCCCGCCCTGGGCTATCTGCTGTGGCTGTCCGCGCACGGTACGTCGAGCTTCACGGCCCAGGGTCCCGGCCACGCGGCGCTGCTCGCCTCGACCGGCGTGGTGACCGCGCTGCCCCTGGTCTGCTTCGGCGCGGCGGCGATCCGCGTGCCGCTGTCCACGCTGGGGCTGCTGCAGTACCTGGCGCCGGTGTTCCAGTTCATGATCGGCGTCCTGTACTTCCACGAGGCGATGCCGCCGGAGCGGTGGGCCGGGTTCGCGCTGGTGTGGCTGGCGCTGTGCCTGCTCACCGGGGACGCGTGGCGCACCGCGCGGCGCGTGCGCGCCGCGGTCCGCGTGCCCCGGGTGGACACACCCGCCCCGGCAACGGCTCCGGCACCGGCTTCTGCACCGGCTTCGGCTTCGGCTTCGGCTTCGGCAGACGCCTGACCGGCTCGGCACCGGCCGGTCAGGCCCGCCCCCGGCTCCGGTGTGCCCGCGCCTTCTCCCTGTTGCCGCAGTGCTCCATCGCGCACCACCTCCGCCGGCCCGGTCGCGAGGTGTCGACGAACAGGAGATGGCAGTCGTGGGCGTCGCAGACACGGATACGGCCGGCGTGCGGGCCGGTGAAGAGGTCGACGGCGTCCCGGGCGACGGTCGACAGCAGCGCGGTGGCCGTGGCGCCGGGCGCCCAGACGTGGGTGCCGTCCGGGGAGATGCGGGCGACGAGCGGCGGCTCGGCCGCGGCGGCGTTGACGACGTCCAGGTCCAGGGGGTCGAGGCGGCGACCGTGGGCACGGGCAGCGGTGAGGCGGAAGAGGGCGTCACGGACGGTGCGCGCCCGCGTCAGTTCCCGGTTGCTGACGGACACCTCGAGACCGTCCGGGAGGCGGCTGCGGGCCGCCCAGGCCGCCAGGTCGGCCGGCTGGTGCAGCACCTCGTAGCGCGCGAACGCGCCGGGGCCGCCGGTGGTCAGCAGTTCCAGGCACAGGGCGCCGGGGTCGAACCGGTAGGGCTTGCCGTCGTACGAGGTCAGCGTCAGGCCCGGCGGTCGGGGACGTCCGGGTGATTCCTGCGATTCCGGCGGTTCCGCCGCGCGCTCGCTCACATAACCAGTATAAGTGGTTAAATGGACACTCGACCGGCAGAACCCGTTCACTTCAAGCTCGTCGTCGACTCCGGAGATCCGCACGCGCAGGCCGACTTCTGGGCCGCGGCACTCGGCTACCAGGCAGAGGACAACAGCGCCCTCGTCCGGCGGCTGCTGCAGCTCGGCGCCCTGCCGGCCGAGGCCGCCGTCGACCACCACGGCCGCCCGGCCTTCCGGGACCTGATCGCCGTACGGCATCCGGACGATCCCTACGACGCGGACAGCGGGACCGGGCTGGGGCGGCGGCTGCTGTTCCAGCGGGTGCCGGAGGCGAAGACCGGCAAGAACCGGCTCCACCTCGACCTGCATCCCGGCGACGGGCGGCGGGACGGCGAGGTCGAACGGCTGGAGGGGCTGGGCGCGAGCGTGCTGCGGCGGGTGAAGGAGCCCGCCGGGGAGTGGGTGGTGATGGCGGACCCGGAGGGCAACGAGTTCTGCGTGCACTGACGCCGTCGCCGGCCCCGGCACGACATCGGCCGGCGTGCGGGCGCTCGGCGTGCGGGCGGCTCGGCGTCGGTCGGCGTGCGGACGGCTCGGCGTCGGTCAGCGTGCGGACGGTTCGGCGTCGGTCAGCGTGCGGACGGTTCGGCGTCGCGGCGGGCGCGGGCCGTGAGGCGGCCCATGCGGGCGCGTGCCGATTCCAGCCGCTCGATGTCGTCGGCGGCCGGGCCGCCCTCGGCCGCGAGTTCGGTCCACAGGCCGATCAGGTCGCGGCCCAGCGCCAGCCCCTGCTCCGGGTCCCGCACGGCCCGCCAGGCGGTGGCCGCGCTCTGGATGTTGCCGTACGCCGCCTCGGCGTCGCGGGTGCGGAAGATGCGGACGAGGGCGAGGGAGAGGCGGAAGGAGCGGACCGGGTCGCCGGCCAGGTAGGCGACGTACGCGGTCAGCTCACGCAGCCGGAGGACCTCCGGGTGCTCCGTGCCCAGAGTCGTGGACGCGTCGGCGATCGTTTGTTGCGCCAGCTCCGCCGCCACGTCCGTACGGCCCGACCTGACCGCCTCGCCGATGCGGGCCATCGGCTCCGTGAGGGGCGTGGGGACGGCGGGCGGGCGGTCGTCGAGGACGGCCTCGGCTACGGCGTCGAAGCCACGGGCGGGGGTGGGGGTGGGCCTGGGCTCGGGTTCCGGTTCGACGGGGATCAACAGGGGCTTGGACGCGGCGGGGGGTTGCGGGCGTGCCGTGGGAACGGGCCCGGAACGGACCTGGGCCACGCGCTCGCGTCCCCGCTCGGGTTCGTGCTCGGGTCCGTCCTCAGGGCCGCGCTCGGCCTGCGGCGGCACCGCGTCCATCAGCGGGGGCGGGCCGAACTCGCCGGTGGGGGACGCCACCGTGCCGGAAGCCAGGTCGTGCGCGGCTCCCGACGGTTCCGGCACGGCCCGCAGCGCGAAGGTCCGGGCGTTCCCGCCCGGCTGCTGCGGCTCCGGTACCGCCCGCAGCGGGAAGGTCGGCACGGCGTCCCGCACGGGCTCGGCGGCCGCCCGCACGACGTACTCGGGCGTACCTCGCCGCGGCCCCTCCGGCTGCCGCGCCAGGTCGGACTGCCCGTGCTCCGGCCGCGTACGCTCCGGCGCGGGCCGCGGTTCCCCGGCCGGCCGCACCGCCGCGCCGTCCGGCTCGGGCATCCGCACCGGCTCTCCGGTGAAGCCGCTGGAGCCGTCGGGACCGACCTCGAGGTGGACGACGTAGCCGATGCGCTCGTCGTGGACCGTGGCGTGCACGGGGTGCCCGGCGGCGAGGGCGAGGCGGTGGAGGTGGTTCAGCACGGCGTTCTGGATCTCCTCGCCGGCGGGCGCGGAGACCGGGACGCCGTCCACCGAGGCGGCGCCGGCATCCGAGACGCGGACGTCGATCGGCGGCGCCACGAGGGCCGCGGAGGGCGCCGCGGCGCGCTGGGTGTCCCGCTTCTTCTCGCGGCTGAGTCGAGTCATCGTTCCCTCACTCGGATGCGTCGGGAGTCGAGCGGACGGCGTGTTCGGGTCCATGGTGCTCCCTCCCGCCGTCGGGCCCGCGCTTCCCCGGCGTCACGATCCGGTCGTGCGCGTACGGTCGAGTCTCTCCGGTCGCTCCCGGTTCTCACGTCACCGCAGCGTCACAGACTCGTCCCAGGACCCAGGACCCAGGACTCAGGACTCAGGACCCAGGACTCAGGAATTCGGGACCAGGATCCAGGACGCAGGAGCCGGCCCCGGACCCGGACCCGGCGTTACGCCATGACGTCCTTCGCCGTGAAGCGCGCCCACGCCGCCGAACCGAACACCGCCGCGTACAGGGCCTGTAGGCCGAGGTTCCTGACCAGGTCGTCCCAGTAGACCGGGTCGCGCATCAGGTCGGCGAAGGACAGCCAGTAGTGGGAGAAGAAGTACGGCTGAACGGCGTGGAGTTGGGGGATCTGGTCGAGGATCTGAATCGTGATCAGCAGGCCCACCGTCGTCGCCATCGCCGCGATGCCGCTGTTGGTGAGCGTCGACACGAACAGGCCCAGGGCCGCCATGCCGACCAGGGACGCGGCGACGACCAGCGCGATGAGCAGGGCCCGGCCCAGGCCCTCGGCGAAGCCGATCCGCGTGCCGGAGATGGTCGTGAGGTCGCCGAGGGGGAAGAGGAGGGCGCCCACCGTCAGCGCGGACACGGCGACCACGAGGGTGGCCACCAGGCAGAACGACAGCACGGTCGCGTACTTGGTGAGCAGCAGGCGGGTACGGCCGGCGGGGGCGACCAGGAGGTAGCGCAGGGTGCCCGCGTTCGCCTCGCCGGCGATCGCGTCGCCCGCGACGACGCCGATCGCCATCGGCAGGAAGAACGGGAGCGTCGCGGCCAGCGCGGTGAAGACCAGGAACAGTCCGTTGTTGGTGATCTGCGAGATGAAGGCCGGGCCCTCGCCCCCGCCGCGCTCCACCGACGAGCCGTCGCTCGTCTCGATCTTCACCGCGATCCCCACCAGCACCGGCACGGCCGCCAGCACGCCCAGCAGGGCCAGCGTGCGCCAGCGCCGGAAGGTGGTGCGCAGTTCGCTGCGGAAGAGGCCGAGCGACCACAGCGGATTCGGCGTGCGCGCCTCGGCGACGCTCCCGGCCTCAGCCCGCGACATCGAACCCCTCCCCCGTCAGTGCCACGAACGCGTCCTCCAGCGAGGCCCGTTCGACGCCGAAGCCGCGGACCCGGACGCCGGCCGTCACCAGCGCGGCGTTGACCTCCGCGAGGTCGCGGTCCGGCGGCTCGGCGGTGACCCGGTCGCCGGCCACGACGACGTCGCCGGCGCCCTGCTCCTTCAGCACCCGGGCCGCGTCCTGGGGGTCGGGCGTGGTCACCACCAGGCGGCCGCGCGTCCCCGCCGCCAGGTCGGCCACCGCGCCCTGCGTGACGAGGCGGCCCTGCGCCATGACCGCGGCGTGCGTGCAGACCTGCTCGATCTCGTCGAGGAGGTGGGAGGAGAGGAAGACGGTCGTGCCGTCCGACGCCAACTCCCGTACCAGGGAACGGATCTCCCGCATGCCCTGCGGGTCGAGGCCGTTGGTCGGCTCGTCCAGCACCAGCAGCCTGCGGGGCCGCAGCAGCGCGGCGGCGAGGCCGAGCCGCTGCTTCATGCCCAGCGAGTAGGCCCTGGCCTTCTTGCCGGCCGCCGTCGTCAGCCCCACCCGGTCCAGCGCCGCCGCGACACGCGCGCGCCGGGTGCGCGGGTCGGCGGTCGGGTCGGCCGCGTCGTAGCGCAGCAGGTTGTCGCGGCCGGAGAGGAAGCCGTACAGGGCCGGGCCCTCGATGAGGGCCCCGACGTGCGGGAGCACGGCGCGCGCGGCGCGCGGCATGGGGCGCCCGAGGACGTGCGCCGTGCCCGACGTCGGCTCGATCAGGCCCATCAGCATGCGGATGGTGGTGGTCTTGCCGGAGCCGTTCGGACCGAGGAAGCCGAAGACGCTGCCCGCCGGGACGGTCAGGTCCAGGCCGTCGACGGCGAGCTGCCCGCCGCGGTAGCGCTTGGTGAGCGCGCGGGTGACGATGACGCCGTCGCCCGCGCCGTGCGCGCCCGGCTCCGTGGCGGACGTCCCCTCCATCGGCTCCCTCGATCCGTCGTGCCCGTACGGTGATTGTCGGCCCGTACGGTGGTGTCGGCCCGTGCGGTTTTACTTCCCTTCGCCGGCGGCCTTCACCAGCGCGTCCTTGGTCACGGCGCCGACGTAGACCTTGCCGTCGTCGGTGACCAGGGCGTTGATCAGACGGGTCTTGAAGACCGTGCCCGAGCCGAAGCGGCCGGACACCTTGTCGCCGAGCGAGTCGAGGAAGCCGCCGAAGGCGCCGTCGGACCCGGAGCCGGACGGGACGCCCTGGCCCCCGGTGTCGAAGACGGCGACGGAGTTCCAGCCCTCGCCGATGACCTTCAGCCCGTCGGAGCCCTGACCGAAGCCCGGGCCGAACCCCTGACCGAAGCCCTGACCGAAGTCCTGGCCGAGGCCCTCGGTGTCACCGTGGCCCTTCCGGGCGTGCCCGGTCGTACCGCCCTCGGTGATCTTCGCGCCCTTGGGAGGCGTGAA
This sequence comes from Streptomyces sp. NPDC020490, assembly GCF_044335305.1. Taxonomy (NCBI): domain Bacteria; kingdom Bacillati; phylum Actinomycetota; class Actinomycetes; order Kitasatosporales; family Streptomycetaceae; genus Streptomyces; species Streptomyces sp. NPDC020490. The sequence continues at coordinate 168,702 of NZ_JBIRUY010000016.1, read as the reverse complement.
GTCGAAGGTGGACGCCGCCGGCGCGGCGAAGCTGACCTGGGTGAAGCCGGCGTCGACCACCGCGGCGCCGCCGCTCGCGGGCGTCAGCGTGAACTTCAGCGGCATCCCGGTCTTCGCGTCCACGGCGACGGTGATCTGGCCGACGGTCGAGCCGGACTGCTTCGGCTTGACGACCAGGCGGTAGGCGTCCCGGCCGGCGACCTGCGCGGTGCCCTCGACGGTCACCGAGGTCGTGTCGTCGACGGCCTTCAGAGCGTCCTCGGTGAGGTCCTTCGGCGTGCCGGGCAGGTCTTCCCGCCGCTGCTCGCGCGCCGCGCCGCCGGAGTCGGTCGCGTGGTATACCTCGTTCAACTTGCTGTCGTAGCCCCACACGTCCTTGCCGTCGCGGATGAGGCTGTACTCGGCCGCGTCCTCCAGCAGGGACAGCTTCTGCTTCTCGGGGCCGTCGGCCGCCACGCGCAGGGTGTGGGTGCCGGAGGCCAGTTCGGGGAGCTTGCTGGACGGGTCCGCGGAGGAGCCGGCGCCGCCGGACCCGGAGGCGCCGGAGGCAAGCGAGCTCGACAGCCCGCCGAAGTCGGGCAGCCCCAGGTCCGTGCTGATCTTCACCGTGCCGGACAGCTGCTGCACGTCCGACTTCGCGATCTTCTCGATGAGTTGCTGCGCGCTGATCTTCGGCAGGTCGGGGTCCCCGGAGTCGGCGAGCGCGGGGACGAGCCCGATGGTCGCCGCCGCCACCCCCACGACCGCGACCGGGACGACGTACCGCGCGGCCTTGCGGCGTCCCGCGCGCAGGTCGTCGGCCTCCCCGGCGATCGTGCTGTCGTCGGATCCGTACGGTGCCATGTGTGCCTTACCTCCGTCGTCGGCGGCGGCTGCTCCACTCACGATTCACCCCGAGCCGCCATTCTCACCCGAATCGGTGAGGATTGGTGTTTTCCGTGGTCTCCATCTGACCAAATCGCCCGTCAGGAAGCGTCAGACCGCGGAGCCAACTCCGTGTACGCCTGGGGTATGACACGAGAGGGCGGAGCGTCCGCCTACCCGTAGGGGTGCGGTGCGGCGGCGTGACGTACGCCACTTCGTGAGTGACTCCGACACAGGGCCGAGTCCGGGACAAGCCGGACCACACCACACAGAACCGCACAGAACCTGGCCGCCGGGAGTGTCACCCGGCGCGGTGCACCACCGCGTCGCACAGCTGCACCAGCGCCGCCTTCGCGTCGCATTCCGGGAGCGGGGCGAGGGCCGCCCGGGCGTCCTCCGCGTACCGCACGGTGTCGCGCCGCGCCTGCTCCAGCGCGGGATGCGCCCGCAGCTCCGCCAGCGCCCGGGCGTGCCGCGCGTCGTCGCTCAGGTCGGAGTCCAGCAGCTCGCACAGGGCGATGTCCTCGGCGAGCCCCAGCCGGGCCGCCCGCTCCCGCAGCCGCAGCACCGGCAGCGTCGGGACGCCCTCCCGCAGGTCCGTGCCCGGGGTCTTCCCGGACTCGTGCGAGTCGGAGGCGATGTCCAGCACGTCGTCGGCCAGCTGGAAGGCGACACCGAGCCGCTCCCCGTACTGGGTGAGCACGTCGACGACCGTCTCGTCGGCGCCGGACATCATCGCGCCGAACCGGCAGGACACGGCCACCAGCGACCCCGTCTTGCCGCCCAGGACGTCGAGGTAGTGCTCGACGGGGTCCCGGCCGTCCTGCGGGCCCGCGGTCTCCAGGATCTGCCCGGTGACCAGCCGCTCGAACGCCTCGGCCTGCACCCGGACCGCCTCGGGCCCCAGGTCGGCCAGGATGTGCGAGGCGCGGGCGAACAGGAAGTCGCCGGTGAGGACCGCCACCGAGTTGCCCCAGCGGGTGTTCGCGCTGTCCACGCCGCGCCGCACCGCCGCCTCGTCCATGACGTCGTCGTGGTACAGGGTCGCGAGGTGGGTCAGCTCCACGACCACGGCCGACGGCACGATCCCCGGCGCGTACGGGTCACCGAACCGGGCGGCGAGCATCACGAGAAGCGGACGGAACCGCTTTCCGCCCGCCCGCACCAGGTGCTGGGCGGCCTCCGTGATGAAGGGGACCTCGCTCTTGGTGGCTTCGAGCAGTCCCTCCTCGACAGCCGCCATTCCGGCCTGGACATCGGCTTCCAGAGCCTGGTCCCGCACGCTCAGCCCGAATGGCCCGACGACGGTCACGAGGGGTCTCCTGTCTGCTGGTGTCTGCTGGCGATTACACGGTTTGTCGATAGGTCGCTGCCCCCACTCAAGTCAGCGTATCCGGTCGGCTTTCGATCACCCATGCCGCCCACCCGTCCAGCACGGGCGGTATCGGATCACGGCCGCTGTGTTTTCGATCACCAGATACGAACGGACATTTATAGACATACCCGATCGGCCGACAAGGGAAGCATGCGCCGGAGACCGGCGGCCGGGCAGCACCCGCACCGGGACCTCTCCGACATGGCCACTTTGACGTGGGCACGCACGGCGGCCCCTGCGGCACGGAAGGACACCGCCCGGCCGGCGACCACCCGCCGACCGCCAGTCGAACCACTCACGGGCCGCCCACGGGCCGCCCACGGGCCGCCCGCCAACCCTCCACCGAGTTCACCACCGGGCGACAGTCCGCCCACATGACACCACCCCGACCCACGAGCGGCCCATTGCAACCGAGTTGGCCTCATTGACCGTTTTGCCGCACTTGTGAATCACCGTGAGTTGGCTCACGCCCACCTCCGTGCCGCCGCCCGCTCGTCACCCCCTCACATCCCTTTCTCTTCGGCCCATTTGACCCTTGACTGCCGCAAAGGATCAAGCACCCCATACGCCCCGTATCAAGGTCAAACAGCACGGCATACGAAACCGCCACTTGTTCCGGACATGTGCTCTCGCATACGTTCCCGGCCTGTCGGGCGGACGCCGAATCCTGCCGCCGCCCGGGAACAGCCATCGACGAACTCACGCACGGCAGGAGCGGGGGAACCAGGTAAGTCGCCGGACCGGGCACGTCCCGGGCCGGCTAGGGGTGAAGTCGCGTCGCCGCAGGGCGAGGCGTCCGGGCATCTCCCGCCCGAACCCGACAGCTCACCTCGCAGGCGCCGGAGAGGAACCGTCATGTCTGCAGCTGCCCGGCACCCCCGCGTCAGAAACTCCCGTCTCGTCCGCAAACTCGCCGTCGCCGGCACGGGCCTCGCCGTGCTCGCCCTGCCGCTCGTCGGTGCGACCGAGGCGTCCGCGGCCACCTCGACCACCGTGACCGCCGCCTCGCTGGGCTACCCCAACAACCTCGACGGCTGGATCCGGGCCTCCCTCAGCGTCATGGCGCAGCACGGCATCCCGGGCTCCTACAACGGCATCTACCGCAACGTCATGCGCGAGTCCTCGGGCAACCCGAACGCGATCAACAACTGGGACTCGAACGCCGCCGCCGGCACCCCCTCCAAGGGCCTGCTGCAGGTCATCGACCCGACGTTCGCCGCCTACCACGTGCCCGGCACGTCGTACGACCCCTACGACCCGGTCGCGAACATCACCGCCGCCTGCAACTACGCGGCCAAGCGCTACGGCTCGATCGACAACGTCTACGGCGCCTACTAGGCCCCGCAGAACAGCCGCTCGAGGACGACGGCGATGCCGTCGTCCTCGTTCGACAGGGTGATCTCGTCGGCGACGGCGAGGAGTTCGGGGTGGGCGTTGGCCATGGCGACGCCGTGGGCGGCCCAGTCGAACATGGGGATGTCGTTGGGCATGTCCCCGAAGGCGATCGTCTCGTGCGGGCCCAGGCCGAGGTGTTCGGCGGCCAGCGCGAGGCCGGTCGCCTTGGTGACCCCGCACGGCTGGAGCTCGACGGTGCCGGGTCCCGACATGGTGACCGTGGCGAGGGGACCGACCACCGCGCGCGCCGTCTCCGTCAACTCGTCGTCGGTGAGGTCGGGGTGACGCAGCAGCACCTTGCTGATCGGCGCGCTCCACAGGTCGTCGCGCCGCCCGACCCGCACGGCGGGCAGGGTGGGGTGCGGCATGAGGTAGCCGGGCTCGATGAGCGTGAGCCCGTCGACGCCGTCCTGGTCGACGGCCGCGTACACCTCCCCCACCTCGGCCTCTATCTTCCCGAGCGCGGTCTCGGCCAGTTCCCGGTCCAGGGTGACGGACCACAGCAGGCGGTCCGCCGCGGCGTCGTAGACCTGTGCGCCCTGCGCGCACACCGCGAGCCCGCCGCCGCCCAGGGCGTCCAGCAGCGACCGTACGCGCGGCGCCGGCCGGCCCGTGACGACGAGGTGCCGGGCGCCGGCCTCCGCCGCGCGCGCGAGCGCGGCGAGGGAGCGGTCGGAGAGCGTGTCGTCGCTTCGGAGCAGGGTGCCGTCCAGGTCGGTGGCGACGAGTGTGTATGCGGTGGGTGCGGCCATGATCAGAGAATACGGACCGGGCGGCGCGCCGACTCACCGCGCCCGGACGGCGGTTGCGGAGCCCCGCCCCGCACCCGGTTCACCGCACCCGCCTCACCGCACCCGCCTCACCGCACCCGCTTCGCCGAAGGAGCCCGCGGCCGGCAGCCCGGTGAGGTACAGGCCCGGCACCGACGGCACGGAGCCCGCGCCCGGTCCGGGCGTGCCGCGGCTCACCACGCGGTACCCGACACTGCCCAGGACAACTGCCCAAGGCAGGCGACTCGGCCGTAACGTGTGGCGCGGCCACATGACGGTACGCGACACATGGTGAGAGTGAGGCAGCACCCATGCCCCCCTTCGATGTCCCCGAGGGCGACCCCTTCGGCCCGCACAACCTTCCCTACGGCGTCTTCTCGCCCGAGGGGTCCGCCGACCGGACCGTGGGCGTCCGCCTCGGCGACCACGTCCTCGACGCGGGCGCGGCGGCAGTGGCGCTCGGCTCCCCGTACGCCTCCCTGCTCGCGCGGCCCTCGCTGAACCCGCTCCTCGCCGCAGGCCGCACCGCCTGGTCGGACGTGCGGCGCGCGCTGACGGCGTGGGTGACCGTGCCCGCCCACCGGGAGACGGTCGAACGGTTCCTGCACCCGCTGTCCGCGGTGACCCTGCACCTCCCCTTCGAGGTCGCGGACTACGTCGACTTCTACGCCTCCGAGAACCACGCACGGAACGTCGGGCAGATCTTCCGCCCCGACGCCGCCGACTCGCTGACCCCCAACTGGAAGCACCTGCCGATCGGTTACCACGGCCGGTCGGGCACGGTGGTCGTCTCCGGCACGGACGTCGTCCGCCCGTCGGGGCAGCGCAAGGCCCCGAGCGACGCCACGCCCGTCTTCGGACCGTCCGTCCGGCTGGACATCGAGGCCGAGGTCGGCTTCGTGGTGGGCGTGGAGTCGCGGATGGGCCGGCCGGTGGCCCTCGGCGACTTCCGCGACCACGTCTTCGGGCTGTGCCTGCTCAACGACTGGTCGGCGCGCGACATCCAGGCCTGGGAGTACGTCCCCCTCGGCCCGTTCCTCGGCAAGTCCTTCGCCACCTCGGTGTCGGCGTGGATCACCCCGCTGGACGCGCTGGAGGAGGCCCGGGTGGCGCCGCCCGAGCGCACGCACCCGCTGCTGCCCTACCTGGACGACTCCGGCTCCGTGGACGAGCCGGGCGGCTACGACCTGAGGATCTCCGTCGCGATCAACGGCCACGTCGTCTCCGAGCCCCCCTTCTCCACCATGTACTGGACGGCCGCGCAGCAACTGGCGCACATGACCGTCAACGGGGCCTCGCTGCGCACCGGCGACCTGTACGGCTCGGGCACGGTGAGCGGCGCCGAGCCGGCGCAGCGCGGGTCCCTGCTGGAGCTGACCTGGAACGGGCGGGACCCGCTCGAACTCCCCGACGGCAAGCGCACGTTCCTGGAGGACGGGGACGTGGTGACGCTGTCGGCGTGGGCGCCCGGACCGGGCGGGGTCCGGGTGGGCGTCGGCGAGGTGACGGGGAGGGTAGTGCCCCAGCAGTGATCCGGCGGGGCCGGGACGACGCGGCCCCGGCCTGCGACGGCCCGGGCGTGCACCCCGGGGTGCGGCCAGGGGTGCACGCCCGGCGTGACGTGGCCCGGTGAGACGGCCGGGCGGCGGGACCGGGCGGCCGGGAGCCGGGCCGCGGGGCCGCGGCCCGGCGGGGCCGGGAGCGCGGCGGGGGCGGAACTGTGACGGTGGCGGCACGTGACGTAGTCGTCCGCTTCCGACTCCTGACTCCCGCGTCCGCCGCCGTCATACTGGCGGCTGGCGCGTCGTCCTTCGGGTCCGTACGCCGGCACCACCGCACCCCTCCTGCGACCAGCAACCGGAGTTCGTGGCATGACCGTCTGTCTGCTCCTGCTGAGCGTCGTCGCCCTGACGGCCGCCGTGCCGGCGCCGCGTGCGCTGGTGCGGGCCGGGTGGCCCGACCGGGAGCCGGTGGTCGCGCTGTGGGTGTGGCAGTGCCTGGTGGCCACGGTCCTGCTGTGCTGCCTGACCGCCCTGCTGCTGGGCGCCGCCGCCGTCTTCGGCACCGTGCGCGCCCAGCTCTTCGCGCCCGCGCCGGCCGCGGTCACCGCCGCGTACGACCTGTCCGCCGCCCCGCCCTGGGCCGCCGCGCTGACCCTGCTGCTGGCGTGCGGCGCGGCCTGGACGACCGCGATGCTCGCCCGGGAGCTCGTCGAGGCGCGCCGGCGCCGTCTCCGGGCCCGCGCGCACCTGCGCGAACGCGCCCCCGAGCTGCCCGCCGGGCTGGGGGAACCGGCACGCGGTCCGCTGCTGGTGCTGGAGGACGAGTACCCGGACGCCTGGTGGATGCCGGGCAGCCCGCCCCAGCTGGTCGTCACGACCGGCGCGCTGCACCGCCTCACCGACCACCAGCTCAACGCCGTCCTCACCCACGAGCGCGGTCACGCGCGCGCCCGCCACGACTGGCTGCTGCACCTGTCGACCGCGCTGGCGACCGGGTTCCCGCGGGTACCGCTGTTCGCCCACTTCTGCGACCAGACGCACCGGCTGGTGGAACTGGCCGCCGACGACACCGCCTCCCGCCGGTGGGGCCACCTGACGACCGCGCTGGCGCTGATCGAGCTGAACCAGCACCGCGGCGTCCTGTCCTGCGCCTCCAGCCGCCGCCTGCTCGGCGAGCGCGTCGACCGGCTCCTCGAGCCGCCGCCCCGGCTGGGCCGCCGGGACCGGGCGCTCACCACGACGGCGGCGGCGCTGGTGCCGTTGCTGCCGCTGCTGATCGCGTTCGCCCCCGGCCTCACGGCACTGAACTGACCGCGACATCCCCGACAGCCCTACATCCGTATCCCCACGTATCCCCACATCCGTATATCCCTACATCCAGTCGTCCGGCTCCGGCTCCGCGTCCATCTCGGGCCAGTCGTGACCGTCGCCGGGGTCGCCGCTGCCGGGACCGGCGGTACCCGGGCCGGCGCTGCCGGGCTCTCCGTCCGTCGCCGGGGCCGTGCCGGGTGCCCCGCTCAGGGAGGCCAGCACCGCGAGGACGCCCTCCCCGTACGTCGCCAGCTTCTTCTCGCCGACCCCGCTGACGCCGCCGAGCTGCGCGACGGACGTGGGCCAGGCCGTGGCGATCTCCCGCAGCGTGGCGTCGTGGAAGATCACGTAGGCCGGGACGCCCTGCTCACGGGCCTGTTCGGCGCGCCAGGCGCGCAACGCCTCGAAGGCGGGCTGCAGTTCCGCGGGCAGCTCGGCCGCCGCGGCCCTGGGCTTGCGCTCGCCCCGGCCCGAACCCGCACCGGCGCCCGCGCCCGCCGAGCCCGACCGCGAGGTCGTCGGCTTCTTCGGCTCCTTGCGCAGCGGCACCTCCCGCTCGCGCCGCAGCACCGAACCGCTGGCCTCGGTCAGCACCAGCGTGCCGTACTCCCCCTCGACCGCGAGGAGTCCCTGTGCCAGCAACTGCCTTACGACACCTCGCCATTCGCCCTCGGTGAGTTCCTCGCCGATGCCGAACACCGACAACTGGTCGTGGTCGAACTGGATCACCTTCGCCGTGCGCCGGCCCAGCAGGATGTCGACGATCTGCACCGCGCCGAACTTCTGGCCGCGCTCCCGCTGCAGCCGCACCACCGTCGACAGCACCTTCTGGGCCGCGACCGTGCCGTCCCAGGTCTCGGGCGGTGCCAGGCAGGTGTCGCAGTTGCCGCAGCCCGCCGGGTCGGGGTCCTGCCCGAAGTAGGCGAGGAGCTGGCCGCGGCGGCACTGGGCCGTCTCGCACAGCGCCAGCATGGAGTCGAGATGGGCGGCGGAACGGCGGCGGAACGCCTCGTCGCCCTCCCCCGACTGGATCAGCTTGCGCTGCTGTATGACGTCGTTGAGGCCGTACGCCATCCACGCCGTCGACGGCAGTCCGTCGCGGCCCGCGCGGCCCGTCTCCTGGTAGTACCCCTCGACGGACTTGGGCAGGTCGAGATGGGCGACGAAGCGGACGTCGGGCTTGTCGATGCCCATGCCGAAGGCGATGGTCGCCACCACGACCAGGCCGTCCTCGCGCAGGAACCGGGACTGGTGCGCCGCGCGCGTGCCCGCGTCCAGGCCCGCGTGGTACGGCACCGCCTCGACGCCATTGCGGGAGAGGAACTCGGCCGTCTTCTCGACCGAGTTGCGCGAGAGGCAGTACACGATGCCCGCGTCCCCCGCGTGTTCCTCGCGCAGGAAGCTCAGCAGCTGCTTCTTGGGGTCGGCCTTGGGGACGATCCGGTACTGGATGTTGGGCCGGTCGAAGCTCGCCACGAAGTGCCGGGCGTCCGGCATGTTCAGCCGCTGCGTGATCTCCTGGTGCGTCGCGTGCGTGGCCGTCGCCGTCAGCGCGACCCGCGGGACGTCCGGCCAGCGCTCACCGAGCAGGGAGAGCGCGAGGTAGTCGGGCCGGAAGTCGTGGCCCCACTGGGACACGCAGTGCGCCTCGTCGATCGCGAAGACCGCGATCTTGCCGCGGGAGAGCAGGTCCAGCGTCGCGTCGAGCCGCAGCCGCTCCGGCGCCAGGTACAGCAGATCCAGCTCGCCGGCGAGGAATTCGGCCTCCACCACCCGGCGCTCGTCGAAGTCCTGCGTGGAGTTCATGAACCCGGCGCGCACGCCCAGCGCCCGCAGCGCGTCCACCTGGTCCTGCATCAGCGCGATCAGCGGGGAGACCACCACGCCCGTGCCGGGTCTGACCAGGGACGGGATCTGGTAGCACAGCGACTTGCCGCCGCCGGTCGGCATGAGGACCACCGCGTCGCCGCCGGCCACCACATGCTCGATGACCGCTTCCTGCTCGCCGCGGAAGGCCTCGTATCCGAAGACCCGGCGCAGCGTGGCCAGCGCCTCGCTGTCGGTCGTCCCCGGGTCCGTCATCACTGGCATCTCGCTGATCCCGCCCGTCCCGCCCATTGCCCGATTCCCCGCCGGTGGTCCCTCGACCACTGCCTCCACGATAGGGCTCCGCACCGACAGACCCACGAGTTATCCACAGGCTCGCACAATGCCGTGGACCGTCTGCCGCGCCGTCGTGGCTGGTCGGGCGGTTCCCCGCGCCCCTCAAGAGCGCGGCGGCCCGGCACCCGTGACCGGGTGCCGGGCCGCCGCGCGGGAGCTTGTGCCGGGTCAGCGCACGAACACCCCCGCCTGGCTCGCCAGGTCCAGGAAGTACTGCGGCGCCACACCCAGCACCAGCGTGACCGCCACGCCGACGCCGATCGCCGTCGTCGTCAGCGGGGACGGCACGGCGACCGTCGGGCCCTCGGGCCGCGGATCGCTGAAGAACATCAGCACGATCACCCGGATGTAGAAGAACGCCGCGATGGCGGACGAGATCACACCGACCACGACCAGCGGGGCCGCCCCGCCGTCCGCCGCCGCCTTGAACACGGCGAACTTCCCGGCGAAGCCGGAGGTCAGCGGGATGCCCGCGAAGGCCAGCAGGAACACCGCGAACACGGCCGCCACCAGCGGCGAGCGACGGCCGAGGCCGGCCCACTTCGACAGGTGCGTCGCCTCGCCGCCCGCGTCGCGCACCAGCGTCACCACGGCGAAGGCGCCGATGGTCACGAAGGAGTACGCGGCGAGGTAGAAGAGGACGGAGGAGACGCCGTCCGGCGTGGTCGCGATGACACCCGCGAGGATGAATCCGGCGTGCGCGATCGACGAGTACGCCAGCAGCCGCTTGATGTCGGTCTGCGTGATCGCGACGATCGCACCGCCCAGCATGGTGACGATCGCGACGCCCCACATGACCGGCCGCCAGTCCCAGCGCATGCCGGGCAGCACCACGTACAGGATGCGCAGCAGCGCGCCGAAGGCCGCCACCTTCGTCGCCGCCGCCATGAAGCCGGTCACCGGGGTCGGGGCGCCCTGGTAGACGTCCGGCGTCCACATGTGGAACGGGACGGCGCCCACCTTGAACAGCAGGCCCATGACGATCATCGCGGCGCCGACGAGCAGCAGCGCGTCGTTGCCCATGGTGCCGGCGAGCGCCGGGGCGACGCCCGTGGCCGTGCCGTCGACGACCTGCGCGATCCTGGCGTACGACACCGAGCCGGCGTAGCCGTACAGCAGGGCGATGCCGAACAGCGTGAACGCCGAGGCGAACGCGCCGAGCAGGAAGTACTTGACCGCGGCCTCCTGCGACATGAGCCGCTTGCGGCGGGCCAGGGCGCACATCAGGTACAGCGGCAGCGAGAGGACTTCCAGGGCGACGAACAGCGTCAGCAGGTCGTTGGCCGACGGGAAGACCAGCATGCCGGCGACCGCGAACAGCAGCAGCGGGAAGACCTCGGTGGTGGTGAACCCGGCCTTCACCGCCGCCTTCTCGCTGTCGCTGCCCGGCACGGACGCGGCCTGCGCGGCGAAGGAGTCGACCCGGTTGCCGTGTGCCGCCGGGTCGAGCCGGCGCTCGGCGAAGGTGAACAGGCCGACCAGGCCGGCCAGCAGGATCGTGCCCTGCAGGAACAGGGACGGTCCGTCGACGGCGATCGCGCCCATCGCCGCGATGTGCGCCTTGGTGGTGCCGTACCCGTCCGCCGCGAGCGCGACGACCGCGGCGAAGGCCGCACACAGGGCGACGGCGGAGACGAACACCTGGGCGTAGTAGCGGGACTTGCGCGGGATGAACGCCTCGACGAGCACCCCGACGATCGCCGCGCCCAGGACGATCAGGGTGGGCGCGAGCTGCCCGTACTCGATCTTGGGTGCGTCGATCTTCGAGATCGGATCGGCCGCGGTGGCCGCGGTTGTCCACAGGCTGTGGACGGCTGATGCGCTCACTTGGCCGCCTCCACCTCAGGCTGGGGGTCCTTCTTGTGTACGTCCGACAGGGTCGACTTGACCGCCGGGTTCACGATGTCCGTGACGGGCTTCGGGTAGACGCCCAGGAAGATCAGCAGCACCGCCAGCGGGGCGATCACCAGGATCTCCCTGACCCGCAGGTCGGGCATCGCGGAGACCTCCGGCTTCACCGGGCCCGTCATCGTCCGCTGGTAGAGGACGAGGGTGTAGAGCGCGGCGAGGACGATGCCGAAGGTGGCGATGATGCCGATCGCCGGGTAGCGGGTGAAGGTGCCGACCAGGACCAGGAACTCGCTCACGAACGGCGCCAGTCCGGGCAGCGACAGGGTGGCGAGGGAGCCGATCAGGAACGTGCCGGCGAGCACCGGGGCGACCTTCTGCACACCGCCGTAGTCGGCGATGAGCCGCGAGCCGCGCCGCGAGATCAGGAAGCCCGCCACCAGCATCAGGGCGGCGGTCGAGATCCCGTGGTTGACCATGTAGAGGGTCGCGCCGGACTGGCCCTGGCTGGTCATCGCGAAGATGCCCATGATGATGAAGCCGAAGTGCGAGATCGACGCGTACGCCACCAGGCGCTTGATGTCGCGCTGGCCGACGGCGAGCAGCGCCCCGTAGATGACGCTGATGAGCGCCAGCACCAGGATGGCCGGCGTGGCCCACTTCGAGGCCTCCGGGAACAGCTGGAGGCAGAAGCGGAGCATCGCGAAGGTGCCGACCTTGTCGACGACCGCCGTGATGAGCACGGCGACCGGCGCGGTGGACTCCTGCATGGCGTTGGGCAGCCAGGTGTGCAGCGGCCACAGCGGCGCCTTCACCGCGAAGGCGAAGAAGAAGCCGAGGAACAGCCAGCGCTCGGTGTTCGTCGCCATGTGCAGCGAGCCGTCGGCGCGGGCCTGGGCGATCTCCTGGAGGCTGAAGTTCCCGGCGACCACGTACAGGCCGATCACCGCGGCCAGCATGATCAGACCGCCGACCAGGTTGTAGAGCAGGAACTTCACGGCCGCGTACGACCGCTGCGTCGACGCCGCCTTCTCGCCGTGCTCGTGGGCGTGGTCCCCGAAGCCGCCGATCAGGAAGTACATCGGGATGAGCATGGCTTCGAAGAAGATGTAGAAGAGGAAGACGTCGGTGGCCTCGAAGGAGAGGATCACCATCGCCTCGACGGCCAGGATCAGGGCGAAGAAGCCCTGCGTCGGCCGCCAGCGGCGGCTTCCGGTCTCCAGCGGGTCGGCGTCGTGCCAGCCCGCGAGGATGATGAACGGCATCAGCAGGGCGGTCAGCGCGATCAGCGCCACCGCGATGCCGTCGACGCCCAGTTCGTAGCGGACGCCGAACTCCGCGATCCACGCGTGGGACTCGGTGAGCTGGTAGCGCCCGCCGCCGGGGTCGAAGCGGACCAGGACGGCGATCGCGAGGGCGAGCGTGGCGAGCGAGACGAGCAGCGCCAGCCACTTGGCGGCGGTGCGCCGCGCGGCCGGTACGGCGGCCGTGGCCACCGCGCCGATCGCCGGGAGCGCCGCCGTCGCTGTCAGCAGGGGAAAGGACATCGGTATCAGACCGCCCTCATCAGCAGGGTCGCGGCGACGAGGACCGCCGCGCCGCCGAACATCGAGACCGCGTAGGAGCGCGCGAAGCCGTTCTGCAGCCTGCGCAGCCGTCCGGAGAGGCCGCCGACCGAGGCCGCCGTGCCGTTGACGACGCCGTCGACCAGGGTGTGGTCCACGTACACCAGGGAGCGCGTGAGGTGCTCGCCGCCGCGGACCAGGACGACGTGGTTGAAGTCGTCCTGCAGCAGGTCGCGCCGGGCGGCCCGGGTGAGCAGCGACCCGCGCGGGGCGACGGCCGGGACCGGGCGCCGCCCGTACATGGCCCACGCCAGGCCCGCGCCGACGACCAGGCAGACCAGGGTCGCGCCGGTGACGGTCAGGGCGCTGACCGGGGAGTCGCCCTCGCTGTGCCCGGTGACCGGCTCCAGCCAGTTCAGGAAGCGGTCGCCGAGGTGGAAGAAGAAGCCGCCCGCGACCGACCCGACGGCCAGCACGATCATCGGGATCGTCATGACGTTGGGCGACTCGTGCGGGTGCGGCTCCGTGTACTCGCCGCGAGTCTCGGCGGCCGGTTCCACACTGGGCTCGGCCGGGGACGGGGTCGGGGCGTGGCGCCAGCGCTCCTCGCCGAAGAACGTCATCAGCATCACGCGCGTCATGTAGAACGCGGTGATGGCCGCGCCCAGCAGGGCCACGCCGCCGAGGATCCAGCCCTCGGTGCCGCCCTTGGCGAAGGCGGCCTCGATGATCGCGTCCTTGGAGTAGAAGCCGGACAGGAACGGGAAGCCGATGATCGCCAGGTAGCCGAGGCCGAAGGTGACGAAGGTGACCGGCATGTACTTGCGCAGGCCGCCGTACCGCCGCATGTCGACCTCGTCGTTCATGCCGTGCATGACCGAGCCGGCGCCGAGGAACAGCCCGGCCTTGAAGAAGCCGTGCGTCACCAGGTGCATGATCGCGAAGACGTAGCCGATGGGGCCGAGGCCCGCGGCGAGGACCATGTAGCCGATCTGCGACATGGTCGAGCCGGCCAGCGCCTTCTTGATGTCGTCCTTCGCGCAACCGACGATGGCACCGAACAGGAGCGTGACCGCGCCGACGACGACGACCGCTGTCTGTGCGTCCGGCGCCGCGTTGAAGATGGCGCCGGAGCGGACGATCAGGTAGACGCCCGCGGTCACCATGGTCGCGGCGTGGATGAGGGCCGAGACCGGGGTCGGGCCCTCCATCGCGTCCCCGAGCCAGGACTGCAGCGGCACCTGGGCGGACTTGCCGCAGGCGGCGAGCAGCAGCATCAGGCCGATGGCGGTGAGCTTGCCCTCGGAGGTGTCGCCGACGTGGCTCAGCACCGGCTGGAAGGCGAAGGTGCCGAACGTCGTGAACATCAGCATGATCGCGATCGACAGGCCCATGTCGCCGACGCGGTTGACCAGGAAGGCCTTCTTCGCCGCGGTCGCCGCGCTGGGCTTGTGCTGCCAGAAGCCGATCAGCAGGTAGGAGGCGAGACCGACGCCCTCCCAGCCGACGTACAGCAGCAGGTAGTTGTCGGCGAGGACGAGCACCAGCATCGCCGCGAGGAACAGGTTCAGGTAGCCGAAGAAGCGGCGGCGCCGCTCGTCGTGCTCCATGTACCCGACCGAGTAGAGGTGGATCAGCGAGCCGACGCCCGTGATGAGCAGGACGAACGTCATCGACAGCTGGTCGAGGCGGAAGGTGACGTCCGCCTGGAAGCCCGCGACCGGGATCCAGCTGAACAGGTGCTGCATCAGGGTCCGGTTCTCGGCCTCCTTGCCGAGCAGGTCGGCGAAGAGGACGAGACCGATGACGAAGGAGCAGGCCGCGAGGGCGGTGCCGATCCAGTGGCCGACGGCGTCCAGACGCCGGCCGCCGCACAGCAGTACGGCCGCTCCGAGCAGAGGCGCCGCCACCAGCAGCGCAATCAGGTTCTCCACGATTCAGCGACCCCTCAGAGCTTCATCAGGCTGGCGTCGTCGACCGAGGCCGAGTGGCGGGAACGGAACAGCGACACGATGATCGCGAGCCCGACCACGACCTCCGCGGCGGCGACGACCATCGTGAAGAAGGCGATGATCTGGCCGTCGAGATTGCCGTGCATCCGGGAGAAGGTGACGAACGCGAGGTTGCAGGCGTTCAGCATCAGCTCGATGCACATGAACACGACGATCGCGTTGCGCCTGATCAGCACGCCGGTGGCGCCGATCGTGAACAACAGGGCGGAAAGGTAGAGGTAGTTGACCGGGTTCACTTCGACGCCTCCTCCCGCTTGAAGGTGGCCGGTTCGATCGCGGTCCGCTCCAGCCGCTCCTCGGCGCGCTGTTCCAGCGCCCGCAGGTCGTTGAGCGCGTCCGCCGACACGTCGCGGATCTGGCCGCGCTCGCGCAGCGTCTTGCTGACCGTGAGGTCGGACGGGGTGCCGTCGGGCAGCAGGCCCGCGATGTCGACGGCGTTGTGCCGGGCGTACACGCCGGGCGCCGGCAGCGGCGGGACGTGCTTGCCCTCCCGGACGCGCTGCTCGGACAGCTCGCGCTGGGTCTTGGCGCGCTCGGTGCGCTCCCGGTGGGTGAGCACCATGGCGCCGACGGTTGCGGTGATCAGCAGGGCGCCGGTGATCTCGAAGGCGAAGACGTACTTGGTGAAGATGAGGGCGGCCAGGCCCTGCACGTTGCCGTTGCCGTTCGCCTCGGCGAGGCCGTCGAACTCCGTCAGGGAGGCGTTGCCGATCCCGGCGATCAGCAGGATGCCGAAGCCGAGTCCGCACAGCAGGGCCAGCCAGCGCTGGCCCTTGATGGTCTCCTTCAGGGAGTCCGCCGCGGTGACGCCGACGAGCATCACCACGAACAGGAAGAGCATCATGATCGCGCCGGTGTAGACGACGATCTGCACGACGCCCAGGAAGTAGGCGCCGTTGGCGAGGTAGAACACCGCCAGGACGATCATGGTGCCGGCCAGCGACAGGGCGCTGTGCACGGCCCGCTTCATGAAGACGGTGCCCAGGGCGCCGAGCACGGCGACCGTGCCGAGCACCCAGAACTGGAAGGCCTCTCCGGTGGAGGTGGAGTAGGCGGCGAGCTGCGCGGTCATCGGCCGATCACCTTCTCCGACGCCGGTTCGCTCTCGCCGGAGGTCGAGTCGGCCTCCTGCGCGACCTCGCCCTTGGAGCGGGCGACCTGGCGTTCCGTGCCGGGTGCGGCCTCGGTCACCAGGCCGCGGTAGTAGTCCTGCTCGTCCATCCCCGGGTAGATCGCGTGCGGGGTGTCGACCATGCCCTCTTCCAGGCCGGCGAGCAGCTGTTCCTTGGTGTAGATGAGGTTGGCGCGGCTGGAGTCGGCCAGCTCGAACTGGTTGGTCATGGTCAGCGCGCGGGTGGGGCACGCCTCGATGCACAGGCCGCACAGGATGCAGCGGGCGTAGTTGATCTGGTAGACGCGGCCGTACCGCTCGCCCGGCGAGTAGCGCTCCTCGTCGGTGTTGTCCGCGCCCTCCACGTAGATGGCGTCGGCGGGGCAGGCCCAGGCGCACAGCTCGCAGCCGACGCACTTCTCCAGGCCGTCCGGATGGCGGTTGAGCTGGTGCCGTCCGTGGAACCGCGGAGCCGTGGTCTTCTGCTGCTCCGGGTACTGCTCGGTCAGCCGCTTCTTGAACATGGCCTTGAAGGTCACGCCGAAGCCGGCCACGGGGTTCATGAAACCGGGCTTGGTCTCCTTGGGCTCCTCAGCCATCGGACGCCTCCCTTCCATCCGAAGATCCGTCACTGGGAGTATCCGGTCCGCCACTGACAATGAGCTCTCGCTCACGCTGCGAACGGCGCCTGGGCACCGGCGGCAGCTCCTGACCCGGCAGCGGCGGTACCGGGAATCCGCCGGCCAGCGGGTCGAACGCGGCCGGCTCCTCGGCGGGCTGCTCGGCCGCCTTCGCCTTCTCGCGGAACATGTCGGCGACGAAGGACAGCAGGAGCAGGGCGAGGACGCCGCCGCCGATGTAGAGGGCGATGTCGGCGAAGTCGTAGTTCTCGTTCCGCAGCGCCCGCACGGTCGCGACCAGCATCAGCCAGACCACGGAGACGGGGATGAGGACCTTCCAGCCGAGCTTCATCAGCTGGTCGTAGCGGACCCGCGGGAGCGTGCCGCGCAGCCAGATGAAGAAGAACAGCAGCAGCTGGACCTTGACGGTGAACCACAGCATCGGCCACCAGCCGTGGTTCGCGCCCTCCCAGAAGGTGCTGATGGGCCAGGGGGCCCGCCAGCCGCCGAGGAACAGCGTGGTGGACACGGCGGAGACGGTCACCATGTTGACGTACTCGGCGAGCATGAACATCGCGAACTTGATCGACGAGTACTCGGTGTTGAAGCCGCCGACCAGGTCGCCCTCGGACTCCGGCATGTCGAAGGGGGCGCGGTTGGTCTCGCCCACCATCGTGACGACGTAGAGGATGAAGGAGACCGGCAGCAGGACGATGTACCAGCGGTCCTGCTGCTGCTCGACGATCGTCGACGTCGACATCGAGCCGGAGTAGAGGAACACGGAGGCGAAGGCGGCGCCCATGGCGATCTCGTAGGAGATCATCTGCGCGCACGAGCGCAGGCCGCCCAGCAGCGGGTAGGTGGAGCCGGAGCTCCAGCCCGCGAGGACGATGCCGTAGATGCCGACCGAGGCGACCGCGAGGATGTAGAGCATCGCGATCGGCAGGTCGGTCAGCTGCATCGTGGTGCGGTGGCCGAAGATCGAGATCTCGTTGTCGGCCGGGCCGAAGGGGATCACCGCGACCGCCATGAAGGCCGGGACGGCCGCGACGATCGGCGCGAGGATGTAGACCACCCGGTCCGCGCGCTTGACGATGATGTCTTCCTTCAGCATCAGCTTCACGCCGTCGGCGAGCGACTGGAGCATGCCCCAGGGGCCGTTCCGGTTGGGGCCGATGCGCAGCTGCATCCAGGCGACGACCTTGCGTTCCCAGACGATGGACAACAGCACGGTCAGCATCACGAAGGCGAAGCAGAACACCGCCTTGACGACGACCAGCCACCACGGGTCGCGGCCGAACATCGAGAGGTCTTCAGCGGCGAGGTACGGGCTCATGCCTCCACCTCCTTGGGGGCTTCGGCGGTCAGCGTCGCCGGGCCGATGCGGACGAGGGCGCCGGGCAGCGCCCCGGTGTCGGAGGCGACGCCCCCGCCCGCGGAGTTCAGCGGGAGCCAGACCACGCGGTCGGGCATCTCCGTGATCTCCAGCGGGAGTTCGACGGCTCCGGAGGGGCCGGTCACGGCGAGCAGGTCGCCGTCCTTGACGCCGGCCTCGGCGGCCGTGGCGGCCGACACGCGCGCGTGGGCGGCGTGCCGGGTCCCGGCGAGCGCCTCGTCGCCCTCCTGCAGGACGCCTCGGTCGAGCAGGAGACGGTGGCCGGCGAGCACGGCCTCCCCGGCGGCGGGCCGCGGCAGCACGGCCGCGCTGTGCTGCGGGTCGGTGGACCGCGGCCCGTCCCAGGCGCCGAGCCGGTCCAGTTCGGCGCGCACGGTACGCAGGTCGGGCAGGCCCAGGTGCACGTCCATGGCGTCGGCGAGCATCTGCAGCACGCGCGCGTCGGTGGGCGCGAGGCGGCGGGTCATCTGGTCGGGCTTGAGCGCGGCCTCGAAGGAGCGCGCCCGTCCTTCCCAGTTGAGGAAGGTGCCGGCCTTCTCGGCGACGGCGGCGACCGGGAGCACGACGTCCGCGTGCTCGGTGACCTCGCCGGGCCGCAGTTCCAGCGACACCACGAACCCGGCCTCCGCGAGCGCCGCACGCGCGCGTGCCGGGTCGGGCAGGTCGGCGACCTCGACGCCGGCGACCAGCAGGGCCTGCAGCTCGCCGGCGGCGGCGGCCTCGACGATCTCGCCGGTGTCGCGGCCGTAGCGGTGCGGGAGTGCGGCGACGCCCCAGAGGGCGGCGACCTCCTCACGCGCGCGCGGGTCGGTGGCCGGGCGACCGCCCGGCAGCAGCGACGGCAGCGCGCCGGCCTCGACGGCGCCGCGCTCACCGGCCCGGCGCGGGATCCACGTCAGCCGGGCGCCGGTCGCCGCGGCGGCCCGCACCGCGGCGGTCAGGCCGCCCGCCACGGCGGCCAGCCGCTCGCCGACGACGATCACCGCGCCCTCGGCGCGCAGCGCCTCGGCCGCCTGTGCGCCGGGGCCCTCCACGCCGATCCCGCTGGCGAGGGCGTCCAGCCACTCGGTCTCGGTGCCGGGAGCCGCCGGCAGCAGCGTGCCGCCGGCCTTCTCCAGGCCGCGGGTGGCGTGCGTGGCCAGCGCGAACACCTTCTGCCCGTGCTTGCGCCAGGCCTTGCGCAGCCGCAGGAAGACGCCGGGCGCCTCCTCCTCGGACTCGAACCCGACCAGCAGGACGGCGGGCGCCTTCTCCAGCGCGGTGTACGTGACGCCCGTGCCGTCGATGTCTCGGCCGTGTCCGGCGATGCGGGACGCCAGGAAGTCGGCCTCCTCGCCGCTGTGCACGCGCGCGCGGAAGTCGATGTCGTTGGTGTCGAGCGCCACGCGCGCGAACTTGCTGTACGCGTAGGCGTCCTCGATGGTCAGCCGGCCACCGGTGAGGACGCCGGTCCGGCCGCGGGAGGCGAGCAGTCCCTGCGCCGCGATCTGCAGCGCCTCCGGCCAGGAGGCCGGTTCCAGGTCGCCCTCCGCGTTGCGCACCAGGGGCGTGGTGAGCCGGTCCGGCTGCTGCGCGTAGCGGAACGCGAAGCGGCCCTTGTCGCAGATCCACTCCTCGTTGACCTCGGGGTCGTTGGCGGCGAGCCGCCGCATGACCTTGCCGCGCCGGTGGTCGGTGCGGGTGGCGCAGCCGCCGGAGCAGTGCTCGCACACCGACGGCGAGGAGATCAGGTCGAAGGGGCGGGCGCGGAAGCGGTACGCCGCCGAGGTCAGCGCGCCGACCGGGCAGATCTGGATGGTGTTGCCGGAGAAGTAGGACTCGAAGGGGTCGCCCTCGCCGGTGCCGACCTGCTGCAGCGCGCCCCGCTCGAGCAGTTCGATCATCGGGTCGCCCGCGATCTGGGTGGAGAAGCGGGTGCACCGGGCGCACAGCACGCACCGCTCACGGTCGAGCAGCACCTGCGTGGAGATCGGCACCGGCTTCTCGTAGGTGCGCTTCTTCCCGTCGAAGCGGGACTCGGCGTTGCCGTGCGACATCGCCTGGTTCTGCAGCGGGCACTCGCCGCCCTTGTCGCAGACCGGGCAGTCCAGCGGGTGGTTGATGAGGAGGAACTCCATCACCCCGTGCTGGGACTTCTCGGCGACCGGCGACGTGAGCTGGGTCTTGACCACCATGCCGTCGGTGCACGTGGTGGTGCAGGACGCCATCGGCTTGCGCTGGCCCTCGACCTCGACGATGCACTGGCGGCAGGCGCCGACCGGGTCGAGGAGGGGGTGGTCGCAGAAGCGGGGGACCTCGATGCCGAGCTGCTCGGCGGCGCGGATGACCAGGGTGCCCTTGGGCACGCTGATCTCGATGCCGTCGATCGTCACCGTGACGAGATCTTCCGGCGGGACCGCCGCTTCTCCCCCGCCCGCGGGAGTGCTGCTGGTCACGGTCATGCGTTCACCTCCGTGCGGTCGGCCCAGGCCGTCGACTTGGCCGGGTCGAAGGGGCAGCCGCGGCCCGTGATGTGCTGCTCGTACTCCTCGCGGAAGTGCTTGAGCGAGGAGAAGATCGGCGAGGCGGCACCGTCGCCGAGGGCGCAGAAGGCCTTGCCGTTGATGTTGTCGGCGATGTCGTTGAGCTTGTCGAGGTCGGACATCCGGCCCTTGCCGGCCTCGATGTCGCGCATCAGCTGCACGAGCCAGTAGGTGCCCTCGCGGCAGGGCGTGCACTTGCCGCAGGACTCGTGGGCGTAGAACTCGGTCCAGCGGGTGACGGCGCGCACGACGCAGGTCGTCTCGTCGAAGCACTGCAGGGCCTTGGTGCCGAGCATGGAGCCGGCGGCGCCCACTCCCTCGTAGTCGAGGGGGACGTCGAGGTGCTCGTCGGTGAGCAGCGGCGTCGAGGAGCCGCCCGGCGTCCAGAACTTCAGGCGGTGGCCCGGCCGCATGCCGCCGCTCAGGTCGAGCAGCTGGCGGAGCGTGACGCCGAGCGGCGCCTCGTACTGGCCGGGGTTGGCCACGTGGCCGCTGAGCGAGTAGAGCGTGAAGCCCGGGGACTTCTCGCTGCCCATCGACCTGAACCATTCCTTGCCGTTGTTCATGATGGCGGGAACCGAAGCGATCGACTCGACGTTGTTCACCACAGTCGGGCACGCGTACAGGCCCGCGACGGCGGGGAAGGGAGGACGCAGCCGCGGTTGACCCCGGCGGCCTTCGAGCGAGTCGAGCAGCGCGGTCTCCTCACCGCAGATGTACGCGCCCGCGCCCGCGTGCACGGTGACGTCGAGGTCGATGCCGCTGCCCAGGATGTTCTCGCCCAGGTAGCCCGCCGCGTAGGCCTCACGCACGGCCTCGTGCAACCGCCGCAGCACGGGGACGACCTCACCACGCAGGTAGATGAAGGCGTGCGACGACCTGATGGCGTAGCACGCGATGACGATGCCCTCGATGAGGCTGTGCGGGTTCGCGAACAGGAGCGGGATGTCCTTGCACGTCCCGGGCTCCGATTCGTCGGCGTTGACAACGAGATAGTGCGGCTTTCCGTCCCCCTGGGGGATGAACTGCCACTTCATTCCCGTCGGGAATCCCGCGCCGCCGCGGCCGCGCAGCCCGGATTCCTTGACGTACGCGATCACGTCGTCCGGGGACATGGCCAGCGCCTTGCGCAGCCCCTCGTACCCTTCGTGCCTGCGGTAGACGTCCAGCGTCCAGGACCTGTCCTCGTCCCAGAAGGCCGACAGCACGGGTGCGAGCAGCTTCTCGGGGCTGGTGTCTGTGAGTTCGGCTGCCAAGGTCATCACTCCCCCTCCTCGGCGACTGGCCCTGCCGAATGGGAAGGGTCGGAGGCCGACGTGTCGTGCGGCGCGTCGTGCGAGCTGAGGTGCTCGGTCGGGGACGGCTCGTGTACGGCCGTGTCGTGCGGGCCGCCGTCGCGCGGATGGACCACGCGGGCGGGCGGCGCCTCACCCTTGGCCAGGCGGAGACCGGCCAGCGACGCCGGTCCGGCGCTGCCGCTCTCGTCGACGGCCCCGGGCCGCTCGTCGGGGAAGCCGGCGAGGATCCGGGCGGTCTCCTTGAAGGTGCACAGGCGCGCCCCGCGCGTGGGGTCGACCGGCCTGCCTTCGCGCAGGTCGTCGACGAGCCGCTTGGCGCTGTCCACGGTCTGGTTGTCGAAGAACTCCCAGTTGACCATCACGACCGGCGCGTAGTCGCAGGCCGCGTTGCACTCGATGTGCTCCAGGGTGACCTTGCCGTCGCCGGTGGTCTCGCCGTTGCCGACGCCGAGGTGCTCCTGCAGCTCCTCGAAGATCGCGTCGCCGCCCATCACCGCGCACAGCGTGTTGGTGCAGACGCCGACCTGGTAGTCGCCGCTCGGCTTGCGCCGGTACATGGTGTAGAAGGTGGCGACCGCGGTGACCTCGGCCGTGGTCAGTCCCAGCACGTCCGCGCAGAACTGCATCCCGGTGCGCGTGACGTGGCCCTCCTCCGACTGCACGAGGTGCAGCAGCGGCAGCAGCGCGGACCGGGAGTCCGGGTAGCGGGCGATGACGGCGCGGGCGTCCCGCTCCAGCCGCTCGCGTACGTCGTCCGGGTAGGCGGGGGCGGGCAGTTGGGGCATGCCCAGGCTGACGCCCTGCTCCGAGGAACTGGTGCTCACCGGTCGACGCCTCCCATCACGGGGTCGATGGACGCGACGGCGACGATGACGTCGGCGACCTGGCCGCCCTCGCACATCGCCGCCATGGCCTGCAGGTTGGTGAAGGACGGGTCGCGGAAGTGGACCCGGTAGGGGCGGGTGCCGCCGTCGGAGACGACGTGCGCGCCGAGTTCGCCCTTGGCCGACTCGACCGCCACGTACGCCTGCCCGGGCGGCACCCGGAAGCCCTCGGTGACCAGCTTGAAGTGGTGGATCAGGGCCTCCATGGAGGTGCCCATGATCTCCTTGATGTGGTCGAGGGAGTTGCCCAGTCCGTCCGGTCCCAGGGCGAGCTGGGCCGGCCAGGCGATCTTCTTGTCGGCGACCATGACCGGGCCGGGCTGCAGCCGGTCCAGGCACTGCTCGACGATCCGCAGCGACTGCCGCATCTCCTCCAGGCGGATGAGGAAGCGGCCGTAGGCGTCGCAGGTGTCGGCGGTCGGGACGTCGAAGTCGTAGGTCTCGTAACCGCTGTACGGCTGGGACTTGCGCAGGTCGTGCGGCAGGCCGGTGGAGCGCAGGATGGGGCCCGTGACGCCCAGGGCCATGCAGCCGGCCAGGTCGAGGTAGCCGATGTCCTGCATGCGGGCCTTGAAGATGGGGTTCCCGGTGGCGAGCTTGTCGTACTCCGGGAGGTTCTTCTTCATCTTCTTCACGAACTCGCGGATCTGGTCCACCGCGCCGGGCGGCAGGTCCTGGGCGAGTCCGCCGGGCCGGATGTACGCGTGGTTCATCCTCAGGCCCGTGATGAGCTCGTAGAGGTCGAGAATCATTTCACGATCACGGAATCCGTAGATCATGATCGTGGTGGCGCCGAGTTCCATGCCGCCGGTGGCGATGCACACCAGGTGCGAGGACATCCGGTTCAGCTCCATCAGGAGCACCCGGATGATCTTGGCCCGCTCGCTGATCTGGTCCTCGATGCCGAGGAGCTTCTCGACGGCCAGGCAGTACGCGGTCTCGTTGAAGAAGGACGTCAGGTAGTCCATGCGCGTCACGAACGTGGTGCCCTGCGTCCAGGTCCGGTACTCGAGGTTCTTCTCGATGCCGGTGTGGAGGTAGCCGATGCCGCAGCGGGCCTCGGTGACCGTCTCGCCGTCGATCTCCAGGATCAGGCGGAGGACCCCGTGGGTGGACGGGTGCTGGGGCCCCATGTTGACGACGATGCGCTCGTCGTCGGCGCGTGCCGCGGACTGGACGACCTCGTCCCAGTCGCCACCGGTGACCGTGTAGACGGTGCCTTCGGTGGTCTCGCGCGCCGAAGCTGACTGAGTACTCACGAGTACGACCTCCGCTGGTCCGGAGCCGGGATCTGGGCGCCCTTGTACTCGACGGGGATGCCGCCGAGGGGGTAGTCCTTGCGCTGCGGGTGGCCCTGCCAGTCGTCCGGCATCATGATCCGCGTCAGGGCCGGGTGACCGTCGAAGACGATCCCGAAGAAGTCGTAGGTCTCGCGCTCGTGCCAGTCGTTCGTGGGGTACACGGGGACCAGCGACGGGATGTGCGGGTCGCTGTCGGGGACGCTGACCTCCAGGCGGATCAGCCTGTTGTGGGTGATCGAGCGCAGGTGGTAGACGGCGTGCAGCTCGCGGCCCTTGTCGTGCGGGTAGTGCACGCCGCTGACGCCGGTGCACAGCTCGAAGCGCAGGGCCGGGTCGTCGCGCAGGGTGCGGGCGACCCGGACCAGGTGCTCGCGCTCGATGTGGAAGGTCAGCTCACCGCGGTCGACGACCGTCTTCTCGATCGCGTTGGCGGGCAGCAGGTCCTGCTCCTCCAGCGCGCCCTCGAGTTCGTCGGCGACCTCGTCGAACCAGCCTCCGTAGGGACGGCTCGCCGGTCCCGGGAGTCGGACCGAGCGGACCAGGCCGCCGTAGCCGGAGGTGTCGCCGCCGTTGTTGGCGCCGAACATGCCGCGCTGGACGCGGATCTCCTCGCCGCCCTGGCCGCGCCGGCCGGGGAGGTTCGAGGCGCTGAGGTCCTTCTCGGGGTTGACCCCGTTGCCGTTCGCGTCGCTCACCGCAGCAGCCCCTTCATCTCGATCGTGGGCAGGGCCTTGAGCGCCGCCTCCTCCGCCTCACGGGCGGCCTCCTCGGCGTTCACGCCGAGCTTGGAGGTCTGGATCTTGTGGTGGAGCTTGAGGATGGCGTCCACCAGCATCTCGGGCCGCGGCGGGCAGCCGGGCAGATAGATGTCGACCGGGACGATGTGGTCGACGCCCTGCACGATCGCGTAGTTGTTGAACATGCCGCCCGACGAGGCGCACACGCCCATGGAGATGACCCACTTGGGGTTCGGCATCTGGTCGTAGACCTGCCTGAGCACCGGCGCCATCTTCTGGCTGACCCGGCCGGCGACGATCATCAGGTCGGCCTGGCGCGGTGATCCGCGGAAGACCTCCATGCCGAAGCGCGCCAGGTCGTAGCGGCCGGCGCCGGTCGTCATCATCTCGATGGCGCAGCAGGCGAGGCCGAAGGTGGCGGGGAAGACGGACGCCTTGCGCACCCAGCCCGCGGCCTGTTCGACGGTGGTCAGCAGGAAGCCGCTCGGCAGCTTTTCTTCGAGTCCCATGTCTGTAAAGGCCCCTCAGTCCCATTCCAGGCCGCCGCGCCGCCACACGTACGCGTAGGCGACGAAGACGGTGAGCACGAAGAGCAGCATCTCCACGAGCCCGAAAATCCCCAGGGCGTCGAAGGTGACGGCCCAGGGGTAGAGGAAGACGATCTCGATGTCGAAGACGATGAAGAGCATCGCCGTCAGGTAGTACTTGATGGGGAAGCGCCCGCCGCCGGCCGGCGTGGGGGTCGGCTCGATACCGCACTCGTAGGCCTCGAGCTTGGCCCGGTTGTACCGCTTCGGACCGATCAGCGTGGCCATGACCACGGAGAAGATCGCAAAGCCTGCCCCGAGGGCTCCCAGTACGAGGATGGGCGCATACGCGTTCACCGCTCCTCGCTCCTCTCAGTCGGCACTGACTGCTGGCGATGCCGGGCCCGCGGCCACCCCGTCCGTCCCACGAACCCCGTCCGTCCCGACGAAGATCGCGAACATGTGAAGCAGGTCACAAGCCCAACTGCCTCGCATCTTATGCCCGCCCGTCTGTGATCTGCGACACGGGGTATTGCACAAGCTTTGTGATCTCCACCACCTGACGAAGGATCATGAACTCGGATCAGGCGTGATCTTCGTACGAGATGCGTCAGAGTGATCACCAGAGGTGACATTTTCGTTCATCGGCGCAGCTCACAGGGGTCGCCCTCATATCAAGAGCATTCCCTTGCATGCAAATTGGTGCTGGACGCGAGGCGCTGCTAGAGGCGCCGTTCACACCCCGGAGGGAGACGGCGGGTGCGATGTGGACGCGTGCACGCGTTCACGAGCGCGCCCGGGTCGTGACCCGGCCGCGATCAAGCCGTGATTCAGGCGCGGGACGCACCCGCCGCCGTGATCGTTGCGTGACCTCCGCCACATCCATGAGGGCCGCCCGAAAAGCGGGCTTGGCCATCTGCCCCAACCGATGGTAGGCGCGGGGCAATTCGGGCTTATTGGCGAAAGGCCGTGATCACGGGCCTGAAGGGTCGCGTCCGCAATGTCCGTTACGACGTCAATAAAGAGTGACGGACGGGGGATTTGGGGCGTCCGTTGAACAACTGTGGCGCAGCACACGTTCCTTGAAGGTATGGAGGAGCCCCTGATACCGGTTGTACCCATGTCCCACACCGCTCACATACGCAGCCACCGGAAACCCCGCCGCAACGCGACGACGAGTATCGCGGTGCGCGCCGGAGTCGCCGGTGGCGTCCTCAGCATGGCGGCGGCGGGCGCTTCGGCCTCGGCGAGCGCAGCCGAGACGACGCAGACCATGCAACTGCCCACCCTGACGGCCGACCTGGCCGCTCAGGTCGCCCAGTCCGCGGACGCGACGCAGCAGGCGGCCGCGAACTACCAGCTGCAGGCCGAGCGTGACGCGGCAGCCGCGAAGGCCGCGAAGCAGGCCAAGGCCGACCTCGCGGAGGCGAAGCAGAAGGCCGCGGCCAAGAAGAAGGCCGCCCAGGAGGCCGCCCGCAAGGCCGCGGCCGAGCGCGCCTCGCGCACCGCCGAGCGGCCCACGCTCACCGCCACCACGACGAGCGCGACCAGCACGTCGACGTCCACGGCCACCGGTTCCGCCGCCGCCATCGTCAACTTCGTCAAGGCTCAGGTCGGCAAGGCCTACGTCTCCGGCGCCACCGGTCCGTCCGCCTACGACTGCTCCGGCCTGGTGCAGACGGCCTTCAAGCAGGTCGGCATCAGCCTGCCGCGGGTCTCGCAGGACCAGTCGACGGTCGGCACGCAGGTCTCGCTCAGCAACCTGCAGCCCGGGGACATCCTGTACTGGGGCAGCGCGGGCAGCGCGTACCACGTCGCGGTGTACGTCGGCGGCGGCATGTTCGTCGGCGCGCAGAACCCGTCGTCGGGCGTCGTCGAGCGGCCGCTGTCCTACGACCCGCCGACCGGCGCGGTGCGGGTGCTGTGACGGCACACCACTGACGCGAGCGCTGACGCCGGCGCACACGCGAGCGCTGACGCCGGCGCACACGCGAGCGCTGACGCGACCGCGCGGCACGACCGCGCGCGACCGCGCAGCGCGACCGACGCACGGAAGGGCCGCAGCCGCTCGGGGGCAGCGGCCCTTCCGGCGCGCCCCGAAAACGGCCCCGGAGCACCCCCGACGCCCCCGCGCCGCTCCTGGCCGGTGTTCTCCTGCGCGGGGCGCGCGTCCTCTGCTGTCATGAGGTTCGGTGGACGGGAGGGGCCCCGGCAGACCGGGACCCCGTCGTCCCTCCACCGCGTTCTCGCGACCAGGAGAGACAGCGATGCCCAGTGTCTTCGTGCAGGGAAAGCCCGTCGACTCGTACCCGCCGCTCGCGCCCGAGGCAAGGCGCGGGCGGGTGCGGCGGATCACCGAGGTGGGTGAGGAGGTCCTGCACAAGCCGTGCCGGGACGTCACCGAGTTCGGGCCGGATCTCGCCGCGCTCATCGACGACATGTTCCTGACCATGTACGTCGCCGAAGGGGCCGGCCTGGCGGCGAACCAGGTCGGCGTCGGCCTGCGGCTGTTCGTCTACGACTGCCCGGACGACGACGGGGCCCGGCACGTAGGGCACCTCGTCAACCCGGTGCTGGAGCCGCTCGACCCCGCCGCGCGCAGGCTGCTCGACGACCACGAGGGGTGCCTCTCCGTCCCGGGCGCCGTGATGAACGTGCCGCGGCCCGACCGGGCGGTGGTGCACGGGCTGGACAAGCACGGCGAACCGGTCACCGTCGAGGGCACCGGGTACTTCGCCCGCTGCCTCGCGCACGAGACCGACCACCTCGACGGTCAGGTCTACCTGGACCGGCTGTCCCGGCGGGACCGCGCCGACGCCCTGCGGCAGGCGGCGGACCGGCGGGAGGAGGTGTTCGCCCGCCGGGCCGCCAACGTCGAGGCGCTGAGCGGCTGACTCCCGAGCGGCTGAGCCACGCCCTGGCCGCCGCCTCGGTTCCTGCGAGTCAGCGGCGTACCGAGGCGGCAATGAGGTTCGAATGACTTTCGAGGTCGTCGCGGGGCCGGTGAGCGGGGTACTTCCCCTCGCCGGCCTCCGCGGCGGCCTCACACGCGGGAGCGCCCGCTGGGGAGAAGTGTGGAGGACCGACCCGGCGCTCCGTTCGAGATCAGTTCGACGCGGGACAGGCAGACGTGGACGTTTTCCACCCGGCCGGCACTCTGACGCCGGAGCCCGGGTCGTCGGCCACTTGATCACCGTCCTGCACGGCCGGGCGGCCCGCGCCGCACAAGGGATCACCGCGCAGGGATGAGCCGGAAGAGCAGCGGCCCTTCCGGTTTCCCCGAACCCGCGCGCGACACGGGTGCCGGGCGGACAGCCGGCTACCGCCTCCGTTCCCGGACACCGGGCGGCGGCGCACCGGCGCCTCGGCTCGGGGCCGACCGGCGTTTCCGGCCCGTCGGCCGTGCACCGCGCATAACGGAAATGCGCCGGACGCGTGCAGGACTCGTGCAGGTGTCGGCCCCGCGGGGCCGGACGGGCCCTGGCCCGTTTCATTCCGATCAGCTGATCGTTGGTCCGTGCGTGGTGCGTTCCCCCGCTCCCGGCAGGGTCCGTGGGTGGGACGAACGGCCCGGTGAGCGGCATCTGACGGTACGCGGTCGAGACCAACATCGCACCAGGTCGTTAAACTCACTGATACCCGAACAGGGAAGCGACCTCTGAGCAGGAAGACGGAGCAGTGCCGAACCCACTGCAGGAACTCATCAAGCACCAACTCAAGCAACACGGATGGTCCTACAGCGATGTGGCCCGCCGCGGCGGCATCTCGCGTTCGACCGTCCACCACTTGGCAACCTCGGAACGACTGGCCCAGATGCCCCAGCAGACCACCTTGGAGGGGCTGGCCAAAGGACTGGGGGTGCCGGTTGCTCCTGTGCACCGGGCCGCTGCCGAAGCCTGCGGGGTGAACCTGTACTTCGAGGACACCCCCGGAATCACCGATCCGGAGGTCGCGATCCTGATCGCCAGCGTGCAAAAGCTCAGCTCCACCGACCGCAGGCATGTTTCCGTGCTGGTCGAGTCACTCCTGCGCAGCGCCGCGGAGGACGAAGTCGACGCCGACGTCAGGTGATCGCGGAGACATCGGGGGCGGTAGACCGCATCAGTAGGACCGGGTGCCGGCCGATTTGACCCAGTCGATCACAGCACGGACCGCTGGATAGTCCAGTTCCGCGATGGTGGCGATGGCGTCGTCGTCCCGCAGCAGCGGGGGAACGCAGGCCGCGTCCAGAGCGCAGTAGAGCATCACTTGGTGGGCCTGGGCGGCAGGAAGGTCTCCTTGCGGCAGGCGCTGCCGGAGCAGCGGCGTGATGGGCAGTTCAGGCGTGATGTCCACGACTGTCCTTCTCTTTCCGATGTGAGCGATCACGTTCCGGGGGCGATGCGCGGTCCGGTGAGCGGTTCACCGGCCTTCGGGGGCCGCGACGGCGGTATTCACCGCTTCTTCCCGGGATCCGAAGTCCTCGAAGTGGGCCGGCATGAGCCGTGGGGCGCCGTGCTGTCCCTGGATGCCTGCCTGGCGCATGAGCATTTCCACAGTTCCGTGGCTGACGCTGAGGCCGTAGCGGTGGTTCAGCTCGTAGTGGATGCGGCGGTAGCCGTACACGCCGCCGGAGGATCTGTAGATGGTCAGGATGAGGCGGGTCAGCCAGGCCTGACGCAGCGAGCGGCGAGCGGGGCCGCGCCGACGCCAGGAGTAGTAGCCGGACTCCGAAATGTGCAGGAGCGCAGCCGTCGAGCGGACCGGATGGCCCTCCGCCGCCATCACCTCGATGATCTCGAACCGTCTTTTGGGGGCACCACATCGCTCAGCAACTCGGTGAACCGGCGGTGGATGACCAGCTGGTTCTCCAGCTCGGCGATACGGGCACGAGCGACCCCGATCTCCATGGCATGGGAGCGAGTGCGCCGGTCAGCTGGGTGGGGGAGATACGTGCGGCGCCAGCGGTACACCGTCTGTCGGCCGATCTCGAGTGCGATGGCGACCTCTTTGGCGGACTGCCCTTCGGACAGCAGGTCCAAAGCCCTGCGGCGCAGGGCGGGAGGATAGCGGCGGGGCATGATCCTTCCGTTCTCGGACGCGGTTTTCTCGGGGACAGGAAGCGAGCGTTGGGTCGGGGCCGGCCGGTGCGGCCGGTTTCACGACTGCCGGGGCGGTGCTGACAGGACTCCGCCCCGGCAGCCGCGTCTTCGGTCAGGCCACGTGGCGGTGCAGGGTGACCGTGGGGATGAAGTCGGCCAGCGGGTCACCGCTCGCGGTGCGCGGAGCCGAGGCCACTTCACGGTCGAGGATGGTCTTGACCTGCTGCGCCAACGCATCGGCGCGCCTCTGGACCTCGGAGATGGACAGATTCGACGCCCT
Source organism: Streptomyces sp. NPDC020490 (assembly GCF_044335305.1). Classification (NCBI taxonomy): domain Bacteria; kingdom Bacillati; phylum Actinomycetota; class Actinomycetes; order Kitasatosporales; family Streptomycetaceae; genus Streptomyces; species Streptomyces sp. NPDC020490. The sequence continues at coordinate 138,140 of NZ_JBIRUY010000016.1, read as the reverse complement.
CAGGGCGGCCACCTCACGGTGGATGTCGTCGAGCCGGCCGCGGGTGGCGCTGCTGAGCGTGAGTTTCTGCGGAGTGGCGACGACGAACTGGTAGGCGCCGGAGAAGGTCTGGCAACTGTCGCAGTGGTAGTTGACCGCCCGGCTGATGTTCGTGGCGTTGATCAGCCGAGCGTTGCGGCCGGCCGTGGTGACGATCTGGTACGACAGGGCGACCGACCGGCACGGGTCGAGCGGGGAGCAGCCCGCCGACTCGGCCGTGGCCCGGTTGTTCGCCGTCACCGCGACCAGCGGCCCGAACTCGTGGACCTGGAAGGACTCGTCGAACTGGTCGACGTGCATGCGGTCGGCATGCGTGCGGGCCATGTCCACGGCGGCGGCCATGTCGCGAGGCATGTACAGGTTTCCGGAGGTCGCGCTCGCCGTGGTGCTCGTCGCGGCCATGGCGATACCGGCGGTGGCCACCATGCTGATGCGGGCAGCCGTCTTCATGACGGAACTCTTGCGTGGTTTGCGGTGGGTCATTGTCCGTTCCTCTTCGCAGAAACAGCGGGGGGTGGGGGCGTGGGGGTGTGGGGGGAGGTGGGGGGTGGGCAGGGTTCGTGGGGGTGGACCCGAGTGAGCGGGGTCGGTCCCGGTTCTTTCAGCGCGGCGCCGTGGAATCGGCATCCGACGCGGGGGGTGAGGAGGCAGCCGGGGGAACGGAGTCGGTGGCCGACGCCGACGGCGCGGCACTGGTCGCAGTCGGTGACGGGCTGCCGGCAGAAGGCTTGGGGGCCGGCTTCACCGGTCCGGTTGTGTCCCTGCCCGCCGAGGCCGACGGCGTCCCGGTGAAGCCTGCTGATGGGGAGTGCACGCTGGGAGATGACGTGGCGCCGGCAGCAGGACCGGGTCCCGTGGTACCGCGCGGCGCCGAGGAATCCTGTGCAGAAGGAGTGCCGGGCCGAGGCGTGTGCGCAGCGGAGGATGTCGGGCGCTGGGTGGGAACACCGGGCTGCAGAGCGGGAGCCGCCGGCGGTGCGGGAGGAAGCGGCCGGGGGGTCTCCCCCTGCCACCACGCCCCGGCCAGAACCATGGCACCCGCCACCGCCACGGCAGCGATCAGCAGCCGCAGCGGGGTATTGCCGTGGGTGGCGCGCACCGCGCTGCGAACGAGACGGCTGCCGAGCCGCACTGCCAGGTAGGCCCCTCCGGCCATCGGGAAGACCAGCATGAGACTGCCGATCACACCGACCGCACCCGCACCGAAGTGACCGTCGCCGAACGCCGCGTACGTGCCGGTGAGTTGGTCGGCCAGGGACCGCAGACTCGTGGTGAGCAGGCGGGGCAGATTCCACAGGACGTAGCCGACCTCCGCCACCAGGAGCGGGATCATGGTGACGACCCAGACGGTGACGACGACCCGGGCGGAGCGCTTGAGGTCCGCGACCTCGGGATGCACCGGACGGCCCGGCACCATGCTGAGCAGGATCGGCTTGACCTTGCCGTACAGGTCCGGCACACCTGCCAGGTCACCCAGGATGTAGTAGCCGTCCAGCCGCACCGCCGGCATCAGCTGCTCGAGGACCTCGAAATGCGCGAGATAGACCGCCGCGAGAAACAGGGGCTGCCCGGTCGCCGTGTACGCGGCGGTGAGCACCAGCATGAAGATGACGTTGAAGTAGACACCGCCGAGACCGGTCCGCAGACGGCCGCCCCGCCCGATGCGGTAGACGTCCGTGACGTCCGTGTACATGGACGGCCAGATCAGGAAAATGCCGCAGCCGATCTTCCCGGGCGTGGCGCCGCTGTAGCGGCACGCCGAGGCATGCCCGAACTCGTGGAAGACCAGCGAGGCCACGGTCAGGAAGAAGACAATCAGCATCCAGACCGGTTGTTCCAGAACACGCAGCACGGGCGACATCGCCCCGTGGATCGCGAACAGCCACACGTCCATGGCCAGCGTGGCGGCCAGGACCACCGCCACGACCAGCGGCCGGTGCAGCCACGCCAGTGCGGCCGCGATCCGCGCCACCTGCCGGTCACCGAAGATCACCCGGTGGCCCTTGAGCGCCAGCAGCAGGTCCGAACGCGGGCCGTCGGCCTCGTCGGAATCCGCATCCGCCGCGACCACCACACCCAGCGGAGTGAGCTTGTTCTCGACGAGATAGCACACGTTGTCGGCGGTGACCTCCGCGCCGTAGCGGGCGCTGACGAAATGCGAGACGGCCTCCGCGTCACGGGTGCCGTCAATACCGCTCACCACCAGATACAGCAGCCGCGACAGCTGGATGACCTGGCCGTCACCCCGGCGGACCAGGTACTTCGGCTCGGTGAACCCCGACCCCTTGTACTCGCCCATCCGTTCCAGACCACGGCTCAGCCGCAGGGCCGGGGGCGCGGCCGGGGACAGCCGGCCACCGCCGACCGCTCCCAGCCGCAGAGTACGTGTGTCCAGCGGCAGCAGAACCGTGGGGCTGTCACCCTCACCGGCCAAGACCCCGCCAGTGCCCGGCGGCTGACCCGGCAGACCGACAGCATCGACATCCTGATCACCGGCCACCGTCACACATTCCTCCCCCCGGGACGCGGACCTGCCCGCACCCGGTGCAGTCACAGACAACCCGACGAAGCCCGGCCGGCTACTGGCGGATACACACCGATTGCGCCGCCTCGGACTGCGCCACCGCGAACGGCGAGACGTCGTTCGCCGCGAGCGACTCGTTGTGCGCGGCCACATCCACGGTCTTGGCCGTGACCCGGGTCATCCGAGTGAGACTGAACTTCAGCTTCCCGAGCGCCTCACGGCCGGGCAGCAGTTGCGCGGACTCTTCCTCAAGCTCGTGGAAGTTCACGAAAGCCCTCATTTCCTTGTCAATGACACGAACGGAGACCGCCTCGCCCGCAGGGCCACAACACCCTTCCCGGGCAGACGGACGCCTGCCGGGCCGGCGGGCACCGGCCCGGCAGGCAACTCGCCCCATACAGCACACGGCACCACGGCACCCCAGATGTGACACCGACTGCGGTGCCCTCGAGCGGCACCGGCTGCGACGCCGCCTACGACACCGGCTGCGGCATCCCGGATGCGGTCCTGACGACCGCACCGACGGCGACACCCGGCTCCGACGCCGACAGCGACACCGAGCTCGATACCGTCTGGGGTACGGGTGCCGCACCCGGCTGTAGTCCCGAGTGCGGCACCGGAAACGCGCTACCGGATGCGGTGTCCCAGATGCTTACTGGGAGATGCCGATGGCCTGGGTGGCCTGGGACTGGGCGACCGCGAACGGCGAGAGCTGGTTGGCCGCCAGCGACTCGTTGTGCGCGTCCACGTAGGCGGCCTTGCGCGTGACGTTGGTGATCCGGGTGAGGTTGAACGAGAACTTCCCCAGCGCCTCACGGCCGGGCAGCAGCTGCGCGGACTCGCCCTCGAGCTGTTCGATGTTCACGAAGAACGCCTTTCTATCGCACGTAAGGAATGTGGAACCGATGGGCCCGGCCTGAGCCGGGTACGGTTGCCGTGGTCAACGGCCCTGCACCGTCCACCCGCACGCAGCCACCATCGATTCCGCTCCGGGGCGGGTGCCGACTTTCCGTCGGCACCCGCCTGGAAATGAACAGCCACCCGCGCGCCTGTTGAGCCAGGCCGCGCGGAAGCCGCCCACGGGCGCCACCGGGCCGAGGAACAGCCCGGCTTACGCCCTTCCAGCACGGCACGGACACCAGAGCCCCCGCGGAATACAGAGGCCCGGCACCCACACCGCTGTCCGGAGTCTCCGGACGTCTTGTCCGGAGGCTCCGGACATTAGCGGACGTCGCGACGCTACGCAAACCACCCAGGCAACTCCTTTAACACCAAAAGACATGTCAGATCAGAACACGGCCCAACACCTACCGAACGCCCCAGAACACACAGCTCAGGTCAACGGAACCAGGCAGGGACAACACAGCCGGGACGGACAGGGACGGACAGGGCAGGTCGGCACAGCCCCCGGCAGGCCATGGAGACGAGGCCGCTGCGGCAGGGACGCGGAAGACGAGGCCGGCACTCGGGGACGGCGGCCGGGCGACACGCGGCGCGGCCACCGACTCCCGCTCGGCGCTCACCGTGGTCTCGGCGATCGTCCCCCGACTGGCGGCGCCGGCCCCACGCGCGCCGTCCCGACGGCCCACACCGCGAAAGCCGTCCCCGCAGCAGACAGAAAAACAAAACAAACATTCGCACGCCCGTGGTTCACGGATCCGCCGACACGGGCCCGAAGCGAGCAACAGGCCGCGCACAGAGGCCTCTTCACCTGTCACTGCCCCGTTCCCGGACGCGCGTGCACGCCCGCCGTCCTTTCAAGAACCCACGGGCACGGGATAATTCCGTCCGGGAGAGATGAAAGAGCGAAACTTTATGGCTATCCTCTCTTTCTGCCCGAGCCGAGCAGGTTGGACCGCCAAGGTTTCGGGGGAGGGGTGCATGTGCTCGTCGTTCAGGGATCGTCCACCACAGCCGTCGTCCGGGGCAGGACGGGAGAACCGGTGATCCTGCTCTCGGAAGAACTCCACGAGTGCAGCACCGCCTCCGCTCTGGCCGACGTGATGAACATGGCCTTGGCGGTTCTCGACCGGGAAGAGATGGCCGCTTTGCGTGGCTGCCTCACAGCCCTGCGCTGCGGCGAACAACTCAGCAGGCGGCGTATTGAAATCAATGGCTCGGTCCTGACAATCTACCGCCGCTGATTCCCCACAGCGCGACAGTGCCGACCGGCACCGCAGCCGCAGTCGGCCGCGTGAAACCGGCAGCACACCGCGTGCAGCGACCGCACCGCGAAGCGGTGCAATCCCACCGCACAAGCAGGCGCCGTCCGCCGCCACTGTCATGTGGCGGCGGACGGCGCTCTGTGCGGCTGCCGGACTATCCACGCCTCCGCCGGTCACAGGACCAGTCGTGGTGATGATGACGGTGGCGGCCCTTCACCCACTCAAGATGGCTGCTGCGGGAGCAACCCCAGCCTGACTCGTTGCGATCGTGCCGCGAGCGGTGACTGTCACACCACTGCACCGACCGCACCACAATGTCTGCCCCCGCCACCACGACGGGGCCGCGGGCAGCGGGTCCGGGAACGGCTGCCGCCGACACCGACAAAGGCACGACCACCGCCCCCGCGGTCAGAACCGTGGTCGCCACGGCCCGAACAATGCTTTTCACTGATCGATCCTCCTTCGAACCACAGGGAAACCCCTGTCCAGGAACGCGACATTACCCACGGAACACGACATAACAATCACCGGAGCGAGTGTCGGGACCGGGCGGTAATCAACAGCACCGCCTTAAAGCAGCAGGTCACGCCCCCATGAGACAGAGCCGCAGCGCATACTCAGCCGCGACACGCAGATCAGAGAAAGCACTCAGCCGGTCGAAACCATCCACTACTCGCCCACTCGAATGTCGGTTTCCGATTGGAAGTCACCCTCCACGAAAGAAACCGAAACGGTGATCCGTAATTGCCCCGCTTTTATGGAGCGCCATATGACACTCGGCCAAGAACCACTACGCGGCGTCATCCGCGCGGCCGCTCCCCGCACTCGTCAGGATCGCGCTCGCGCCGATCTCGAATGGGCGGTCGACGCGGGACGCGAGCGAGGGCTGATCGCCGAGCCACGCGAGGGCGGCCGTCAGAGTGAACAGACCGGTGCCGTCGATGTCGGTCCGTGCCGGCCCGCGGCCCGGCACGGGCGAGCGGTCACGCCCTGCTCCTCGGTCGTCCGGTCGGCGCGGTCGCGCACCCACGTGACGAGAGCGTCCTCGGGCGAGATCGACGTCTCAAGCTCGCCCCGTCCGCGGTCAGTTCGTGAAGCTCGTGCGGAGCCGGGCGTCGAGCAGCGCCTCGCGCGTCGGGAAGCGCCGCAGCAGCGCCGCAGCAGCGTCGCGAGCCGGACTGCCGCGGCGCTCGCGGTTCGTGCACCCCGGCGCCTCGCCCGCTCGAACGAGACCGATGCCGTGGGCGTGATCGCCGGCTCTGTGATCAGGAACGCGGCGCCACCTTGCTCAGGCCGTTGATGATGCGGTCCATCGCGTCGCCGCCCGTGGGGTCGGTGAGGTTCGCCAGGAGCTTGAGGGTGAACTTCATCAGCAGCGGGTGGGTCAGGCCGCGCTGGGTGGCGATCTGCATGACCTTCGGGTTGCCGATGAGCTTCACGAAGGCGCGGCCGAGCGTGTAGTAGCCGCCGTAGGTGTCCTTGAGGACGCGCGGGTAGCGCTGGAGGGCGAATTCACGCCCGCCGGACGTGGACCGCGCGTTCGCCTGGACGATGACGTCGGCGGCGAGCTGGCCGGACTCCATGGCGTAGGCGATGCCCTCGCCGTTGAAGGGGTTGACCAGGCCGCCGGCGTCGCCGACCAGCAGCAGGCCCTTGGTGTAGTGCGGCTGGCGGTTGAAGGCCATCGGCAGGGCCGCGCCGCGGATCGGGCCGGTCATGTTCTCCGGCGTGTAGCCCCAGTCCTCCGGCATGGAGGCGCACCACGCCTTCAGCACCTCGCGCCAGTCCAGCTCCTTGAAGGAGTCGGAGGTGTTCAGCACGCCCAGGCCGACGTTGGAGGTGCCGTCGCCCATGCCGAAGATCCAGCCGTAGCCGGGCAGCAGGCGGTCCTGGGGGCCGCGGCGGTCCCACAGCTCCAGCCAGGACTCCAGGTAGTCGTCGTCGTGGCGCGGGGAGGTGAAGTAGGTGCGGACCGCGACGCCCATCGGGCGGTCCTCGCGGCGGTGCAGGCCCATCGCCAGGGACAGGCGGCTGGAGTTGCCGTCGGCGGCGACCACGAGCGGGGCGTGGAAGGTGACCGGGCGCTTCTCCTCGCCCAGCTTGGCGTGCACGCCGGTGATGCGGCCGGTGCGGTCGTCGACGATCGGGGCGCCGACGTTGCAGCGCTCGTAGAGGCGGGCGCCAGCCTTCTGGGCGTTGCGGGCGAGCTGCTCGTCGAAGTCGTCGCGCTTGCGCACCAGGCCGTAGTCGGGGAAGGAGGCGAGGTCGGGCCAGTCCAGCTGGAGCCGGACACCGCCGCCGATGATCCGCAGGCCCTTGTTGCGCAGCCAGCCGGCCTCCTCGGAGATGTCGATGCCCATCGCGACCAGCTGCTTGACAGCGCGCGGGGTGAGTCCGTCGCCGCACACCTTCTCGCGCGGGAACTCGGTCTTCTCCAGCAGCAGGACGTCGAGTCCGGCCTTCGCCAGGTGGTACGCCGTCGTGGCACCGGCCGGACCCGCGCCCACGACGATCACATCGGCGGTGTTCTCGGAGAAGGGCTCGGAAACGGGCTCGGAGTGGGGCTCGGTCACGGCGGTCACGGCGGGATCTCCCCAAGTTCGAAAATCTGTGTGCCGAGGGGCACGGGACATGGGCAGTCTATTCAGCGGTATCGATCACCGGCTGAAGGGCTGCCCCGTGAACCATGCTCTGCCCGTCGTCAGGCTGCGCGTCCCCACCGACGAGGACGCCGTAGCCTGGCACCGGATCTTCGACGATCCGGACGTCATGGAGTTCCACGGCGGCAAGCCCGCCGAGTTGTCGGTCTACGAGGAGCTGACCGCCCGCCAGCGCCGGCACGACGCCGAACTGGGCTTCTGCCTGTGGACCATGCTCGACGCGTCCGGGCAGGTCATCGGCTTCACCGGCGCGCAGCCGTGGCCGCAGGAGTGGGGCCCCACGGGCGAGATCGAGATCGGGTGGCGGCTCGGACGGGAGCACTGGGGCAAGGGATACGCGACCGCGGCCGCGCAGATGACGCTGGAGCGGCTGCGCGCGGCGGGCGTGCCCAGCGTGGTGGCGATGGTGCTGTCCGACAACAAGCGCTCGATCGCGGTGATCGAACGGCTCGGCATGCGCCTCGCCGAGGTCTTCACCACGCCGGCCTCGCAGCGGGAGGGGCGCTGCTACCGGCTGGAGCTGTGACGCCGGTCCTCGTTCTCGGTCCGGGGCCCACGACTCCGTTTCGTCGCTCTGTGTGACCGATTGCCACGGAAAAACACGCAGCGCTTCCGGGTGGCGCCCGGCCGGAGTTACCCTGCCAGTACCACTGGGGGTGACATCTGTGCACATGACGCCCGTAACACCCGAAGTGCGCGTGCCGCGGCTGGTCGGACTGATGGCCATGGACGCCCGCGAGACGGCGGCTGCGTGCGGCCTGCTCCTGCACGCTCCGGACCGGCCCGACTTCCAACGGACCCTCGTCGACCACGTGGTCCGGCAGTCCCCGCCGCCGGGCGGCGCTGTGCCGCGGGACTCCGTGGTCTACATCTGGTTCGACTTCGGCCCGCAGGAGGGCGGCGGCGGCGCCGGGGTGCGCGAACCGCGCGTGCCGCGGCCGCCCGGGGGCGGGCTGCAGCGCGAGCTCGACGAGCCGGGCGATCCGCACGCCGTCGTCAGCCCTGTCTGAGTCCCCGGGGGTCAGCTCTCTTTGAATCCCCGGTGCAGGGTGACCACCCCGCCCGTGAGGTTGCGCCACGCCACCTTCGACCAGCCGGCCTTCTGCAGGTGCCCGGCCAGCGCGGCCTGGTCGGGCCAGGCGCGGATGGACTCGGCGAGGTAGACGTAGGCGTCCGGGGCTGAGGAGACCGCGCGCGCCACCGGCGGCAGGGCGCGCATCAGGTACTCGGTGTAGACGGTGCGGAAGGGCGCCCAGGTCGGGTGCGAGAACTCGCAGATGACGACGCGCCCGCCGGGCCGGGTCACCCGGTGCATCTCGCGCAGGGCCGCGTCGAAGTCCCGTACGTTGCGCAGCCCGAAGGAGATCGTCACCGCGTCGAAGGTGTCGTCCCGGAACGGCAGTCTCGTGGCGTCGCCCGCCGTGAACGGCAGCCACGAGTGGTTCTTCTTGCCGACGCGGAGCATGCCCAGGGAGAAGTCGCACGGGACGACGTAGGCGCCGGTCCGCGCGAAGGGCAGCGAGGACGTCCCGGTGCCGGCCGCCAGGTCCAGGATCTTCTGGGCGGGGCGCGCGTCGACCGCCTTGGCGACCTCCTTGCGCCACCGACGGTCCTGGCCGAGCGACAGGACGTCGTTCGTCAGGTCGTACCGTTCGGCCACGTTGTCGAACATCGAGGCAACTTCGTGCGGCTGCTTGTCCAGGGATGCGCGGGTCACGCGCCCATTGTTGCAGTACGCCGTCACGGCGGGAGCCGGGGCTTCCCGCGCGGCCGCTGTCCTCGGCTTGGCCGCACAGCGACAGGAACAGCGGCGGAACAGCGGCGGAGCAGCGGCACAGCGGCACGGACACGGCGCTCAGGACCGGGGCCGAGGCGGAGGCTTCTCCTCCTCCGCCCCGGCGTCGGTGGGAGCACCCGGGCGTACTCCGAGTACCCGTGCTGCGGGGTATGGACCGGCCGCCCGGCGCCGGGCGGGACACGCGGACCGGTCGGGTGCCGGACACCGCCGACCGGGCCGCCCGTAACTGTCGTTGGCGTCCTTCTCCGCGGAGTAGGGTGCCCGGAACAATGTCGTCGTGATGCCGGCCGCGCCCGCGAGCGCGAGCCGCGTCCGCGCCTTTCCCGGTCGCCCCGGGCATCGCCGGTAGGACAGGTCAACGTGGGGGTCGGGCCGTCGTCGAGGATCTTGCCGCGTTTGCGGCGGCCCCGTTGCCGCGTTTGCGGCGGCGACCGCGCTCGGACGCGCTGCATCGGACGCGCTGCATCGGACGCGCGGCTTTCGACGGCAGGCACGGAATGCATTCCCCGCACATCGAAGACCATCGAAGACCATCGAAGATCACCGAAGACCTCCATATGACCGAACATCACGAGAGGGTGCGTGTCCCATGCGGAGTTTCCTGAAGCCGGCGGCCGGGTTCACCTGTCTGTTCGCCCTGGCCACGGCGGGTTGCTCCGCGGGCCCCGACGGCATCGCGGACTCGGCGCCCGGGCCGTCGGGACGGGCGAGCGCCCCGGCAACGGAGTCGGCCGACGGGTACGCCCCGTACGTCGGCGCCACGGGATCCTCGGAGAACGACTCCACCGGCTCCCCGGCGACCTACAACCTGGCGTTCGTGCTCTCCTCCGGCAGCGGCTGCACACCGATGTGGAACGGCACCCAGGCCATCGGCGACCCGGCCGTGAAGACCCGGATCTCGCAGCTGAAGGCGAACGGCGCCGGCGTCCGCGTCTCCTTCGGCGGAGCCGCCGGGAAGGAACTGGCGTCGGACTGCGACAGCGCCGCCGCGCTCGCCGACGCCTACGGCGAGGCGCTGGACGCGGCGGGCACCTCGAAGGCCGACTTCGACGTCGAGGGCGACCAGCTGTCCGACGCCGGCTCGATCGCCCTGCGCTCGCAGGCGATAGCGAAGCTCCAGCAGGACCGGCCCGGCCTGGAGGTCACCTTCACCCTCCCGGTCATGCCGTCCGGCCTGGACGACCGCAGCCTGGCGGTCCTGCGGTCCGCGAACGAGCACGACGTGCGGGTGTCCGCGGTGAACCTGATGACCATGAACTACGGCACGTCGTACACCGGCGACATGGGCGACTACGCCGTCGCCGCCGCCGAGGCCGCGCACGCGCAGCTGAAGCAGGTGTTCGAGCAGTCCGACGCGGCCGCCTGGCAGGGCATGGCGCTGACGTCGATGATCGGCGTCAACGACGTGGCCGGTGAGACGTTCACGCTCGCCGACGCGGCGCAGGTGCGGTCGTTCGCGGAGGAGAAGAAGATCGCCTGGGTGTCGATGTGGTCGACGTTCCGGGACCAGCAGTGCCCGGGCGACGCCGCGGCGTCCGGCAAGGCGGCCACCGACTGCAGCGGCGTGAAGCAGAGTTCGGGCGCCTTCGGCAGGGCGTTCGCGCGCTGAGCGGGTCCGGTGGAAAACCCCTGCGGTCCGACAGCGCCCCGAAGGGGCGCGGGGAACTGCGCGACCAGCCACAACGGCGCGACAGACGGTCGACGGCACCGCACGGCGCGGCACCGTCGGCGGAGGCTCAACGGCGCCGGTGGACCAGGCGGCCCGCACACACCGTGACGAGGCACGCCCCGGTGTCGTCGAAGACGGCGAGGTCGACAGCGCCCCGAAGGGGCGCGGGGAACTGCGCGACCGGCCACAACGGCGCGGCAGACGGTCGACGGCACCGCACGGCGCGGCACCGTCGGCGGAGGCTCAACGGCGCCGGTGGACCAGGCGGCCCGCACACACCGTGGCGAGGCACGCGCCGGTGTCGTCGAAGACGGCGAGATCGGCGCGAGCCCCCGGCTCGACGCGGGGAACCGGCGCCGGCGCCGCGGGCAGTACGCGCACCTCGTTGCGTTCGGCCGCGGCCCGCAGTTCGGGCGAGGCGGCGTGCTCCTCCGTGACCGCCGTCGCGCCGAGTTTCAGCACCTCGTGGATGCGTTCGCGCGGGCTCGGGGCGTCCGGCAGCGGGCCCTCGTGGACGCGGGCCGGTCCGAGGACGCCGGGCCAGCGCCGTACCCGCGCGTCCGGGTGGCGTTCGCGGAGGACGGCGAACGGCCCCACCGCCTCGACGCGCGTGCCCGACACCAGGACGGCGCCGTCCTCGACGGGCTCGGCGCCCTCGTCCCAGCTGGGGCGGACCTCGTCCGCCGCGTGAATGGTCAGCACGAGTACGTCAGTTGGAGGCGAGGATCTTCAGCTCGGGGTGCGCGGTGCCGCCCTCGATCGCCGTCGAGGAGATGTGCGAGACGACCCGCTCGTCGACCGGATCGTTCGCCGGGTCGTCGTGCACGACGAGGTGCTCGTAGGTGGTGGACCGCTGGGCGGGGACGCGCCCGGCCTTGCGGATCAGGTCGATGATCTCCAGCCGGTTGGAGCGGTGCTTGGCGCCGGCCGAGGAGACGACGTTCTCCTCCAGCATGATCGAGCCGAGGTCGTCCGCGCCGTAGTGCAGCGACAGTTGGCCGACCTCCTTGCCCGTCGTCAGCCAAGAGCCCTGGATGTGCTGGACGTTGTCCAGGAAGAGGCGGGCGATGGCGATCATCCGGAGGTACTCGAAGATCGTGGCCTGCGTGCGGCCCTTGAGGTGGTTGTTCTCGGGCTGGTAGGTGTACGGGATGAACGCCCGGAAGCCCCCGGTGCGGTCCTGCACGTCCCGGATCATCCGCAGGTGCTCGATGCGCTCGGCGTTGGTCTCGCCGGTGCCCATCAGCATCGTCGACGTCGACTCCACGCCCAGCCGGTGCGCCGCCTCCATGATCTCCAGCCAGCGCTCGCCGCTCTCCTTCAGCGGGGCGATGGCCTTGCGCGGCCGCTCCGGCAGCAGCTCGGCGCCGGCGCCCGCGAACGAGTCCAGGCCCGCCTCGTGGATGCGGGTGATGGCCTCCTCCACCGAGACCCCGCTGATGCGGGCCATGTGCTCCACCTCGGAGGCGCCCAGGCTGTGGATGACCAGCTCCGGGAACTCCTTCTTGATGGCGGCGAAGTGCTTCTCGTAGTACTCGACGCCGTAGTCCGGGTGGTGCCCGCCCTGGAACATGATCTGCGTGCCGCCGAGTTCGACGGTCTCCGCGCACCGGCGCAGGATGTCGTCGAGGTCGCGCGTCCAGCCCTTCTCGGTGTCCTTGGGCGCGGCGTAGAAGGCGCAGAACCTGCACGCGGTGACGCACACGTTCGTGTAGTTGATGTTGCGCTCGATGATGTACGTCGCGATGTGCTCGGTCCCGGCGTACTTGCGCCGGCGTACCGCGTCGGCGGCCGCGCCGAGCGCGTGCAGCGGGGCGTCCCGGTAGAGGGCGAGCGCCTCCTCGGGGGTGATCCGCCCACCGGCGGCGGCACGGTCGAGGACGGGCTGAAGGTCGGCCTTCTCGGTCACCGGCGTCCCTTTCGCAGGATTCGTCAGGGGTGTGGACGGACCGGACCAGCCTACGTCAGCGGTGTCGGGCGACCGACGTCAGGCCGTGTACGCCCCGATCAGCAGGCCCAGGAAGGCGCCGGTGATCAGGAACGGGCCGAACGGGATCGCCGTCTTGCGCCCGGCCCGCCGCAGGGCCACCAGCGCGCCGCCGTACAGGGCCCCCAGCAGGAACGCGGCGAACGTGCCGAGCATCAGCGTCGGCCAGCCGTACCAGCCGAGGACGGCGCCCAGGCCGACCGCCAGCTTCACGTCGCCGAAGCCCATGCCGCCGGGGTTGATGAGGAACAGCACGAAGAACGCGCCGCCGAGCGCCAGGGCGCCGTACAGAGCGGTGAGCCAGTCGCCGGCGTGCTCCGGCACGAGCGCGGCGGCGCCGAGCAGGGCGAGCGCGGCGCCCGCGAGCGGGAGGGTGAGCGGGTCGGGCAGTCGCTGCACCCGCACGTCGACCACCGCCAGCAGCACCGCGACGGGCGCGAGCAGCAGCCAGACGGCGAGTTCGGGCCGGGTACCGGTGGCGGCGGCGAGCGCGGCGCAGACGAGGGCGGTGACGACCACGGGCGTCCGGGAGCCGTAGGGCGCGTCGGCGCGTTCGCACGTCCCGCAGCGGGCCGGTCCGATCCAGCCTCCGACCGGATGCCCGCCCGGGCACTTGGCCCGCCACGGCTCCCCCGCCGGCACCGAGAACCGGTACGCGGCCCGGGGCAGCAACGTCCCCGCCGCGGCGCCCCACAGCACGGCGACGGCGACCAGCGCGGCCGTGCCCATCACAGCCGTGCTCATCCCAGCCGTGTCCATCACAGCCGTGTCCATCCCGGCCGTCTCATCCCACCGCGGCGGTGCCGCTGCGCCACGACGGCAGCAGTTCGTCGAGCAGCGCCTCGGTGCGTGGCGGCAGGCCCCGCGCACCGCTGCGGCCCACCAGGTCGGCGGCGACGGCACGCAGCCTGTCCGCGTCGCCGGTGGCGTGGGTGGCGCGCAGCAGCTCGTGCCACAGCCGCTCGTCGCCCGGCGCGGAGTTCAGGGCCGCGTCGAGCGCCTCGATGGCCCGCTCCGCACGGTCCTTCTCCAGGTGGAACGCGGACAGGGCGAGACCGATGTCCGCGACCAGGAGCGGGAGCTGGGCGTCGACGATCTCGTGCGTGAGCCAGCGGTAGCGGCCCTCGGGCCGGTCGGCGAGCAGCGGCCCGCGCACCAGCACCAGCGCGTCGGTGAGCAGCCGGCCGCGCACGACCCGGCTGTCGACGCCCTTGCCCTGCGTGGCCTCGTGGTACAGCGAGCGCAGCACGTCCAGGTCCGAGACGACGGACTTGGCGAGCGTGAGCCGGCCGGTCGCGTCGGTGCGCAGCCGGGGGCTGCCGTCCGGGTCGGTCCCGAGCCAGGCGCCCAGCCGCTCCAGCAGCGCGTCCCGCACGTCCGGGGTGACTCCGCGCGGCCACAGCGCGGACGACAGCACGCGCGGGTGCACGCCCTCGCGGTGCAGCAGCAGCAGCGCGAGCGCCTCGTGCAGCAGGGCGCTGCGCTCGCCGTCCGGGGTGTCGAGGCCGATGATCTCGTACGGGCCGACCAGGCGCGCGTACACCGCGGGCCGCCCCTGCTCGCTGATGTCGACGAGGAACGGCGGGGTGGTGGTGGGCCCGTCGGGGTCGTGCTCGGGGTCGGCCTCGACGAACAGCTCGACGACGGCGCGCTGTTGGGCGACCGGCAGCAACTGGGCGTCGAGTTCCAGGCCGAGCAGCGGAGCGAGGAGCTTGCCCTCGCCGGTGATCTCCATCTCCCAGGCGGCGCCGGGCAGATCGCCGGTCTCGGTGCCGACGAGGTAGCCGATGCCCAAGCGGCTGGCGTCGGCGGCGAGTTCGGCGAGCTTGACGGCGTCCTCGGCGGACGGCTGGGCGGCGAGCAGGACCAGGTGCGGGGCCCAACGGGTGTGCTGGGCGGGCCCGGTGCGGCCGGTCAGCACCGAGTCGTGCCCGGCCGCGCCCAGCGCGCCGCGCCGCTGCCGCGTCTCGGCCTCCATGGTCTCTATCAGGGCGTCGACGCCGTCGAGGTGCCGCAGCCGGTTGGGCGCGAGCGGGGTGAGGTCCTCGCCGAACCCGACGAGGGTGATGGTCATGCGGTCGGACCAGCCGTTGGTGGCGAGTTCGGCGGCGACGGACGCGAACACGGCGGCCCGGTCGGCCTCGCGCCCGCTGAGGGAGACGATGCCGGGCACGGACTCCAGGTTGAGCAGCAGCCGCGAGTCGTCCATGGTGCCGAGGCTGACAAGGCCGGGGTACGGGGCGGCGGTGTCGGCGTCCTCGTACCGCTCGGCGTCGGCGCGGGCCAGCATCCAGAACGTCTGGTCCTGCCCGAGCTGCCAGGGCGCGGGCGGCTTCCCGGCGGGCTGGGCGAGCTGGAGGTGGAGGTCGCCGCCCGTGAGCCAGGCCGCGTAGACGGTGGGCAACGGGCGTGACTCTGCGGCGAGTTGAGCGGCGAGCCCGCGCAGCGACCGGTCGAGGAGCCGTACGGCCTCGGGGTCGGCGCCGACCAGGAGAGCGTCCTGGGCGTCGGCGGCGTCACCGGTGGGCGTGGGCGGCTCCATGCCGCGCCGGCCGCCGGCCGAGCCGAGCGCCGACTGCCACAGCGCCTGCCGGCGCCGGCGTCCCAGGGCGCCGAGGAGCCCGGCGGCGAGGAGGGGTGCGGCGAGGAGGGCTTCGGGAAGCCCGAAGGAGTGGTCGGACGGCTGGGCGGCAGCCTGGCCGGACGGCTCGGCGGCCGGGGCGGCGTGCTCGCGGGGCCGCGCGTCGGGGGCGGGCCGCTGCTCGGGCACGGACACCTGCCCGCCGTGCTGCCCGGCGGGCTGGGCGTGATCCCCGCTCTTGGCGTAGTCGTGGATCTGCTGCTGAACTTCCGGCGACACGTCGGCGCCCGGGTCGGGCATCTCGACGAGTTCGCCGCCGTGCGCGTCGCCGGGCATCTCCATGATCCAGCCGGGCCGGATCAGGCTGGCCTCGGACAGCTTGGAGCCGTCGGGCTGCACGCGGTCCTTGTTGAGTTCGTAGATCTCCTTGTACCGGCGCCCGTCGCCGAGGTGGCGCTGGGCGATCTCCCAGAGCGAGTCGTGGTGGCGCCCTTCCGGCGGCTGGATCCGGTAGTACTTCGTGTCGCCGTGCTGCCGGGCGCCGCTGCCGCCGTCGGCCTGCGCGGCGGCGTGCGAAGCCTGCTCGGCGAGGGCGGCGGCGGTGTCGGCGGCCTGCTCCTGCTGCTGCGCGAACAGTCCCGGGGTCGCCTGGGCGGCGGCGACGGCGGGCTTGTGGCCGCCCTCCAGGCCGTGCCCGAGCTGCGAGAGCCCCGGCGTGAGGCTGGCGGCGGTGGCGCCGACGAGCAGCAGGGCGGCGACGAGCTGGCGGGCGAGCAGCTGGCTGGGGCCCGCGCCGGGCACCCGCCCCGGGACGCCGATGCCGGACAGCGCCGCCTTGACCTCCACCAGCACGCAGGCGGTGAACTGCGCCCAGGCCAGCCACACCACGACCGTCAGGATGTGCAGGAACGTCGAGACGGTGATCTCCCGCTGGAGCCACTCCAGCTTCGGCGCCCCGTGCGGCAACGGCCACCCCACGAACACGGCCAGCGCGCCCGGCACCCCGACGACCAGGACGACCAACGCGACGAAGGCCAGGAACGCCTTGACGAAGTCCCCGAAGCTGCGCCGCCGCACGCGCACGGGTTGCGGGGTGCGGTTCCTCGGGACCGTCGGACTGCTCGTCGAGCTGCCCGTCGAACTTGATGTGCGGCGTCGCGGCATGGCGGGTGTCCCGGGTTTGGTGTGGAGGGAGTTGACGGCGGGGTGGGGGTGTACTGAGCCTACCGAGATCTTATGAACTTCGAACGGGGCCTACGCCGCGACGAGGTCGCACCACACGTACTTCCCACGATTCCCGTCACTGGCGAGCGGCTGCCACCCCCACAGGTCGGAACAGGCCCGGACCAGGGCAAGCCCGCGCCCCTCCTCCACCCCGGCGAGCTGCTCCAACACCCCCGACGGCTGCGGCGGTTCAGGGCTCGTGTCCCACGCCCCGATCCGCAGCACACCGGCCGACCAGCGCACCCGCAGTGCCGCGGGCCCCTTGGTGTGGCGTACGGAGTTGGAGACCAGCTCCGTCGCGAGCAGCTCCGCGGTGTCGACCAGCCGGATGAGACCGTGCATGGTCAGGATCAGACGGAGGGTGCGGCGGCAGACGGTGACGGCGCGGGGGTCGTTCGGGATGTAGAGGGAGTACTCCCACGGCTCGTTTTCAGGCATGACGGAACTCCAGCGAGAGGAAGGGGGTCAGTGACCGCGGCCTCGGCGACGGCCGGTGGCAGTGCCGCAGCCGTCACGGCGCGACGGAGCGGTGCGCTTCCGGTGGCCCCGGCATTTCGCAGCGTGTGCGGCGCATCACCGACAGTAGGGCCACAATTTGGGACCCCGCAAGTCGCTGCCGTAGTGTTCCACCCCAACGGGGTTCCGCATCAGGGAAGTCAGGGCCGCCGGGAGGAAACCATGGCGCGCAGGAAAGAACCCACCGCCCGCCAGCAGCGTCTGGGCACTGAGCTGCGGAAACTGCGAGAGGCTGCCGGGCTCAAGGGGCGCGAGGCCGCCGCGTTGCTCGGTACGGACTCGGCGCAGGTGAGCCAGATCGAGTTCGGCACGGCAGGAGTGAGTGAGGAACGCGTCCGACGGCTCGCCGCCCACTACGCCTGTCCCGACGTCGACTTGATCGAGGGGCTGGCAGCGATGGCCTCCGATCGCACCACCGGCTGGTGGGAGGAGTACCGGGGCCACCTGCCTACGT
This sequence comes from Streptomyces sp. NPDC020490, assembly GCF_044335305.1. Taxonomy (NCBI): domain Bacteria; kingdom Bacillati; phylum Actinomycetota; class Actinomycetes; order Kitasatosporales; family Streptomycetaceae; genus Streptomyces; species Streptomyces sp. NPDC020490. Next base: position 120,523 of record NZ_JBIRUY010000016.1, on the reverse strand, counting down.
CGTTCCTGGACCTGTCCGAACTGGAGCACCACGCGGCCTACCGATGGGATGTGGACTTCCTGCACATCCCTGGCCTCCTCCAGACCGAGGACTACGCACGGGCGCTCTTCTCCTACATGAACCCGGACTTCCCCGAGACCGAGTTGGAGCGCCGAGTGGAGCACCGTATGAGGCGGAAGGTCATCATCGAGCGCCCCAGCGCCACGCCGTACAGGACGGTGATCCACGAAGCGGCACTGCGCATCATGGTCGGCAGCCGCACTGCCGCACGGGCTCAACTCGCCCGCGTCCTGGAGCTTTCCGAAGCGGACCACATCACCGTGCGCGTCATCCCCTTCGGCCTGACCGGCTTCGCCGGAGCCGGAAGCGCCATGGTGTACGCGGGCGGGCCGGTCCCCCAACTGGACACCGTGGTACGCGACGGGCCCCACGGAACCGCATTCGTCGACGCCGAAGCCCAACTCGGCCGTTTCCGAACACTCTTCCGTAGAGTGGAGGCAGTGTCACTGGAGCCCGGGCGCTCACGTGACTTCATCGAGCGGCTGGCGAAGGAGCTGTGAGGCACACCATGGCCACCCCCGACATCTGGCGGAAGTCTTCCTACTCCGGCGGCGGAGAGGGAAACGCCTGCCTGGAGATAGCGCACCGCCGCACCCACATAGCCATACGTGACTCGAAGGCCCCGGCCAAGGGGATCCTCTCCCTGCCTTCCCCTTCCTTCACTGCGTTCGTCGACGCCCTGAAGGAAGGCGTCTTCCGGGACACGGTCACTCACGTCCCGCGCTGAGGCGGACCGGCCGTCCCGAACGACTCCACGAAGTCGTCCACGACGGCCCTGAAGAACCGCGTGCGCGGTGGCGGACCGACAGCGCACCCGCGCCAGGGCGACCTGGCGCGACATCGCGGTCGGCGCCCTGCGACCGAACGGCGCGAAGAACATCGCCTCCGGCCGTCGCCGTGATGCGCGTGACGCCCGCCGGCCCCTCACGCTCCTCGGCCTCGCCCGAGCACGAAGTGGACGTCACTCGGCCATGCCGAAGCCCTGAGGGCTGTCGCAGAACAGCATCAGGGTTCGATCTCGGTCAGGCGGACTGCCTCACGAAGTCATCGAGTGGAACTTCTCGGCGTTCCCTCGGAGCGGGGCCGAGAGGCAACGCCGCCTCAGATGGTCGGGGTGTCGTCAACAATCGGCCTGTGAATCTCAACGACCGGCTTCCACCCCGCGGAGAACTCGATGAAGTCCGCACGGGTGGGGTAGGTGTCGATCGCGCGACGGTCACGCTTGGGACTGTCGCCCCCCTTGCGCCCCCGGGGAATCTGCTCCTCGAAGATGTCGACCTTCACGTCGGGAACCTCCTTGAGGCTCTGGCGCCAGATCTGCACGATGTCGGCGCCGAACGCCTGCCGAGCCGCAGCGTAAAGGGCCGTGAGAGCCCCCTTGTCCCCACCAGGGACGAAAAGCGCCAGGTCCAGCACGACACCGGCGGACTGGAGTACCTCGATGGTCTCCGAGCCACTCTCGTCGGCCACGTAGATTCCGGCTTCATTCTCGTCGTCGGGAAGGCAGGAAACCTCTTCCTGGAATACGGTCCTCGCCGTGATCGAGCCGCCCTCGAAAAACTCACCGGACTTGGTCAGAAAAGCAGGGACATAACAGTCGGGAAGTTTGAGTTCTGCCGTGTCGGCGGAAACGAAGATCCTGTCCTTCGCGTCGAGCTTCGTCACCTCTTCCAGCGAGAGGCGGCGAGCGGCGATCTTCTCCGTGTTCACGATTTCCCTTTCAGGTTGCACTGTCCCTCCGGACGAGGACGCTACCACGAAACCCTGAGGTCAACTGCCCAGTAATCTGCGGGTAGATGACCTCCAGTGACGTGCACGGGGAGATACCGAAGCGAGTGCCACTCGGTCGGGAACACGCATCCGCCAGGCAGTGCCCCTCGTCATGGTGTCGAGGATCAACTGGCGGTTGCATTTCGACACATTGGGCAGCACGAAGCAACTAAAGGAGAGTTTTAGGTGAATATCGCCCATATCCCCTTCAGGGAGGTGGCGGCCCCAGGACCGAATCCGGCCCCTTGCCTTTCTCGGCCTCACGTGATCAAAACGGACGACATCAAACCCACACCGAAGCCCTGGGGCCCGCGTTCCCAACACGTACCGAGTCCGGGATCGGGCCGGTCCGTCGTCGGGCGCAGCCGTTCCGCATCGCACCTCGCGATCGCGTCGCGTACCGGCCGTGTCAGCTCACCCCACGCCGCTCCGGTTTCCGGAGCGGCCCTGAACACGTCGTACGACATTCCCCTCACCGCCTCAGGGGCCAGGTCGGCGAGTCCCTCGGCGGGGCGGGGCGGACCCTGAGCGCGGAAGTGTCGATTCCCTCGTCGTCGTCCTCGTCACCGGACGGCAAGCGGCCGGAGTCGTCCGGGTAGTAGTACAGGCCGTAGGCCCAGTGCTCCGGGAACTCGTGGCACATGAGGTCCGGGTAGGCCGAGATCTCGGCGTCCCGGTACCGCTCGTTGATCCTCGCGACGGCTTCGGCGTACTCGATGACGAACCTGGACGTCATCTCGTTCGCGACGGCACGGAAGTACTCCAGCATGCCTTCGTCCAGGCTCATGAGGAATTCCGCGGTCATGATGTCGGCGGTCCCACTCGTGGATCTTTCAAGAGCAATGCCTCCAACTCCCGGTCATAGGATCTGAAGCCCGCCTTTCCGCTTTCCGGGGCCTTCCCCCTGGGATCGAGGGCGCCCGGAAGGTGGGCTACTCGCCACATCCGGAAAACCGTCGCCGGGGAACTCCCTCCTGCCGCACACACCAGGTCACACGCGATCCCGAGCGCTTCCGCGATCAGGGCCGCCCCTTGCCGAACCTCCGTCCCCGCCGCGACGGCGGCCGTGACGAGAGCCTGCAAGAAACGGGCCGATTGCAGATCAGCGGCCATGCGGCACATACGGCGCACGGTCTCCGGCCTCTCCAGTTCCTCCAGGTTCTTCCCGCCGACCGTCGACCAGGGCACCGACCGAAACCGCACCGAGGCTCCAGACACCCGTCGCCGCTACGGCTCTGGCCTCCACGATCCCCCCGAGCGGGCCGAAGATCTCCCGCGCGAGCACGCTCTCCGGGACAGACTCGCCGTGAATGCGCGCACCGGTGCCCACCATGGTGAACGCGGCTTCTCGCCTGTCGGCCGCCACCGCGCTCAGTCGTCCCAAGGGGCATGTACGGGGCGGCGTTTCCACCACTCGCCGAGTTCCGGTTCGGGCTTGTCGGTCGTCGGGCGAACCCAGGGGCTCAGTGTGCGCTCCGGGTCAGGGACGGTGGCGGCGCGGAACCTGGCGTCAAGTCGCGTCAGGAGTTGCCCCAGAACACCGTCTCGGGCTTCCGCCGGCATGGCACGCATCAACTCCTCCAGCGCCTCACGGGAGTCCAGGTCGTTGCCGTAGGCGCTGATGGGGTAGAAGTCGTCGCTCGACCAGTCCCGTTCCGTCCGGCGCACCAGGCGCTCCCAGGACGCGAAACGGTCGGCCACCGAATACACCGGCATCGTCATATTCTCGCGTATGTGGGGTGCGACCCGCGCCCTCTCGGCCTCCAGCCGTTCCGCGTCGCATCCAGCGATCGCGTCGAGTACCGGCCGCGTCAGTTCACCCCACGCCGCTCTGGTTTCCGGCGCGCCCCGGAACACGTCGTACGGTGCCCGCTTCCGGCCCCGCCCCGTCATGCCACTCACTCCTTCAACTGTTTCAGGAAATACTCGTAACCGCCGTCGGGCTGCATGAAGGTGCCCTTGTCGCCTTCGCGAATCAGCATCGTCCCGGTGGCATCGTCCCACCACGCAAAACGAGGGATACCCGACGGGGTACTGCGCATACGGAACCCTGGTGAGCCGGTCATCATGTCTTCCAGGTGTTCCGGTACGTCCAGGTCATCGACTCCCGGAATCCCACGCGCCTTGATGTCGCCGTGCGCGGCAATCTTGTCTGCTATGAGCGGCAGATTACCCGCCTGGCTGGCAGCATCCGGCTTGCCGATCTCGTAGAGCCCGAACGGATCCGCGGAGAGCCACGGATCGACGAAGTAGAGGTAGGGGTTGGGCGACGGGCCCAGACCGAGCGGGTCGGCGGTGACGTAGCGGGCCGTCTCCGGGTCGTAGTAGCGGTGGAAGTTGTAGTGCAGGCCGCTTTCGGGGTCGTAGTACTGGCCCGGAAAGCGGAGGGGCGTGTAGGCGCTGTTCCCGCCGTGCCAAGCAGTCACTCCCCACGTGGTGCTCCGGGCCTGCCAGGCCACATCGCCGTCCGGGCCGATCAGTTCGGTGGGCGCGCCCGACAGGTCGGTGACAATGGCGAAGAAGCGTGCGTCGATCTCCTCACGCGTGGCGGTGAGGATCCGTTCGGTCTGGGTGATCGGACGGACGCCGTCGTGCTCCCAGGACAGTGCCACGGCATGCGGCTGCCCGGCGCTGCGGGTGAGCTGTTCGCAGAGCGAGGTCCCGTCCCAGGTGAAGTCGGTCTGCTCCACCACCGCGCCGTCCGCGTCCAGGCGCTGTTTGGCGATGCGGCGGCCCATCGGGTCGTACTGGTACCGCCACAGCGTGCCGTCAGGGGTACGGACCGCGGTGAGCCGGTCTTCGGCGTCCCACGTGTACGTCCACGTTTCCGGCTTGCGGGACAAACGCGCGCGGTGTTTGCGGACGACCCGTCCCTGATCGTCGTAGTGGTAGCGGGTGTTCCCCGCCCGTATCAGCCGGGTTCCCACCAGTTCACGGCCGCCGACCGCCGCCTGGCCAGGGTGCCGGTCCGGCCAGGCGGCTGCTGTCTGGGATCCGTCGGCGCCGTAGCCGTAGGACTCCGTCCAGTCCTCGGCCCGGACGGCGACAGTACGCCCGGCTTCGTCCAGTCGAACGTCCGGCTGAGGCCGTCTGGCTCCACGGTCCCGATCAGGCGCCCGTCGGCACGGTAGCGGTACGAACGGTCGCGTATGGTCCGTCCGTCTCTGGTGACCACGGCCTGTTCCGTGATTCTTCCGAGGCCGTCGTACACACGCGTCAACGACATCGCTTCGTCCACGCCAAGAGACAACAGTCGCCCGACCGTGTCGTAACCGAAATCGACGGTGTGGCCTGCCGTGCGGGTCCGGGCCAGGTCACCCCGGTCGTCGTGGAGCCATGTACTGGTCACGCCGGTGGGGGTGGTGCGGCTCAGGGGCCGGCCGGCAGCATCGTAGGAGAAGGTGCTGGTTCTGTCGTTGACGGTCTCGGAGATCACCCGGCCTTCCGCATCGCGCACGAGTGCCACGGTCGCGTGCGGGCCCTCGGCCCGGTACAGCCGGTCGTTCAGGTCGTAGGCGAAGGTGCTGACCGCCCCCTCGGCGTCCTTGGCGACCATGCGCCCGAAGACGTCCCTGGTGATGCGGACAGTCTGCCCGAGTGCGTTGGTTCGGACGACGACCTGGCCCTTGGCGTCATGACAGTAGGCCTGGGTGCGGCCGTCGAAGTCGGTCTCCGAGCTGAGCCGTCCTGCGATGTCGTACGCGTAGCTCCAACACCGCCCGTCCGAGCGGCTCACCCTGACCAGCCGCAGCGAGGCGTCGTACTCGAACCCATGACGGACGCCGTCCGGGGATGTCCGCGCGGCGAGCAGGTTGAAGTGGGTGTACTCGAACCGGGTCACCGCGCCGAGGTGGTCCGTGTGACTGATCCGGTTGCCCTCGCCGTCGTACGTCCACACCTCCGCCGATCCGTCCGGTGCCGTCCGGCGCAGCAGTTCGCCGTCCGGGCTCCAGTCCGTGCGGGTCGTGCGGCCCTGCGGATCGGTGACGCTCACCACCCGGCCGAAGGCGTCGTGGGCGTAGCGGGTGACGCCCCCCGACGGGTCGGTGACGCACTCGGCCCGGCCCGCGGCGTCGCACCGCACGCGTGTGGTCCGTCCCGTGGGATCGGTGACCGAGGACAAGTGACCGGCGTCGTCATAGGTGTAACGAGTCGTGGCGCCTCCGGGTTTGGTGATCGCGACGCAGTTGCCGCGAGCGTCGTACCGACGGTGCTGGGTCAGCCCGTCCGGGCGGGTGATGCCGATCGGGTTGCCCTGAGCGTCGTACTCGGCCCGGATCGTCGTGCCGTCCGGACGCTGCACGCTCAGAAGACGGCCGAGGCCGTCGTATGTCCTCCAGGTCGTGTGCCCCAACTCGTCCATGGTGGCCAGCGGATGATGGTTTTCGTCCCAGGTGTGGTGGACGGTGCCACCGAGCGGGTCGATCTCCGCGACGACCTGGCTGCTCTCGTTGACGACGTACTTGCTGACGGCGCCTTCGGCGGTGGTGACCGCGGTGATCCTCGTACCGGGCCAGGCCGGGTCCCTGCCGTCGTGGTCGAGAGTGAGGGCGAGGTGTCCCGCCTCGCCTCCCTCGGCCACGCAGCGATCCGCCGCGTCGTACTCGTACGAGTAACTGCGGCCGTTGCGGTCGGTCCAGGACGTGATGCGGTGCCGCTCGTCGTAGGTGAGCCTCATCTCGGCACCGGCGGCGTTGCGGACCGCGGTGAGAAAACCGTCCGTGTACGTGTATCCGCGCACGGTCACGTCATCTCCGTCCGCGCCCGCCCCGATCAGACGCAGGGCAGTGACCCGTCCGTCGGTGACCGTCAACGCGAGCTGGTAGCCGCCCGAGTGGCGGATGAAGAGTGGTGTGCCGTCGGCGTCGTACTCGAAGTCGACGGCGGCACCGATGCGGTTGTGCATCCGCTTCAGCAGGGCGATGCCGGCGAAGGGGGCGTCGAAAGTACGGCTGATCCCGCTGGTGAGGTCGTCAATGCGGTAACCGCCGTCGGCCAGGAGGATCAAGGGCTGACGGGGACCGGCTTCGGGAAGCACCGGGTTGTCCAGCCCCGTGGGGTGAGGGTAGGCAAGAAGCAGCCCGTCTTCGGTGACGAACACGATGCCCTGTTCATCGACCTCGAGCCGCTGGTCGATGGTGGAAGACCACGTGGGCCCGAACCACCAGCCACAGCGGTAATCCGAAGCGGCCCGGCGGAGGAAGGCGAACGGCAGGCTGCCGGGCAGAGCGACATCGGTCTCCGGCAGATACATCACGCCGGTGGCCATGTCGATCGGGTCACTGCCCTTTGACTTGACGACGCTCTTTATCCGGTTGTACGCCCCCTTGGCTCCGTCTGCGAGCATGCCTCGGGCGTTCTTGCCGAGGCCGCGCAGGGCGAGCCCCATGGTCTTGAGGTCCTTCATCGCCGCGAGGCCGCCTTTGAGCCCCTTGGCGAGCCCGCCCAGAGTAGTGAGGCCCTTCATGCCGGGTATGCAGTCCAGCGCCGCGAACCCCACTTCCCACAGGGACGCCTGGCCTTTCGAGTATTTGTAGAGCGTGTCGGCGAGCACCACCAGCGCCGCGATCAGCACGATCGCGCCCAGGATCGGGCCACCGATGATCATCGCGATGATGCCGACCACCGCGACGACGACCTTGCAGACCGTGACGATGGTGTCCCAGTTGTCCTCGAACCAGTCGCCGACCTCCTCCCACCACGACCGGTTCTGGATGCCCGCGTCGGAGGCCTCGTCGATCCTCTGCTTGGCCTCCCGCGCCGCCTCCTCCCGCATCTTGCGCGCGTCCTCGGCCATCTTCTTGGCGGCGGACAGGGCGTCCTGCGCATCGGAGACGTCGGACTGGGCCTTCGTGTGGGCGGACTTGGCGTGCTGCACGTCCCGCGTCGCGGCGCGGACCTTCGACTCGTCCGGCTTGTCGGCGTCCGACTTGCTGCCGGTCGGATCGTCCTTGTACTTGTCGGCCTCCTTGGTGGCCCGGGTCACCCAGGAGTCGGCGGAGGCCAGCCGTGACTGCGCCGACGACAGGTTGTCGCGGGCCTCCCGCGCCTTCGCCAGCGCCTTGTCCGCCAGCGCCTGCGCCCGCTCCAGCTTCGGCCAGTACGCCGCCAGCGCGTCGCCGCACAGGTCGTACGACTTCTTCAGCTTCTTCAGGTTCTTCGGGACGCCGGAGAACTCCTCCTTGAACACCTTGGCGGACTTCCCGGCCCACTGCAGGGCCGCGTCCTCCTCCGCCATCCCCTTCACGACCCGCAACGCCTCGGACACGTCGTCCGCGAAGTCGTGAAGCGTCCGGGCCAGCGTCCGCACCCGGTCGGGGTCGCCCGGCGTCGGGTCCTTCTCCAGGTCCAGAACATGCCAGTCGTGCGGCCGGTGCCCCGCCATCTGCAACCCCCGTCACATGCGCACCCTCAACACCCTTATGCACACGTGAACTTACACGGCACGCCAGTACGACGAGAAGAAGATCAGACTGAGCTGGCGCACCGGTCCTCGCCGTGGATCAACGGGACGGAGCGGGCCGGGCGGCCGCTGATTCCTGTCGAGCGCGGTCGAATCACATGCCCCAGGGATCGGGATGCGGCTTCGCCGCCGGGTTCTGGGACCAGATCAGGCGCCTCTCGACCTGGTCGCCTGTCACTTCCACGAGCCGGTCGGCCGCCCAGCCGCTCCACTGGACGGCCCTGGGGAACTGCGGTGGGCGAAAGGCCGCCAGGTGAACAGGGAGGGCTTCCGGGCGGAACACGGTCTTATTGATCTCGCCGCTGCGCTTCGGCTTCGAGGACCTGTGCGTATCCAGGCAGTCGACCACCTGCTCGACGAGAAAGAGGCCGTACTCGTCGTCCTTGGCGCATCAAGAACGACGCCCACGCACGGCGTGCCGGGCTTCATCGACCGCACCTCGGGCGCGGAGCCACCAGCCTTCGAGCGTGTTCCGCACCGATGCCAGCAGCCATCGCCACTTGAACCACGGCGGCAGCTTGCCGAATGCCACATACGTCAGCGTGTCCCTGATCGCGTTCTCGGCGACACCACCGGCACCTTCGTCACGCAGTGCGGCATACAGAGCCGGCGTGAGCTCGCCGTGGAGGCGCGCGACGATTCCCGCCGCAGTGAATGCCGGTTCTCTCCAGGGGCCGTCCAGCACCCGCATCGCCCGTACGATCCGCGGCGACGCCACCGCCGGTGGACACGTGTACGCCAGCCCGATCACCGCCGTGCCGAGGTGCTGCTCACCGCGCTCGAACGCGGCGTCGACCGCGGCGGGATCGTCGATGCCTGACAGGCCCTCGCCCGTCTCCCAGTCATACGCGGACGTCATGGCTCGTCAGCGCCTTCCTGTCGAACGCGGCCACGTCAGATGCCCCAGGGATCGGGGTGCGGTTTCGCCGCCGGGTCGTGGAACCAGATCAGGCGCCTCTCGACTTGGTCCCCCATCACCCTTCCCGGGTGCGTCAGCCATCGCGTCACCGTCCCTGATCGTCTCTTTCTCAGCCAGTGCGGCCAGGGCTCCCGTCGCCCCACGGCTACGCCAGCTCGTCAAGCAGACCGGCTCCGCACGCCTCGGGGAAGTCCGCTTCGAGAATCCAGTACTCGTCTTCTTCAGTGCTCGCCGCGCAGACGCGATGTCCGCTCGGTGACCGAGCGATGAAGAGGAGCCCTCTTTCCGGGTCTTCCAGGTCCGCAATATCGGCGTCATCGGTCATCCTCACGCGCAACCAGCCGTGGTCCCCGCGTTCGCGAGACGCTCCGTCTGTCACCGGGCTGCCCGCACGTCACGATTTCCAGAACGCGGGACCGACCCGGAGACGGATCTGCCTGTCGCGGTCGACGTGCACCGTGACGATGCCCTCGACCACCTCGCCGACCTCGGGCAGCGCAGCCGGAGGTGCGGCGGGGTCGTTGATCGTCCCGTCCGGGTTGTACGACAGCAGGTCGACGAAGCCGTTGACGCCGGGAGCGTCGTCGAGTTCCAGGAAGACGCCGAAGGGGAGCCGGGCTTCGACTCTCCCGCGGGCGGTCGATCCCACGGGATACCTGCGTTTCGCCGTTCCCCAGACGTCTTCTGCCATGGCATCCTCCTGCGCCATCCCCTCCGCGACCCGCAACGGCTTGGACACGTCGGCGGTGAGAGGAAGATCCGCCCCGCTCTCCCGCTCAGCCCGTGAAGCGGAACGTCGAGGTGATCGCGTCGAAGATGTCGAAGAAGGAGTCGGCCAGGTCCAGGACCTGGCTGCTGCCCGCCACCAGCGCGACCTTGCCCTCCTGGCCGGGGACCGGGATGAACGTCTGCATCAGCACCGCGCGGATCGTGCGGCCCAGGCTGTCGTCCGGTATGGCGATGTCCTCGATGCCGTACGTCCGCGCCGCCGCGCCCACGCCGGGGATGTCGACCGTCGTCACCTTCCGCCAGGAGTCGCCGTCCTTCTTCGCCTCCTTGGGCGCGAGGCCGGCGGCGATCGCGGCCGGGTCGGTCGACAGGGGCGCCCCGTCCCGGGTGCGGCCGCCGACCAGGGACACGGTCACCGAGCCGGTGATCGGCGTGTCCCCGCCGAAGCTCTCCGCCATGCAACCGCAGTACAGCGCAGCGGACTTCCAGGCGTCCGCGGCCGCCTTCCGGAGGAAGGTGACGTAGGTGTCTCGGTACGCCGCCAACTCCGGGTGGCTGCGGACCCGTTCGTCGACCATCCGGCGGATCGAGTCGTCCCGCGACTCCGGCCGTACGTCGAACTCCCACCACGACTCCGGCACCTTGATCCGGAAGCCTCCGCGCTCGACGGTGAGCGTCTCCATGTAGCGGGCCATGACGTGTCCGGTTCTCCCCGTGTGCCGACGTCGATTCATTCGTTGTACGGTGCCGCCCAGACTACGAGATCGGGGGACGTTCGGATGGGCCAGGGCAAGAGCGACCTCGCGCTGCCGCTCAGCGAGCTCGAGGACTACGGCAAGCGGCTGCGCTCGCTCAAGACGCGGCTGAACCACACCAAGAAACTCTTCGAGTCCTACAAGGACGACATCGGGGACAGCAGCGTCAACCACGCCCTCGACGACTTCGAGTCCAACTGGGAGGACGGCCGCGAGGACATCACCCAGCAGCTCGACGCGCTCGCCGACATGTCCGACGCCGTCGTCCGCGAGTTCAAGAAGCTCGACGTCGACCTCGCCAAGAAGGTCCGCGACGGGGTGAAGGAAGAGGAGAGGAAGGTCGGCGGCGGGGGCCAGGGGCACAGCCAGGCCGACTGAGCGGCTGTGCGCGGGCCGGCCGCGCGGGGTCAGCCGACCTCGTTCTCGGCCACCGCCTGCCCGCGCACGGTGACGTCGCCGCCGTAGAACATCCCGGTGAACACCGGCGCGTACGTCAACTGCACCTCGACCTCGACCCGTTGGGCGTCCGCCGCCACGCAGTGGGTCGCGGCGATGTCCGGGCCGGACATGTCCATCTCGCGGGCGAACGCCTTGACCCGGGCGTCGCAGTTCTCGTAGTTGATCGGCGCCGGGCCGCCCTGGTTGTCGTAGAGGGCCTCCCGGTCGATGTCCTGGGCGGCGTAACGGGCGGCCTGTTCCGCTATGTCGGCGGCGCGTTCCCGCTTCGAGATGGACATGCCGCCGTCGATGACGAAGGCCGACAGCGACAGGAAGACGAGCGCGAAGATGATGACCGCGCCGGCGCCCGAACCACGGTCGTCCAGGCGGGTACGGCGGGACGACAGCCAGCCGCCTACACGTTGCCAGCGGTCCCGGTGGTCCGAGCGGAGCCTCACGCTGTCCTCCGGTACGGGTCCAGCGGTGAGCTGAAGCTCGCCGTCAGGGTCGTGGGCACGTCCAGGCCCAGCATCGCCAGGCCCCGGACCCGGCAGCTCACCTCGACCGTGAAGATGGTGTCCGGCTCGAAGCCCTGGCTGGTCTGCACCACGGTGACCGGGCCCGAGCAGACGTCCGCGAGGTCGGCCTCGGCCGCCTTCCGCGCCTCCGCCATCGCGGTCGCGTGGTCCTTCTGGATCGAGCCCGCGCGGGCCGCGTCGCGCGCCGCGCCGTCGAGCGCGCCACGGCCGTCGACGAGCTGGCCGAACGCCACCAGCACCAGGATGAAGAGGATCATCACCGGGGCGAGGATGACCACCTCCACGGTGGACAGTCCCCGGTCGTCGACGAGCCGCCTGCGACAGCGCTTCCTGGGACAGGACCACGGCATCAGTTCCCGTCCTCCCGTACGAACCTCTCCACCGGCCCCGCCGACTGGGCGTGCACCGTCAGGTCCAGCCCGGGGAACACGGTCGGCACCCGGGCGGAGATCTCCACGCCCACCGTGTTCTGGTCCGGCTGGAGCATGGTCACGTCCGGCGACAGCACCAGCTGCGGACCGAGCTGGCCGATGTAGCTGTCGACCACGGTCCGCGCCTCGCCGCGCCACGCCCCCGGCTGGTCGTGGGCCGTGGCGCGGGCCTTGCGGGCACCGGCCTGGGCCGCCGCCTGTGCCACGTGGTCGGCGAAGAAGTAGAGGGCGAACTGCACCGTGGCGAAGATCATGAAGAACAGGACCGGCGTGAGCAGCACGAACTCGATCGCGGTCATGCCGGAGTCACCGCGGGCGGAGGCGGCCTCCACCCGGCGGCGCATCCATCGAGCTACGCGCACCGACAACCCCGTTGACTCGAAGGGACGTTCAGCAGGTCTTGCTCGCGCTGGCGCCCTTGATGCAGTCGCCGACCTTGGTCGCTCCGTCGCTCAGCGCCTGGTTGATGATCGCCGCGACCACTCCCACGATCGCCACGACGACCGCCGAGATGATGACCCACTCGACCGCGGAGGCGCCGCGGTCCAGCTCGCCGGAGCGGGCCCGCTCGACACGGCCGCGCAGGAACGTGACCAGGAAGTCCACGGCCGGGACACCGGTGTGGAAGTTACGTGCGTTCATGACGCGTTGTCCTCTCGAAGTCGTCCGAAGTGCGAAGAAGGTCTGCGGAAGGGCTCTGCGGCTCTGCGGTAGGGCTCTGCGACCGGCTCACGACACCTGGAACACCCGCATCGCCGCCGGGAAGATCAGGAAGACCAGGAACCCGGCGCACAACAGCAGTTGCGCCACCAGCATCGACTGCGACTTCTCGCCCGCGCTGCCCTCGATCTCGGCGAGTTCGCGGTGCCGCATGGTCTCGGCGCGGGAGGCGAGGGACTCGCGGACCTTCGCGCCGTCGTCGGCCACCAGGGCCAGCGACGCGGAGAGGTCCTTCAGCTCCTCCACGCCGATCTCCTCGCCCAGCTGCCCCAGGGCCTGCCACTGGCTGATCCCGGTGATGCGGGCGTCGGCGAGGGCGTTGCGGATGCGCCGCGTCGCCCAGCCGTCGGAGACCTCCGCGGCGGCCATGAGCGCCTCCGGAAGGCCCCGCCCGCCGGCCAGGCTCATCGACACCAGGTCCAGGTACGCCCCGATCACGCGCCGCAGGTCACGCCGCTTGTCGGCCGCGTCCCGCCGTACCTCCAGGTCGGGCAGGAAGAAGAACAGCAGGGCGCAGACCAGCGCCAGCCAGACCGGGATGACCGGGCTGCTGCCGAAGCCCATCGTCCAGACGACGGCGAACAGGAACGGGCCGAAGAACAGCCCGGCCACCGCCAGCAGCACCTTGGTCGCCAGGAAGTTCTCCCAGCTGCGGTCCAGGACGGCCAGGTCCGCGCGCAACGACCGCTGTTCCCAGCCCTGTTGCAGATAGAACTCGGACACCCGGGCGCCGACCTCGGCCCGCAGCGAGCCGAGGCGGCCCCGGTCGGACGTCGTGCGTGCCGACTCGTAGGCCGTACCCCGCGCCCGCATCGCGTCGATCCGCGCGACCTGCGCGACCGCGCTGCGCCTGGACGGCATCAGGGCGCGGATCAGGACGTAGACGCCGAGGCCGAGGACCGCGCCGACCACGACCGGCATCGTCAGGTTCACCGTCGTACCCCCTCGTCGGACTGGGCGGACTGGGCGGGCGTCCGCGGGCGGACGAACTGCACGGCCGACTCGTCGCGGACCAGGAAGCGTTCGGGCGTCTCGATGGTCGACAGCTTGCGCAGCCACCAGAAGCCGAGCGCGAACAGTCCGCAGACGCAGGCGAGGACGAGCTGGCCGACCGCCGTGCCGTACGGCTCCACGAAGTCGCGGTTGAAGATGGACAGGCCGAGCACGAACGCGATGGAGACGGCTACCACGATCTGCACGGACCTGCGGGTGGAGGCGCGCTGCGCCATCACGCGCTGGCGCATGTCGACCTCCTCGCGCGCCGACTTCGCCAGCGCGCCCAGCACCTGCCGCAGACCGGGCCCGCGCAGGCGCGCGTTGAGGATGAGCGCCGCGACGATGATGTCGGCGGACGCGTCGTCGATCTCGTCGCCGAGCTGCTGGAGCGCGTCGGGCAGCGGGGTGCGCGAGCGCAGCCGGTCGACCAGGGCGTCCAGGTGCGGGCGCAGCACCGGGGCGGCGGCGCGGGCCGACGCCGGGATGGCCTGCTCCAGGCCCACCGCGCCGGCGATCGTGTCGCGCAGCGACTCCGTCCAGGAGGCGAGGGCCTCCACGCGGCGCATGGCGGAGCGTTCCTCCGCGGCGCCGCCGAAGAGACGGTCCCAGAAGAAGACGAGCACGCCGGCCGCGATGCCGGCCACCGCCCAGCGGGTCAGCAGCAGCACGACGAGCCCGACGATGGCGGCGAGCGAGCCGCGCTGCCCGGCGAACCGGATCAGCTCGCTCGCCCGCTCGGCCGCCTTCTGCTTCTCGTGGTCGGGCTTGGCGGGCAGGCCGCGTACGGCGACCACGAACAGCGCCAGTCCGCCGCCGACGGCGACGCCGCTCGCGATCGAGTACAGGACGGTCGTGGAGAACAGGCCGCCCATGGTGCCGAGCGAGCCGAGAGCCTCGTACGTCATGTCAACCCCACGTCCCGGTCGGCCGGTAGCCCTGCGCGATCAGGTCCTCCAGGCACGCTATGGGCGCGTGCGGGACGATCCGCCCGTCGGGGGCCTCGGCGAACACCTCGCTGGACAGCACACGGCCGTCGACGCCGTTGACCTCGCGGACGGAGGTGACCATGCGCTGCAGGCGGCCGCCCGTCTGGTAGTCGTTGCGCCGCTGGATGAACACGACGAAGTTGACCGCGCCCGCGATCAGCATCTGGCTGGCCTCGATGGGCAGCCGCTCGGACGCCTGCAGCGCGTAGGTCGAGATGCGGTTGAAGACCTCGCTGGAGCTGTTGGCGTGGATCGTGGACAGCGAGCCGTCGTTGCCCTGCGACATCGCGTTCAGCATGGTGACGATCTCGTCGCCGAGGACCTCGCCGACGATGACCCGGGACGGGTTCATGCGCAGCGACCTGCGCACCAGCTCGGCCATCGAAATGGCGCCCTGGCCTTCGGAGTTGGGCAGCCGTTCCTCGAACGCGACGACGTTGGGGTGCAGGTCGGGGAAGGTGTCGAGCCCCAGCTCCAGCGCCCGTTCCACGGTGATGAGCCGCTCGTGCGGCGGGATCTCGTTGGCGAGGGCGCGCAGCAGCGTGGTCTTCCCGGCGTTGGTGGCGCCCGCGATCATGATGTTCTTGCGGGCGCGGACCGCGCAGGCGAGGAAGTGCGCGACCTCGGGGGCCAGGGTGCCGTTGCCGACGAGGTCGGAGATGAAGACCTTGCCCATGCGGGCGCGGCGGATGGACAGCGCCGGGCGCCGGGCGACGTCCATGACCGCCGACAGGCGCGAGCCGTCGGGCAGCCGCAGGTCGAGCTGCGGGTTCGCGGAGTCGAAGGGCCGCGAGGACAGGCCCGAGTAGGCGCCCAACACCTGGATGAGCTCGATCAGCTCCTCGTCGGTGTCGGCGACCGGCTCGCCCCTGATCTCGCGGCCGTCCGCGAACCCGACGAAGACCTGGTCGCACCCGTTGATGTCGATGTTCTCGACCTCGGGGTTGTCGAGGAGGGGCTGCAGCCGGCCGACGCCGAAGAGGGCGGCGTGCACGGCGGCCGCGTACTGCTCCTCGGTCTCGGCGTCCAGCGGCGTGCGCCCGGCGTTGATCTCGGAGCGGGCGTACTCCTCCAGGATCTGGGCGATGACGGCGCGCGCGTACTGCCGTTCGTCCTCGGTGGACATCGGCGTGACGCCGTTCGCCTGGTCCAGGCGGCGCTGTTCGGCGATACGGTCGCCGGCCTCCTGCCGGAACCGCTTGACCAGCTGGTGGTCGACAGCGGTCATGCCCCGGCCCCCGCACGCCCGCCCACGGGGCCGTGCGCGGGTACGGACCAGGCGGCGCCGTACTGCTGGTAGAGGTCCGCGGTGACCTTGCGGGCGGAGCGGATGAGCAGCGACTTGTCGAGGCGGCCGCGTTTGCGTCCGGCCAACTGGTCCGCTCCGGCGGGGTCGTCGGCGATGGTGCCGACCACCCGGGCACCGGTCTGGGCGTGTACGAGCATGTCGTTGACCTGGCTCGCGAGTTTGCCGGCGTTGGCCGGGTCGGCGACGAGGACGACGCCGATCAGCGGGGTGCCGAGGCTGGCGGCGCCGCGCGGACCGCCGTGCAGCTTCGCGGACAGGGCGGCGGCGCGGTCGCGGACGCGGGCGATGGCCTCCGGCTCGGTGCGGGAGACCAGCAGTACGAGGGCGGCGTGCGGGAACAGTTCGACGGCCGGGGTGTCGCCGCTGATGCGTCCGCAGTCGGCGATGACGTCGGCGGGCGCGTTCGGGGAGTCGCCGAGGGAGGCGAAGGCGTGGCCGAGGGTGGGCCACAGCCCGGCCAGACCGGCGGCCTGCTCGGCGATGCCGAGCCCGACGAGCACCTCGAGGCCGCCGCTCAACGGCTGCACGTGGTCCCAGAGTTGGTCGGGGACGAGGCCGCGCCGGGCGGTCGCCGCTATGGACAGCATGCCGGTGTTGGGGTTGAGCGGGCCACCGTGCGCGGCGGCGCTGCGGTAGACGAGGTCGCCGCCGGCCGGGTCGGTCTCGGCGAGCAGGACACGGCGCGGCCAGACCGCCGCGAGGGCGACGGCCGCGGTGGTGACGCCGGGGGAACCCTTGTCGGCGGCCAGTGCGATGAGGGCCATGGTGTGCTGGAGCCGCCTTCTAGTTGCCGGAGACGAGCACGAGGGCGACTTCGCCGTCGGAGGCGGCCTGGGCCAGGGAGGCGGCCTTGTCGCTGTCGACGGTGAGCGTGACCGGCAGGTTCGTGCTGCTGACGAGGTCGCCGCTCTTCTGCGGCTGCACGTAGCTGACGCGGGCCTGCTCCACGATCACGGAGCCGCCGCCGGCGGAGGCCGAGGAGTTGCCGGTGCTGGTGTTGCTGTTGCTGTTGCTGTTGCTCGAGTTGGTGTCGGACCCGACCCGGTAGGCGGCGACGGTGTCCCCGGCCTCCAGCCCGCTCGGGTACTGGCCCGCCTTGAGGGACAGGCCGACGGTGGCCTTGCCCGCCTGGACGCCGGCGTCGTCGCCGAACATCTCCCCGACGGCGACGACGCCGGGCGGGATGGTGTTGACGGCCTTCAGCTTCTTCAGGGCGGCCAGCTGGGACCACTCGACGTAGTGGATGCCACTGTCCTGGGCGACCATCACGGAGGTCACGTTGTCGTTGGTGACCGAGCCGCCGGCCGGGATCTCCTTGGTCACCTTCACGACCTCGATCCGCTCACCGGCCTGCAGCACCAGCATCGTCGCACCGAGCGCGCCGACCAGGATCAACAGGACGGCCAGGGCGGCCAGGGCGGGTTTGCGCTCGCGAGGGGGTGTGGGGAGCCGCTCACCGACCGACGGCTGAGCCGGAGCGGCGGCACGGCCCGCGCCCGCACCCGTACGCTCTTGGATCTTCACGCAACCGCTCCCCGTACGTCCAAGACGTTGTCTGCCACGTCTGACAAATCCCCGGCACAATCGGACACTTCACCCCGCGTCCGCCCGCACACAGACGCGCCGGACGTGCCGGACGTGCGGGACGTACCGCCCGAGCTGGGCGAATAGCCATCGCTGGGGTGACTGTCAAGCCATGGCACCGTATCAGCCGCACATAAGCCCCTCAAGGCACGACGGACCCCATGCGTCGCAAACCACTTCGTCTCGTCTCATCTGCAACTGCATTCAGATCCGGGTCGGTTGTGCCAGGCGATTGACCGGGACATCAACTGTGCTCTGGCGAACCCGGGTTGTCGCCGCAAGGCCGCCACAAAAGGCGCCGCCAAACCACGGCACAGCAGCTCCGCGCCCCTGCCCAGCGACCTCCAACTCCCCCTCACGAGAAGGCCACGATGCCTGCACAGATAACTCACGCGGCGTACACGGCAAGGCGCCAGGGACTCCGCCGAACCGTGGGCGAGACTGTGCGGCGACGCCCGCTTCACCGCTTCGAGTGAACCCAACACCCGCCGCCGACAGACTTGTTCGCTGTGGCGAAACCCGGAACCCCACCGATAACGTCTGTGCCCTTGACGAACTTCAGTCTCACGGGGAGTCCACTGTGAAGCGCCGCACTCTAGCCGCTGCCGCCGCGCTCGCCGCGACCGCAGCCCTCCTGCTGACAGCCTGTGGGGACGGGGACGACAGCGCCAAGGCCAACGACAAGATCGCCGGAGCCGACACCGGCAGCGACTCGGCCAAGCCTTCACCCACCGAGGGGGACGCCGCCGACCGACCCAAGATCACTCTGCCGAGTGACCTCACCGACGCCTTCGACGGCTGGAAGACCGGCGATGCCACGAAGGACGCTGTTCTGGGGGATGTCGCGCAGAGGATCGACGCCACCAATTACGCCATCGCAAAGGGCGATGCCGACCTGCCGGCGCTCACCTTCTACTACAGCGGCGGTGCCCTGGCCGATGCGAAGGACTGGGTCCAGTCGATCGCGAAGGAGGGTTACTCCATCACCGGCGTCAATCGCTACTACAACGCCAAGGTCGACGTCTTCGACTCGGCGTCGGCGGGCGTCGTCTACTGCGAGGACCAGAGCAAGGCCTTCGCGAAGGTCCGCAAGACCGGCAAGGTCATCAAGACGGAAGTGAACAGCGACTCTTACGTCATCTACACAACCCGACTGGAGAAGAACAAGCAGGGCGTGTGGCAGACGACGAAGCTCACCTCGCAGAGGGGCCACAAGTCGTGCATGCCGTGACATCGCGCAGCCGCTTCGCCCTGACAGGTCTGCTCGCCGGGGCCATTGCTCTTGCCGTCCCCGGAACGGCATCCGCGACGTGGCCGCCGACCAAGGGCACTCAGGGCAACACCGAGCAGACCGGCAGTTCCAGTGCCGGCACCCTGATTTCCAAAGTGACATATTCCGGCTCCGTGCGATCCGGAGGCGGCACCACCGTCCAACCGGTCACGGACTGGACTCCTCCAGCGTGCTGGTACGAACCCCGTTCCGTCGACGAGTTCAAGACGTACGTCGAAACGATGTACGAGGAGACCCTCAACACACCCGGCCAGGCCAATTACGCCAAGGCTGCGGTCGGTCAGTTCCGGGACATCTACAAGGACGGCAAGTACAAGGACTACAACGAGGACAAGGCCGACGAGGGGAACTGGTGGGTCGCCGTCCAGAACCCCGACCGCCTGGACGACCCCGCCAGCATGGAGTGCAGTGAGCTCCCCTTCTGGGTGGCGAACAACGACACTCCCCCGGTGCCCCAAGCCGTCACTCCGAAGGTCCTCGCCGAGGCCGCGTACAACGCGATTCAGCTTCCTGTCACCAAGGTGACTCTCGCTCCCGAGAACATCACCAAGGTCAACCTCCCCACCTGGGCCTGGCTCGACAAGGCCAGATTCAAGGAGGTCTCCGTGACCGCGTCACTCGACGTCGCCGGTCTGAACATCCAGGCGACGACCACCGCGAAGCCGGTCTCCCTGAAACTCGAGCCAGGCACCAGTGACGCCGAGACCTACCCCGCATCCGGGACGTGCACGCTCGGCGCAGGCGGCTCGATCGGCGAGGCCTACGCAAAGGGCAAGGCCGACCGGAATCCACCGTGCGGCATCAAGTACCTTCGGTCGTCCGGCAACGGCACTTTCAAACTCCGGGCCACCATCACCTGGCAGATCAACTGGACCGGCACCGGCGGCGCGGGCGGCGACCTGCCCGACGGCACGTTCGGCAACGACCAGGCGGTCACCGTCCAGGAGATCCAGTCCGTCAACCGTTGACCGAACGCGGGAGGACCCAGCATCGCCCCGGTCCGCCCACCGATCGCAGAAACCGGACCACGTATGAGTGACCTGCACCTCGAAGACACGATCTTCCAGGATCTGAAGAAGACCTTCTCCTCCATCAGCGACCGTATGGAGACCACCCGTCGCGCCCTGCGCGGCGCGGACGCCTCCGCCGTCGGCGAGAGCAAACTCGTCGAGGACGTACAGGACTTCGCCGACGACTGGGCCTACGGCATCAAGCAGCTCGGCAAACACACGCACGGCGCCGTGAAGATGATCAACATGATCGGGGAGAGCTTCGGCAAGCTCGACCTGGACCTGGCCGAGTCCCTCAAGGCCCCGAAGAAGAAGGGGAAGTGACGTGGCTGGACAGCGGCCTGCCTTCCCGCACATCGGGTGGGATCCCACCCCGGGGAGCGTCGAGGACACCCGGGAACTCGCCAAGCGGTTGGGCAAGCTCGCCGGCGAACTGGGTACGGCACTCGGGGAACTGGAGCGGATCGAGTGCGGTGCCTGGAAGGGCAAGACCGCGATCGCCTTCACCGACTACATAGGGAAGGACGTCACCCCGCTCGTCCGCAAGAGCCACGACTCCTTCGACAAGGCCTCCCGAGCCCTGCACCGCTGGGCCGACGAACTCCAGGACTTTCAGGAGCGGGCGGACCGACTGGAGAAGAGCGCCGGCGAAAAGCTCGACGCCAAGGCCAAGGCCGAGGGGAAGGCCGGTGGCAAGGGCAGCGAGGAACTGGGCAAGGCCTCCAGCGCGGTGGACGGCGTCATCCAGAAGGTCCACGACCTGGAGGAGGAGTATCGCCAGGCCGCCCGGAAGATCAGCAAGGAACTCGACAAGGCCGCCGACATCGCGCCGGACGAGCCCGGGTTCTGGGACAAGCTGGGCAAGGGCATAGCGGACACCTGGGACGCCACCGGAGACTGGCTCAAGGAACACGCCGATCTGATCAAGGCGATCGGTGACGTCCTCAGCGATGTCACCGCGGTGCTGGGCATGCTGGCCATCGTCACGCTCCCGTTCCCGCCTCTCGCAGCGATCTTCGGTACGGCCGCGCTCATCGGCAGTGGACTGGCCCTGGCGGCTCACGGGTTGGCCAAGGCCAGCGGCGCCGATGTGAGCTGGATGCAGGTCGGCCTCGACGCGGTGGGGCTCTTGCCGGGCATCGGGATGTTCGGCAAGGGTGCCAAGGTGGTCGGCCGCGTCAAGGCCGTCGCTACCGCAGGAAGACTCGGCGAGGGTTTTCAAGCCTCAAGGATCGGTAGCGCGCGAATCTTTCTGTCGTTCGGGGGAGAATCGACGCACATCACAGGAGGGCTCGGCAAGGCGGGCCTAGTGAAGATCGGGGGTATGTCGAACGATGTCTACGAAGTTGCTCACGGCACCAGTGGCCTGATGTCGCGTATGGGCGGTCTCGCCGTCGCGGGCTATCACCCAGGCCAGTTGATCGGCACGAAGGGAATCAACGCGGTCGGTCTCAAAATCGATCCGTTCGGTATGGGCGGCAGAGCCCTGGACGCCGGCATCAAAATCGCGCCCAAGATCTACGGACATCTCACGGACGACTGATTCCTGGTCACGGATCAGCCTTTTTCCGTTCGCCGTGGGAAATTGCAACGGCAAGAGACAGACGTGAAGCGATGGCCCAGCGGCCGTCACGAAGGAGGTCCGCATTGCCATGAATATTTGGCAGCCCGATTCCCATGAGACGCTCATCGCGCGCGCTCCTCTTACTTTCGCCACCGGCACAGCCACGCGCGTCAAGGGAATGCGTTGGTTCCGGGACACCGAGCGCAACGACATCCAAGGTGAACTGCCCGGCTGGCCCAAGGGGCCGACGTACACCGCCCATTCCGTCGGCGGCACTGTGGGCCGGAACGTCATCAAGGGTGCCGCACTCGTCGCGGGCGCTGTCATCGTGGGGTTTCTCTCCTCACACGGAGGAAGCCTCAACGGCACCCCTTCCTCGAACGCCGGAACAAACATCTCGTACGACGAAGCTGACGAGGTCGACGACTTCCCCGTCATGTGGTCCGCGCCGGGGACCATCGCCCGCACCCTGCCTTGGCAGTTGGACCCCGGCCGGTCCTCAGCGAAGCGATACCGCACGCACGCCGTCATCACCGACCGACGGGTCCTGATCGTGGGCTTCCCCTACATCAGGGGTAATGACGCACTCATCGACGATGAGCTTCTGTGGGAGATCCCTAGATCCAGCATCGAAAGGGTTGAACTCCGTAACTTCAGAATCGGGAACGACGCGAAAATCGTCTTCACAGATGGCTCATGGTGCAGAGTTAGCAGCGTAAATCGGGAGAGGCTCACCCGATATTTGATCGAGCCTCTGGATTTCATTGCGCTGGACGCACTCACGCCGGCTCAGCGAAGCACTGCCGAATCCTTTGCGGCGGCCCAGGCACCGGACGCCCTGCCACCTCTCGTGAAACGTAACCCTTGCGGATGTTTCCGAATCGAAGTTTTTGCGCCCAGCACAACCCATGCGTTCTTCGGCCACTCGGGGCTTTATACGGTCATGGACGATAGCGGCAACGAAGTCGGGATCATGGATCACCACAAAGAAGACATGCTGACATGACTCCCACCCCGCCCGACCAGAACGGCGCACCCCTCACATGACCCCTTCCGCAGACCTCACCATCCCCCTACATGTCAGCCCAGCCGACGAGGACCTACCACCGATCTGGTTTCTCACCCCGGAGGGATTCTTCACCCTTCCTCTGGCCGCCACGCCCGAGGAACGAGCCGAAGGTGCCCGCGCCTTCGTGCGCGAGCTGTACTCCCGAGGCGACGAGAGCGTATGGGCGCCCGCCGCTCCCTACTACGCGGCCATCGCCGAACTCATGGGCGACACGGGGCTTTCCTATGCCGCGATGGGCCTGTTCTCGACAGCGGAGGACGACGGCCCAGAGGGCGAAGTGACCAGACACGAACCGTCGGAGGGCGTCGCCCAATGTGCTCTCACGGTGGCCATCACCCCCACGGACCAGGCAGTCCCCGACCCGGACGTCATCGCCCAGGGCACCCTCGCGGCTCTCTCCAGCGACCCTTACAACGACGCCATCCGGCTCGACCTGCCATGCGGCCCGGCGGTGTCCTGCATCACCCTGCGTGAGTACACCCTCAGTCCAGAGGTGACGGCCAGCGGCGAGGAGATGAAGCTGCTCACCGGGCAGATCCAGGTCCACGTCCCCTTTCCCACCGGTCCCTTCACCGCGATTTTCACCCTGCACACGGCATCGATGGAGCACTGGGCCGAGATCTACCGCCTCATGTCGACCGTGCTCCAGACGATCTCTTTCACGGACCCGGTCGAGGAACTGGAGTAACCGCTGGAACGACGCTGGTCGAGAGTCGGAGCGAGGCGGGCTCCGGTGTTCAGCACAGGACCGTCACGGCGACACCGACCATCGCCGTTGCGCGGGGCCAGAACCACCGCCGTGCCGTCCTTCGCCCTCTGCTGGAGGTCCTGGATGAACTCCTTCTTCAGGTGCGGCGAGTTGTCCACACCGCGGAAGGTCAGGTCCGCCGGCGCAATGTCCCGGTGGGGAGCGGATTGATCCGCATGGTCCGCACGGCCTCGTCGGCCAGTTCTGTGATCTCGGCGCTGAGTGCGATCTTCTCCCAGGTCACCGTGACGACGATGAGCGTCTGCAGATGCGGTGGGAAGACGGCGTACCGGATGAACTCCGTGACCTTCCGGCCGAGCCCGAGCATGCGCTTGACCTTCAGCAGTGACTGCACCCGCACCGCCGGTCCGGCGGCCAGTTCGAGACGGGTGATCTGCGGCTCCCCGATGGCTTCGGCGTTCCCCCATTCGAGCAGCAACGGGGTGACCTCCTCGGCACTCGGCCGGGGCACCCCCTCGTCGCTGTAGCCGTCGACCGAGAGATCGGCGAGTGCCTCCCCCGCCTCCGTGTTGTACGCCGCCGCCAGGGTCGGGAAGTCCTCGTTGAGGTCGACGGCCCTTCCGACCATGTCGTCGAAGACCGCGCTCTTCTCAATTTCCGGGCCGAGCGGGTTGAGCCGGTTCACCACCTCTGTGGCCAGCGCCTTCGCCTCGGCCTTGGTGCCGGCCTGAAGGGTCAGGTCGACCCAGCCGGGCTGGAACTCGAAGGTGCACTCGTAGTGTCCGGCCCGCAAGGTGCCCTCGTTCGGTGAGGTCACGTCTCTTTCCTTTGAGCAGGGCGTCGTCGTCCGCTCAGCCGAGGAGCGGGTCGCGGCTCGATGGCGTCGAGATCAAGCCGTCGGTACCGGTGCGGCGGGACGTGGCGGTCCCGCCGCGCCGGTACGGCCTGGAAGCGCCGGTCAGCCCTTGGCTGACCTGGCGAGCTGGTCGTCCAGCTGCTCGTAGGCTTCCTTGGCCTTCTTCAGGAAGTCCGACAGGCCGTGCAGGCCCTGGATGGTCTTCGTCGCGCCCTTGGTGAAGTCCTTCATCGAGTCGTCGTAGGCGCCGGAGGCCTTCTGGGTGGTGAAGCCGTTCTCCACCAGCTGGCTGACCCGCTTCTCGACCGACTTGATCTTGTCTTCCAGGTCGTGCATGTCCTTGATCAGGTCACCCGCGACCTTCTCCATCTCTGCATAAGTAAGGTCTGCGTCTTTGCCCTTGCCCATGACGGCTCTCCTCCCGTTCGTGCGGCCGCAGGGCCTGCCCCCGTGGCGCTGTCGTTCAACGCGGCTGGCGTGGACGCCCGTTGAGCGTCCGTGCGCGGTCGCGTCCGCATGAGCAAAGATCTTACGGGTGTGGCCCGTGGGGCCACAGCGCTCTCTTGCGAGGGAATCGTGAACCGGCGCGTATCCCGTTGCTATCGGCAAAGCCGTTGCGGATATGGTCACTTGCACGGTGAGTGGGCCCGGTGGGCCGAGCGTAGTGGGGGACTGACGTGCGTCTGAGTCTGACCGTCGTCGATCCGGTCGGCGGTGCCAGCGCCGACGTGGTGCTCGACGCCGATCCGGAGTCCACGGTCGGTGACATCGCCCGGGAACTGGCGCGTCACGTCGGCCTCGGCGACAGCGCGCAGGTCATTCCGATCGGGGCGTCCCGCACCCAGGCCGGTGGCCAGGCCGGCGGCGGCTCCGGTGCTCCTCTCGCCTACGTCGACGGGTACGCGCTCGACCTCGCCGCCACCGTCGTCGGGTCGCCGCTGCGCGACGGTGTCGTCGTCAGCCTGCACGACCCGGCGGGCTGCGTCCTCGGCGAGCCCACCGGCGTCGTGGAGTTCCGGGTGGTGGGCGGACCGGGGGCGGGTGCCGTGCACCGGCTGGGGGTCGGGAAGTACGACATCGGCAGCGGTGCCGCAGCGCAGTTGCGTATCGATGATCCCGAACTGCCGCGACGGGCGGCTACTTTGTCCATCGCCATCGACGGGACCTGCCAACTCCACTTGCACACGGGCAAAGAGGACGCCGTCCGGCTGGACGGGGAGGACTTCGAGGGCGGGGAGTGGCCTCTCCGGTCGCAGCTCGCGCTCGGGAACACCCTTCTGGAGCTGACCCCGTACGCCCCGCCGAACGCTGCCCTGAAGTGGTCCGACGACGGCGCGGCCCTCGACTACAACCGGCCCCCGCGGCTGCGCCCCGCCGAGCGCACCACGCACTTCATGCTGCCGAACCCGCCCGGCGACTACGAGGCCCGCCCGCTGCCGTGGCTGATGGCGCTGCTGCCGCTGGTCGGCGCCGTGGTCTCGGTGCTGATCTTCGGACGCTGGTACTACATGGTCATGGCGCTGATGAGCCCGATCATGCTCTTCGGCAACTACTTCATGGACAAGAAGCACGGCCGCAAGTCGCACGCCAAGCAGGTCAAGGAGTACAAGGAGCACAAGGCGCGGATCGAGAAGGACGCCCAGGACGCGCTGGTCACCGAGCGCGGCGACCGGCGGCAGGCCGTGCCCGACCCGGCCGCCGTGCTGACCTTCGGCACCGGGCCCCGTACCCGGCTGTGGGAGCGGCGGCGCACCGACGCCGACCATCTGCTGCTGCGCTTCGGCACCGGGCGGCTGCCCTCCGAGGTGGAGCTGGACGACCCGCAGCAGGACGAGCACAAGCGCAAGGTCCGCTGGTACATCGAGGACGCGCCCGTCGCGCTGCCGCTGCGCGAGCTCGGGGTCATCGGCGTCGCCGGCCCCGGCGACTCGGCGGCCGCGCTCGGGCGGTGGGCGGTCGCGCAGACCGCCGTGCTGCACAGCCCGATGGACGTGCAGTTCTACGTCCTCACCGACAACGACGCCCGCACCCGCTGGGACTGGGTGCGCTGGCTGCCGCACGCCCGCCCCGCCGCCGGGCAGGACGCCAACGTTTTGATCGGCACGGACTCCGAGACCGTCGGCGCGCGCGTCGGCGAGCTGACCCAGTTGCTCGACGCCCGGCAGAAGGCCCTCCAGCAGGGCGGGCGCAACAAGAACGACGGGCCCGCCTTCACGGACCCCGACATCGTCGTCGTGTGGGACGGCTCGCGGCGGCTGCGGTCGATGCCGGGCGTCGTACGGCTGCTGCGGGAGGGTCCGGCGGTCGCGATCTACGCGATCTGCCTGGACGAGGAGGAGCGGTTCCTGCCCGGCGAGTGCCAGGCGTTCGTGGTCGCCGAGCCCCGCCGGACCGACGGAAGGACCGACGGAAGCACCGACGCCGGTTCCCCCGTCGTCCCCGCCCAGCAGTCCGCCGGGGGATTCCCGTCGTTCCAGGCCTGGCATCAGGGCGCGCAGCATGCCGAGCAACAGAGCGAAGAGGAGCTGGAGTTCCGGCTGCGGGTGGAGCAGACGGGGGCGCTGCGCAAGAAGGACGTACGGCCGGACTTCGTGTCCGCCGCCTGGTGCGCCCGGCTGGCCCGCTCCCTCGCGCCGCTGCGCGACATCAGCGGGGAGACCGAGGACTCCGCGCTGCCGGCCGCCAGCCGCCTGCTGGACGTGCTGCAGCTGGAGCCGCCGACGCGTGACGCGATCGCCGCGCGCTGGCGGATGGGCGGGCAGTCGACGATGGCGGTCATCGGCGAGTCGTACGACGGGCCGTTCGGCATCGACCTGCGCCGGGACGGGCCGCACGGCCTGATCGCCGGTACGACCGGTTCCGGAAAGTCGGAGCTGCTGCAGACGATCGTGGCGGCGCTGGCGGTGGCGAACACGCCGGAGAACATGACCTTCGTCCTCGTCGACTACAAGGGCGGTTCGGCGTTCAAGGACTGCGTCAAACTGCCGCACACCGTCGGCATGGTGACCGACCTGGACGCGCATCTCGTGGAGCGCGCCCTCGAATCGCTGGGCGCGGAGCTGAAGCGGCGCGAGCACATCCTCGCCGCCGCCGACGCCAAGGACATCGAGGACTACCAGGACCTGGTGCGCAGGGACCCGAGCCATGCGCCGGTGCCGCGGCTGCTCATCGTCATCGACGAGTTCGCGTCCATGGTGCGCGACCTGCCGGACTTCGTCACGGGCCTGGTGAACATCGCCCAGCGGGGCCGTTCGCTGGGCATCCACCTGCTGCTGGCCACCCAGCGGCCGAGCGGTGTGGTGTCGCCGGAGATCCGCGCCAACACCAACCTGCGCATCGCGCTGCGCGTGACCGACACCGGCGAGTCCACCGACGTCATCGACGCGCCGGACGCCGGGCACATCTCCAAGAGCACGCCGGGCCGGGCGTACGTCCGGCTCGGCCACGCGTCCCTGATCCCGTTCCAGTCCGGCCGTGTGGGCGGCCGTCGCCCCGGCGCGGCCGACCCGGCGGTCCTCGCGCCGTGGGCGGGCGAGCTGACCTGGCAGGACCTGGGCCGGGCGGCGCTGCGCAAGCCGAAGACGGAAGCGCGCGAGGACGACGAGATCACCGATCTGAAGGTGCTGGTGGACGCCGTGCGGGAGGCCAACCGGGCGCTGGGCATCCCGGCGCAGCACTCCCCCTGGCTGCCCGCGCTGGACGAGACGCTGCTGCTCGACGACGTGCCGGCGGTGCGCGCCCAGGGTGCGTTGCCCGCCGCCCCGTTCGGCGTCGAGGACCTGCCTGCCGACCAGGCCCGCCGTCCGGTCGCGGTGGACTTCGCGACCTTCGGGCACCTCATCGTCGCGGGCGCCCCGCGTTCCGGCCGCTCGCAGGTGCTGCGCACCATCGCCGGTTCGCTGGCCCGCACCAACTCCTGTGCCGACGTCCACCTGTACGGCATCGACTGCGGCAACGGCGCGCTGAACGCGCTGACCCGGCTGCCGCACTGCGGCGCGGTCGTCGGCCGCAACCAGCTGGAGCGGGTCGAGCGGCTGATGAACCGGCTGAGCGGCGAGCTGAGCCGACGTCAGGATTTGCTGGCCGAGAAGGGGTTCGCCGATGTCGGGGAGCAGCGGGCCGCCGTCGCCGAGGAGGAGCGGCTGCCGCACATCGTGCTGCTGCTGGACCGCTGGGAGGGCTGGCTGCCCACGCTGGGCGAGCACAACCACGGTGACCTGACCGACCAGATCATGGCGATGATGCGGGAGGGCGCGAGCGTCGGTATCCACGTGGTCATCACCGGTGACCGGCAGCTGCTGGCGGGCCGCATCTCCTCCCTCACCGAGGACAAGTACGGTCTGCGGCTCGCCGACCGCGCCGACTTCTCGATGCTGGACATCAACTCCCGCAAGGTGCCCGAGGAGATCCCGCCGGGCCGCGCCTTCCGCAGCGAGTCCGCCACCGAGACGCAGTTCGCGCTGCTGTCCGAGGACACCACCGGCCAGGGCCAGAACGCCGCGCTGCTCGCCATCGGCGAGGCGGCCGCCGCCCGCGACGCCGAAGTGCCGCGCGCCCGGCGGCCGTTCCGGGTCGACGTGCTGCCCAGCCGGATCTCCTTCGAGGACGCGTGGGCGATGCGCGACCCGGCGACGACGTCGTCCCCGCTGTGGGCGCTGGCCGGCGTCGGCGGCGACGAACTCACCGCGTACGGGCCCGACCTGGCCGAGGGCGTCCCGGCGTTCGTGATCGGCGGTCCGGCGAAGTCCGGCCGCAGCACGATGCTGCTCGCCTTCGCCCGTTCCTTCCTCGCCAAGGGCGTCCGCCTCGTCGTGGCGGCGCCGCGGCCCTCACCGCTGCGTGAACTGGACGGGCAGGAGGGCGTGTTGCGGGTCTTCACCGGCCGGGACGTCGACGAGGACGAGCTGGAGGAGGTCATCGGGTCGGCCAAGCCCGAGGAGCCGGTCGTCGTCCTGGTCGACGACGCGGAGGTGCTGGACGACTGCGACGCCGAGGATGTCCTCAAGCGCATCATCGAGCGCGGCGCCGAGGAGGGGCTGGCCGTGGTGATCGCCGGTGACGAGGACGAGATCTGCGACGGGTTCTCCGGCTGGCAGGTGGATGCGAAGAAGGCCCGCCGCGGCATCCTGATCCTGCTCTCCCCGCAGGAGTCCGGCTCCGGCGAGCTGATCGGCATCCGCACCACCCGCAGCATGGTCGGCGGCCCCATCACCCCCGGCAAGGGCATGCTGCACCTGGGCAGCGGGGAGCACCTGACCGTGACGACGCCGCTGTGACCGTGCGGCGGGGATGAGTACGGGGCCGGCCGGGCCAGGCCAGGCCGAGGCGCGGGAGAGCGGCGCCGACCGGGTTGCGGTACGAGCACCGGCCGGGCCGCCCGCGGCAGGAGAAGCCGAGGTAAGGCGGGTTCAGCTGCGGTTTCGCCGTACCGGTCCTGCTCGCCGCGCCGGCCGTCGTCGTACCGCCGGCCGTGGCCCGCCAGGAGTGGGGCGAGGACGTCCGGGGCGGCCTCGCTCCTTCCTGGCCGGGGGGCGGTTACGCGTTCGCCGCCTGCGTCGGGGTGCTGGTGCCGGTCGCGTTCGGCGCCCTGATGACTCCGCTGTTCCGGATGGACTGGAAGAAGCGCAGGGCGCGTTCCCTCGCCCGGGCGGTCGCCGCTCTGCCCGGGCCGGCCGTCCGCGAGGCGCCGATGAGCGTGATCACGGGGGTTGTCCGTCCGAAACACGAGCGGGACCGGGACGGTGCGTGCTACAGCGAGGGCAGCCCCTGCTGGGTCCACGTGCACTACCGGTTCGTGTGGGCTGTCGGTCCGGCCGCCACCGTCGCGGGGTCCGCGCTGCTGATCGCCCCGCTCGTCAGACACGCCCGTCCGGCCGGCGCTTCGGCTACCCCACCCGGGACATCCGGGCCGTAGGGTTCCCTTCCGCCTCGCTGTCCGAGGCGTACGTCAGCTCGTCGCCCACCCGGGTCAGCCGTACCGTGTGCGCGGCCGGGTTGCAGCCGTCGTGGTTCGTCCTGGCGCCGACCGACGTGGCGACGATCTGCTCCTTCGTCACCGACTTCAGGGTCAGTACGTCGTTGCAGACGCCGCCCAGCTGGTCGGTCTGGCGGAGCTTGCCCAGTTCCTCGCCGACGCCCGCCCGGTGGACGGTGAGCCGGAAGGTGCCCATCGGCAGGGTGCCGTCGAGGCCGAGGCCCTGTCCCTCCCAGGTGCCGAGGTAGGCGTCGGGGACGGTGGACGGGGCTGTGCCGGTGGCGCTGGGGTCGCCGGTCGGGGTCGTGCCGGGCGGGGACGTGGCGGGTGTGGCGGGCGGTTCGGACGTGGCCGGGGTGGCCGGCGTGGCGCCGACGGAAGGTGAACGGGTGCCGGGGCCGCTCGCGGTGTCGTTGCCGTCCTTGGGCAACAGGTCGAGGACGAGCACCGATCCGACGGTCACCGCCGCGAGCGCTCCGGCGACCGCGAGCGCCACCGTGCAGCTCAGCCGGCGTCCCCGTCCGCCGTCCCCCGGCACGGACGTCGCGGCGACGGACACGGACAGCTTCCCGGGAGCCGCGCCAGGGTTTTCGGCGGGGCCCTCACCGGGACGCTGTTCCGCGGCGGGGGCGTCACGCGGCTCGGGCACCGGGGACGGCGGCATCGCCGGGGCGGGCCCGAACTCCCCCAGCGTCGGCTGCCCGGCCCCCTCTCCCCCGGCCGTGGGCGACTCCCGCACCGACGGGCTGCTGAACCCCAGCGGCCCCGAAGCGCTCTCCGCCGCCTCCAGGTTCAGCAGCCGTACGGCGCTGCGGCTGACCTGCTCCACCAGCGTCCCCGGCAGCCAGCCGCCCGCGATCAGCCGGGCCGCCCCCTCGGGGGCGAGCCGCCGGGCCACTTCGGCGGGGGCGGGCCGGGCGTCCGGGTCCTTGGCCAGGCAGCTCTCCACCAGCTCCCGCAGCTCGCCGCCCGGCAGGCCGAGTTCGGGCGGTTCGTGGACGACCTTGTACAGCAGCGCGGCGGACGAGTCCCCGGGGAACGGGGGCCGGCCGGTCGCGGCGAAGGCCAGCACCGCGCCCAGGGAGAAGACGTCGGCCGCCGCGCCGGCCGGCTTGCCGAGGATCTGCTCGGGGGACATGTAGCCGGGCGAGCCGACCGACACGCCGGTCGAGGTGAGGGAGGCCGTGCCGTCCGTGGCGCGGGCGATGCCGAAGTCGATCAGCAGGGGTCCGTCGAGGGTGAGCAGCACGTTGGACGGTTTCACGTCCCGGTGCACCAGCCCCAGCGCGTGCACCGCCGCCAGCGCCTCGGCGAGGCCCGCTCCCAGCGCCCGTACCGAAGGGGCGGGCAGCGCTCCGCCGTCCGCGACCGCCGACGCCAGGGAGGGGCCGGCCGCGTAGGCCGTGGCGACCCAGGGCACGGCCGCCTCGGTGTCGGCGTCGAGGACCGGCGCGGTCCAGGCGCCGCCGACCCGGCGCGCGGCGTCGACCTCGCGCCGGAAGCGGGCGCGGAACTCCTCGTCCAGCGCGAAGTGCGGGTGCACGATCTTGACCGCGACCGTGCGGCCGCCGGCGCTGCGGCCCAGGTAGACCCGGCCCATGCCGCCGGAGCCGAGCCGGCCCAGCAGCCGGTAGGGCCCCACGGCGGTGGGCTCGTCGACTCCGAGTGGCTGCATGGCCCTCCCCCGTGATGACCCCGTACGCCTCGTGTCCGGCAGCGTAGTGACTACGGCTGGAGCAGCTCCACCTTCACGTCCGCCGGGAAACCGGTCGTCGGCCCGACCCGCCGGGCGAACTCGGCGACGGCCTCCAGCTGCGGGGGCCCGAACCTGAAGTCGAGGGTGGTGAAGTACTGCTCCAGGACGCGTTCGTCGAAGGCCTCCCAGCGGGCCGCCTGCTCGGCGACCTTGCCGACCTCCTCCAGGGAGAGGTTGCGGGAGGCGAGGAACGCCTCGTGGACCTTGCGGGTGATGACCGGCTCGCGCTCCAGGTAGTCGCGGCGGGCCGCCCACACGGCGAAGACGAACGGCAGGCCGGTCCACTCCTTCCAGAGCCGGCCGAGGTCGTGCACGGCGAGGCCGTAGCGCGGGCCGTCGAGGAGGTTGGCGCGCAGGGCCGCGTCCCCGATGAGTACGGCGGCCTCGGCCTCCTGCATCATCACGCTGAGGTCCGGCGGGCAGGTGTAGTACTCGGGCGTCACGCCGAAGCGGTCGGCCAGCAGCAGCTGGGCGAGGCGGACCGAGGTGCGCGAGGTCGACCCGAGGGCGACCCGGGCGCCGTCCAGCCGCTCCAGCGGGACCTGCGAGACGATGACGCAGGACATCACCGGGCCGTCGCAGCCGACGGCGATGTCGGGGAAGGCGACCAGTTCGTCCGCGTGGCGCAGGAACTCGACCAGGGTGACGGGCCCGATGTCGAGGTCGCCCCGCACCAGCTGCTCGCTGAGCTTCTCCGGGGTGTCCTTGGTCAGCTCGAAGTCGAGGAGCGTGCCCGTTCTCGCGAGCCCCCAGTACAGGGGCAGGCAGTTGAGGAACTGGATGTGGCCGACGCGCGGCCGGGTGCGAGAATTGTCCACATCGCGAGGCTAGCCCCTATGGGGTACGCTCCAGACTCCGCCCCGGTAGTCAACCCCGACGCCATCTTCAAACATCCGGGTGACGTGATCTTGACCTCTGTTGCGTTCGGCTGCCCGCATGCTAGGCTCGCCGCAAGTTGCAGTTTGGTTTCCCTTGCAGTACAGAGCCTGCGGAGCATGTGACCGCGGGCTCTAGTCGTTTTCAGACGTATGCAGTTGTGCGGCATTCTTGTTTTCACACTTGCAGGGTTCTGGAGCAGGGCAACCCTTTGGGCCCAAGGAGGGCTTATGGCTACCGGAACCGTGAAGTGGTTCAACGCCGAAAAGGGCTTTGGTTTCATCGCCCAGGAAGGCGGCGGCCCCGATGTCTTCGTCCACTACTCCGCGATCAACGCGAACGGCTTCCGTTCGCTCGAGGAGAACCAGCAGGTGACGTTCGACGTGACCCAGGGCCCCAAGGGTCCCCAGGCCGAGAACGTCACCGCCATCTGAGTTGACGAGCCCAAAGCTCTGATCCGGAACAGATAGCAGTACCAAGGAGCCCCGCGCCGCAAGGCGACGGGGCTCCTGCCTTTCCCCGCGCGCCCCGCGCGACGCGCCCGCACAGCCTCCCGCCCGCCGGACCGGTCGGGCGGGGGCGGTGCGGGTGAGTGGGGTCGTCGTGCTCGCGGCCGGCACCCACGCCCTGCGACTGGCCGGGCCGGGTATGCGCGCCGCCCGGCCCGGCCCGGGCGGTGTCGGGGCCGGTGATCGCCCGGAGGGAGGAGCGGGTCACTTCAGGCCGATGGCCGCGCAGTCCGCCGCGTAGGCCGAGGTGCAGATGTCGTCGACGGTGTAGACGCCGTCCGCGATCACCGTCTCCTTGATGTTGGCCTTGGTGAGCGCGACCACCGGCACCAGCAACGAGGGGATGTCCTTCCGGGTCGGGCTGTCGACCTTCTCCTGGGTCAGCGCGTCGAACTCGATGTCGTGGCCCTGGACCTTGGTCACCGCCATCCTCGCGGCGTTCGTCGCCTCCAGCAGGAACGACTTGTACACGGACATGTACTGCTGCCCCGCCACGATGCGCTGCACCGCGTCCAGGTTCGCGTCCTGCCCGGTCACCGGCGGGATGTCGGTGGCGCCCGCCTCCTTCAGCGTGTCGATGACGGCGCCCGCCATGCCGTCGTTGGCCGAGTAGACGGCGGCTATGCGGCTCAGCCCGACGGCCTGGATCGCCTGCTTCATGTTCGCCGCGGCGGCCTCGGGCTTCCACTCCTTGGTGTCGTACTGCTCGGCGATCTGCACCTTGCCCTTGAGCTCGCTGAGCGCGCCCGACTTGAACCGGCCGGTGTTCGGGTCGGCGGGGTCGCCGTTCATCATGACGATCTTGCTGGTCGCCGCCTTCGAGCCGAGCGCGTCGAGGATGGCGCGGCCCTGCACCTCGCCGACGAGTTCGTTGTCGTGCGAGACGTAGGCGTCGATCGGGCCCTGTGCGAGCCGGTCGTAGGCGATGACCGGTATGCCGGCGTCCTTGGCCTTCTGCACGTCCGGGGCGATGGCCTCGGCGTCCACCGCGTCGACCAGGACGACGTCCACCTTGTCGTCGATCATCTCCTGGAACTGCCGGCTCTGGGTGGCCTTGCTCGCCTCGGCGTTGGCGTAGCGGACCGTGCCCTTGCCGTGGGTGAGCGAGGAGACCTCCTTCTTGATGATCGGGTAGTCGAACTTCTCGAAGCGCGCCGTGTCCTTGTCGGGGAGCAGGAGACCCACCGTGAGGTCGTCGCCCTTCGTCGGCTCACTGGAACTGCCGCTTGCGCCGACATCGTTGATGACGCCGCACGCGGCGAGGGAGAGCGCGGCGGAGAAGCCGGTCAGGGCTGTAGCGGTGCGACGCGCTACGGCCCTTCGGGTGGTGCGAGGGTTCACGTCAGGGGGCCTTCCGCACCAGGGAGCAACATCGGTGCCAGACCGCCGACAGCAAAGCGTCACCCGCCTGACACGTCAAGATGTTGTCGTAACAAGCGCGCAACTGATGTTTACCGGTCGGTATTTTGGGCATCGCGGGGCAGTCAGCGCCTGGCCGTCCGGGAGCCCCTCTCCTGCGCGTACAGGATCTCCACCTCGGCCGCGAAGTCCCGCATGATCGCCTCCCGGCGGAGCTTCATCGACGGCGTCAGATGGCCCTCCCGCTCGGTGAGGTCACGGGGCAGGACGGCGAAGCGGCGGATGGACTCGGGGCGGGAGACCAGCTTGTTGGCCTCGTCGACCGCGCGCTGCAGCACCGCCCGCAACGCCTCGTCGTCCACGAGCCGTTCCACCGGGACGGCGGGCCGGCCGTTCATCCGGCACCAGTGGGCGATGCCGTCCTGGTCCAGCGTGATGAGCGCGGAGATGTAGGGGCGGCCGTCGCCCAGGACCATGCACTGGGAGATGAGGGGGTGCTGACGGAGCCAGTTCTCCAGCGGGGCGGGCGCCATGTTCTTGCCGCCCGCGGTGATCAGGATCTCCTTCTTGCGGCCGGTGATCGTCAGGTAGCCCTCGTCGTCCAGGCGGCCCAGGTCGCCCGTCGCGAACCAGCCGTCCGCCGACGCGGGGGCCACCCCGCCGCCGTGCGGGTCCCAGTAGCCGCGGAACACCTGGCCGCCGCTGAGCAGGATCTCGCCGTCGGCGGCTATGCGCACCCTCGTGCCGGGCAGCGGCCAGCCGACCGTGCCCAGACGGGGCTTGAGGGGCGGTGTCACCGTCGCCGCGCCCGTCGACTCGGTCAGGCCGTAGCCCTCGTAGATCTCCATGCCGGCGCCCGCGTAGAAGGCGGCGAGGCGGCGGCCCAGCGGTGAGCCGCCGCAGATGATGTGCCGGACGCGGCCGCCCATGGCGTTGCGGATACGGCGGTAGACGAGGGGGTCGTAGAAGGCGCGGGCCGCCTTCAGCGCCGCGCCCGGGCCGGGGCCGGTGCCGGCATGGCCGGCCTCGGTCGCCTCTCCGTGGCGGACGGCCACCTTCGCCGCGCGGTCGAAGGCCGTCACCCGGCCGCCGCTCTCCGCCTTGGCCCGCGCGCTGTTGTAGACCTTCTCCAGCATGTACGGGATGGCGAGGAGGAAGGTGGGCCGGAACGCGGCCAGGTCCGCCAGCAGGTCCTCCGCCGCCATGCTCGGCGCGTGGCCCAGCCGGACCCGGGCGCGCACGCAGGCGATCGCCACCATGCGGCCGAAGACGTGCGACATCGGCAGGAACAGCAGGGTCGCGGCGTCCTCGGTCGACTTCGGCTTGAAGACCGGGTAGAGGAGTTCGATCGCGTTGTCGACCTCCGTCAGGAAGTTGCCGTGCGTGAGCACGCAGCCCTTGGGGCGGCCGGTGGTGCCCGAGGTGTAGATGACGGTGGCGAGGGTGTCGGGGACCAGCATCCCGCGGCGTACGGAGACCTCCTGGTCGGGGACGTGCCCGCCGAGTTCGGCCAGCCGCTCCAGGTGCTGCTTGTCGACGACCCACAGGTGGCGCAGATCGGGCAGGCGGCTGAGCTCCGGGCCCAGGGCCGCCGCCTGCCCGGCGGTCTCCGTCACCAGGGCCACCGCGCCGGAGTCCTGGAGGATCCAGCGGGCCTGGAAGAGGGAGGAGGTGGGGTAGATCGGGACGGTGACCAGGCCGGCCGCCCACGCGGCGAAGTCCAGCAGCGTCCACTCGTAGACCGTCCGCGCCATGACGGCGATCCGGTCGCCCGGCGCCAGCCCCTCGTTGATCAGACCCTTGGCGAGGTCCAGCACCTGCCGCGCGAACTCGGCCGCCGTCACGTCCGTCCAACGGCCGTCCTCCGTACGGCGGCTGAGGACGCGGTCGGCGGGAGCCGCCTCGGCGTTGTCGAACGGCAGGTCGGCCAGCGAGCCGTGGGTGGCCGGCGGGACGAGCGGCGGCACCGACACCTCCCGGACCTCCCCGTCCAGCTTCCGTACCTCCGGCTCCACCAGCCGGGGCACACCGTCGTAGTCGTACGCGGACGGATAGGACACGGACATGGCAGCTCCTGAGGCGTGCGGCTCGGTTCCGCTGTGCAACCGGGTGTACGGGACGCGCGTGCCGAGACGTTCACCGCCGGTGCGCGGCCGGCGGGGGCACCGCTGATCGGGACGGTGATCGTACGGGGCTCAGATGGGGAGTTGGTGCGGGTTCGGGGAGGGTCCGGGGCCGGGCGTGTGCAACCTCGGGGTGACGTGGGCTACGTGAGGACCCTTCAGTTTCGCTCCAGGATCGCCGTCACGCCCTGGCCGCCCGCCGCGCAGACCGAGATCAGGCCGCGTCCGGGGGCGTCCCGTTCGGCGAGCAGCCCGGCCAGCGTCGCCACGATCCGCGCGCCGGTCGCGGCGAACGGGTGGCCGGTGGCGAGGGAGGAGCCGGCGACGTTCAGGCGGGCGCGGTCCACGGGCGCGAGGCCCCGCTTCTCCCAGGCCGCGAGCGTGGCCAGCACCTGGGAGGCGAACGCCTCGTGGATCTCGACCAGGTCGAAGTCCTCGATGCCCAGGCCCGCCCGCTCCAGCATGCGCGGGACCGCGTACGCGGGCGCCATCAGCAGTCCGTCCTCGCCGCCGGCGACGTCGCCCGCGACGAAGTCCACGGCCGCCGTCTCGTACGCCGTCAGATACGCGAGGGGTTGGAGCCCGCGCGCCTCGGCCCACTCCTCGGAGGCGAGCAGCACGGTCGCTGCGCCGTCCGTCAGCGGCGTCGAATTGCCCGCGGTCATCGTCGGGTTCGGCGCGTCCAGGCCGAACACCGGCTTCAGGGACGCGAGTTTGGCGGTCGTCGAGCCCGGGCGCAGGTTCTGGTCGCAGGCCAGGCCGCGGAAGGGGATCACCAGGTCCTGGAAGAAGCCGCGTTCGTAGGCCGCCGCGAGCTTCTGGTGGCTGGCCGCCGCCAGTTCGTCCTGCGCCTCGCGGGTGATGCCCCAGGCGCGGGCGGTGACGGCCGCGTGCTCGCCCATCGAAAGGCCGGTGCGCGGCTCGGCGTTGCGCGGGATGTCGGGGATCAGCTGGGACGGGCGGACGCGGGCGAGCGCCTTGAGCCGGCCGCCGGCCGACTTCGCCCGCCGGGCCTCCAGCAGGATGCGGCGCAGCCGGTCGTTGACGCCGAGGGGCGCGTCGCTCGCCGTGTCCGCGCCGCCCGCGACCGCCGACTCGGTCTGCCCGAGGGCGATCTTGTTGGCGGCGGCGATCACGGCCTGCAGTCCCGTGCCGCAGGCCTGCTGGATGTCGTAGGCCGGGGTGCGGGCGTCCAGCTTCGAGCCGAGGACCGTCTCGCGGGCGAGGTTGAAGTCGCGGGCGTGCTTGAGGACCGCTCCGGCGACGAACTCACCGACGGCACCCGGCTCCTGGAGGCCGTACCGCTCGACGAGGCCGTCCAGCGCGGCGGTCAGCATCTCCTGGTTCGACGCGGTGGCGTACGGGCCGTCGGAGCGCGCGAACGGGATGCGGGCGCCGCCGATGATCGCGACCCGCCGTGCCGCCGGGCGCTTCAGGTGGCTCATCTCGACCTGCTCCTCACCTGTGACATAGGATTACCTCCGGTAACCTTACTCCAGAGTAACCAAGGATCCGCGTGGGGAGAAGGACTGTGGCCGACCGATATCTCCGCTTCACCGGCACCGCGCCCGGCCGGTTCCTGACCCGGCGGCTCGGGCTGCCGCAGCCGGAGCCGCTGCGGCGCTGGTCGCCGGAGCACCCCGCCCTGCCCGGTCCCCTGCTGCACCTCACCGCCGGGAAGTCCGGGCTGGACCTCGCGCCGGTCCTCGCCCGCACGGGGCTCTCGGCGGGAACCGGCTCCCCCGCCGCCGTCGTCCTCGACGCCACCGGCGTGCGGGACGTCGGCACGCTCGCCGAGGTGCACGCCGCCCTCCACCCCGTCGTGCGGTCCGTCGCGGGCAGCGGCCGGGTCGTGGTGCTGGGCGCGCCCCTCGACGCCGACGACCACCACCAGGCCGCCGCCCAGCAGGCGTTGGAGGGGTTCACGCGCTCGCTCGGCAAGGAGATCGGGCGGGGGCGGACGGTGAACCTGGTGCGGCTCACGGACCCGGCCGCCGCCGAGTCGACCCTGCGCTTCCTGCTCTCCCCCAAGTCGGCGTACGTCAGCGGCCAGGTGATCGAGGTGGGCCCCGCCGCCCCGGACGCCGTTGCCGCGGGCGCCGCCGCCCCGGACGTCACCGTCGACCCGGACCGCCGCCCCCTCGCCGGGCGCACCGCCCTGGTCACCGGCGCCGCCCGCGGCATCGGCGAGGCGGTCGCCGAGACGCTGGCCAGGGACGGCGCCCGGGTCGTCGTACTCGACGTGCCGCAGGCCGAGGCGGACGCGCGGCGGGTCGCCGAACGGCTCGGCGGCACGGCCCTCGCGCTCGACATCACGGCCGCGGACGCCGGCCGGCGGATGGCCGAGGCGCTGCCCGACGGCCTGGACGTCCTCGTCCACAACGCCGGCGTCACCCGCGACCGCAGGCTGGTCAACATGCCCGCGGAGCGCTGGAGTTCGGTGCTGGAGGTCAATCTGGCGAGCGTGCTGCGCAGCACGGACGAACTGCTGGCCGCCGGGACGCTGAAGCGCGGCGGGCGGATCGTGGCGACCGCCTCCATCGCGGGGATCGCCGGCAACGCGGGCCAGACGAACTACGGCGCGAGCAAGGCGGGCGTCGTCGGGCTGGTGCGCTCGCTCGCGCCGCGCGCGCTCGCCGAGCACGGGGTGACGGTCAACGCGGTCGCGCCCGGGTTCATCGAGACGAGGATGACGGCCGCGGTACCGCTGTTCATCCGGGAGGCGGGCCGCCGTATGAACTCCCTCGCCCAGGGCGGGCTGCCCGCCGACGTCGCCGAGGCCACCGCCTGGCTCGCACACCCGGCCTCGGGCGCGGTGAACGGGCAGGTCCTGCGGGTCTGCGGCCAGAGCCTGCTGGGGGCCTAGTGTCCGTCGTCCTCACCGGCTCCCCCGCGCTGGCGCCCCTGCTCGCCCGCGGCGCACTGCTGTCGCCGTTCAAGCGGCCCCGCCCGGACGCCGGCTTCCCGCACGACCGGCTCGTGCTGCCCGGCCTGCGCGCCGACCCCGACCGGCTGGCGGCCTACGAGCGGGTCTGCGGCTTCGCCGCCGGCGACGGCCGGCTGCCGCTCACCTATCCGCACGTGCTGGGCTTCCCGCTGGCCATGCGGCTGATGAGCGGCCGGGACTTCCCGCTGCCGCTGCTCGGTCTCGTCCACACGTCGATCGGCATCACCCGGCACCGGGCGCTGCCGGCCACCGGCGCGTACGAGATCGCCGTGCGGGTCGCCGGCCTGACGCCGCACCGGCGCGGAACCGAGGCCACAGTGGCCACCGAGGTGCGGGACG
This sequence comes from Streptomyces sp. NPDC020490, assembly GCF_044335305.1. Lineage (NCBI taxonomy): Bacteria > Bacillati > Actinomycetota > Actinomycetes > Kitasatosporales > Streptomycetaceae > Streptomyces > Streptomyces sp. NPDC020490. The sequence goes on along the minus strand of NZ_JBIRUY010000016.1, from coordinate 80,442 downwards.
GCTCCGCCGTGGTGTGGGAGTCGACGAGCACCTATCTCGCCCGGCACCGTACGACGGCCGGAGCGGGCGCGGGCACCGGAGCGGGCGCGGGCGCGGGCGCCGGAGCGGCTGCCGGCGCTGCTCCCGGAGCGGGGACCAGTCCCGGAGCGGGGACCGGTCCCGGAGTGGGTGCCGCCGCCGAGCGGGAGGTACCGGGGTCGCTGCCCGCGGTCGCCGAGTGGCACCTGGCCGGGGACCTCGGCCGGCGCTACGGCGCCGCGTCCGGCGACCGCAACCCGATCCACCTGCACCCGCTCACCGCCCGCCTGTTCGGCTTCCCGCGCGCCATCGCACACGGCATGTGGACCGTGGCCCGCTGCCTCGCCGCCCACGGCACGCCCGAGTCGGTGCGCGTACGGGCCGACTTCCGGGCACCGGTGCTCCTGCCGGGAACGGTGACCTACGCGGCGGACGGCAACCGATTCGAACTGCGCGGCGGCGACCGCGTCCACGTGAGCGGCCGAGTAGAGGCAACGGCACCCTCTGCCGGCCGCTGACCCCGCGCCGGTGCCCCCCGGAGCAGCGCCGCGAACCCCTTCGCCGGGGGCCCGATCGGAGGCGCGACCGCCCTCGCGGGGGGCGCTTCTGACAGCGCCGCGAGCCACCGGGCCGCCCGGCGCACCGGCGCACCGGGGCCGACGCCCCGAACGCCGCCCGGAGGCTACCCGGCCGGCCTCCGCAGACCTGCGCACGGGCGCAGGGGCGACCTCGGGGGCTCAGGCCGCCGGGCGGGCACGGCGCGGCGCGGCGGCAGGGGCGCAGGGGCGCGAACTCCGGGCCGGACACGCCCCGAGCGTCGACGCGAGCCGCCGGGCCGCCGGGCCGCCGGGCCGTCCAGCGCACCGGCGCCGACACCCCGCACACCGCCCGGACGCTACCCGGCCGGCCTCCGCAGACCTGCGCACGGGCGCAGGGGCGACCTCGGGGGCTCGCGACCTCGGGGGCTCGCGCCGCCTGGCGGGCACGGCGCGAGGATGCGCGGCTCGGCGCTACGGCGCAAGCGCGGCGGCGCGCGACGCGACGCGATGACGCGCGACGCGGTCCAGCGCCGCGAACCACCGGGCCGCCCGGCGCACCGGGGCCGCCCCGAACGCCGCCCGCGGTCCTGCGCAGGGGGATCAGGGTTCGGGGGTGGGCGGGGGGGACCAGGGGTGTCCGGTCATCAGGTTGCTCAGGCCTGCCCAGGCGAAGTTCATCAGGGTGGCCGCCGCCTGCCGCGCGGTGACGCCGGGGGTGGCGTTGGCCCAGGCGGCGAGGGACTCGGCGGCGCCGACCAGGGCCTCGGCGAGACCGGCGACCTCGTGCTCGGGCAGGTCGGGGTCGCGGTGCGCCTCCCGGGCGGCGACGGCGATCAGCTGCGTGACGAACGCGACGAGCTCCTCGCGCATCGCGGCGGCCTCGGCGGCGAACCGCTCGCCGTGGGTACGGGCCTGCAGGTGCAGCACCGACCAGCCGTCCGGGTTCTGCGCGGTGTGCGTGAAGAACGCCCGCAGCCCGTCCCAGAGTTGGCGGTCGGCGGGCAGATCCCGCCGGACGCCGGCGCGCACCGCCTCGGTCAGCGCCTTCGCCTCGCGGCGGATGCAGGCCGTGAACAGGTCTTCCTTGGAATTCAGGTACAGGTAGACCAACGGCTTGGAGACACCGGCGAGTTCGGCGATCTCGTCCATGGATGCGGCCATGTAGCCACGCTGGCCGAAGGTCCGTACGGCGGCGTCCAGCATCTGCTGTTCGCGGACCGCGCGCGGCATCCGCTTGGTCTTCACGGCACCCATGGGGCAAGGTTACGGCCTGTCCGGCGGATCGGTCCGGCTCCGGGGCGCGGCGGCCCGCTCCGCGGGGGCCTCCCGGTCAGGTCGCCCCGAGGTTTTCCCGAGGTTTCCGACGATGTTACCGACGAGGTTTCCGACGAGGTTTCCGACGAGATTCTCTACGAGGTCTGTTCCTGGGTGCGTCCGGCCGCCTCGTCGGCCGCCTCGTCCTCCTGGGAGCGGCTGGCGGCCAGGTTCGCCTTCATCCGGTCCACCCGCTGCACGACCTGCTCGGAGGCCCGGTCCCGCTCCCCGCGCAGCACGACGAAGCTGATCGGAGCGGAGATCACCAGCGACAGCAGCACGATCCACATGCCGTTGGAGTCGCCGAGCCCGCGCGGGACGACACCCGCGTACACGAGGCCCCAGACGGCCACGAGGCAGCCCACGAAGATCCCGAGGCGCATCAGCGTGTAGCGGAGCATCTCAATCCACTCTTCCGATTCCAGAAAGGAGCAAGGAGCACTGTCCAGTGAAGCACGCTCACCCCGCGATCTTCCGGCCGGGGCTCAGCCCAGCGGCAGCAGCATGATCACGTCGTCGCGGTCGTCGCCGGGCGCGACGCGGATGGCGCCGGGGACGCGGCCGACCTCCTTGTAGCCGCAGGAGCCGTAGAAGCGCTCCAGGCCGAGTCCGCCGCGGCAGGTGAGCCGGATCGCCTCCACGCCGTCCAGACCGCGGGCGGCCTCGGCGGCGGCCGCGAGCAGGTCCCGGCCGTACCCGCGGCCCTGGTGGCGGGGGTGCACCATCACGGTGTAGAGCCACACCCAGTGCTTCATCAGCCGGTGGGTGTTGTGTGTGAGGAACGCCGCGGCCGCCACCCGTCCCTCCTCGTCGTGCCCGCAGAGCAGGCGGGCGCGCCCCTCGCTCATCGCCACGAAGTGCTTCAGCAGCTCGGGCCGGATCTCCTCCCGCGTCACCGGGGGCACGAACCCGACGGCGCCGCCCGCGTCGGTGACGTCGGCCCACAGGTCGAGCAGGCCGTCGCGCAGGTCGGGCGTGACGGACGGGTCCAGGGTGAAGGTAAGGGGCATGCGCGAATCGTATCCCTTACGGAACGTGCGACGCTTACGACAGCACGCGCGCCGCCACCTCCAGGTCCCCCACCAGCCCCCGGTACGCCGCCTCCCGGTCGTCCGCCCGCAGCACCGACGACGGGTGCACGGTCGGCACCAGCCGCCGCGGACGCCCGTGGATCTCCTCCTCCAGCACCGTCCCGCGCACCCGGCCGACCCGGAACGACGAGCCGAGCAGCGCCTTGCCCGCGGTGGCGCCCAGCACCACGACCAGCTCCGGCTCGACGACCGCCAGCTCGGCCGCCAGCCACGGCCCGCACGCCGTCATCTCGCGCAGGCTCGGCGCCTTGTGGATCCGGCGCTTGCCCGGCCCGGCCCGCGCGAACTTGAAGTGCTTGACGGCGTTGGTGACGTACGCCTCGCCGGGATCGATGCCGACCTCGGCGAGCGGCCGGTCCAGCAGCCTGCCCGCAGGTCCGACGAAGGGCCTGCCCTGCCGGTCCTCCTGGTCGCCGGGCTGCTCGCCGACGAGCATCACCCGGGCGTCCTCGGCGCCCGCGCCGAAGACGGTCTGCGTGGCGTCCCGGTGCAGGGGGCAGCCCCGGCAGCCGGCCGCGGCCTCCCGCAGCCCGCCGAGCGTGAGCCGCCCGGGCAGGAACGGCTCGGCGGTGTAGGCGTCCTCGGGAGCCTCGGTGCGCACCATGCCGGGCGGGTACCCGCCCGGCACCGGGCGTCACGGCTCACGTGGGCGTCAGGCGGGCGTCACGTCACACGCGCATCGGCTGCGGGGTGTCCCGGCGCGCCGGGTCCGGGCCGTCGAACTCGCGGATGATCTCGTAGCGGGTGTTGCGCTCCACCGGGCGGAAGCCGGCGTCGCGGATGAGGTCCAGCAGGTCGTCGCGGGTCAGCTTGTTCGGCGTGCCGAAGTTGTCCGCGTCGTGCGTGATCTTGTACTCGACGACCGAGCCGTCCATGTCGTCGGCGCCGTGCTGGAGGGCGAGCTGGGCGGTCTGGACGCCGTGCATCACCCAGAAGACCTTCACGTGCGGGACGTTGTCGAACAGCAGCCGGGAGACCGCGAAGGTCTTCAGCGCCTCCGCGCCGGTCGCCATCTGGGTGCGCGCCTGAAGGCGGTTGCGGATCTTGCCGTCCTTCATGTCCACGAAGTCGTGCTGGTAGCGCAGCGGGATGAAGACCTGGAAGCCGTTCGTCTCGTCCTGCAGCTCACGCAGGCGCAGCACGTGGTCGACGCGGTGCCGGGGCTCCTCGATGTGGCCGTAGAGCATGGTGCACGGGGTCTTGAGGCCCTTCTCGTGCGCCAGGCGGTGGATGCGGGACCAGTCCTCCCAGTGGGTGCGGTGGTCCACGATGTGCTGCCGGACCTCCCAGTCGAAGATCTCCGCGCCGCCGCCGGTGAGGGACTCCAGGCCGGCGTCGATGAGCTCGTCGAGGATCTCGGAGGCGCTGAGCCCCGAGATCGTCTCGAAGTGGTGGATCTCGGTGGCCGTGAAGGCCTTCAGGGAGACGTCCGGCAGGGCCGCCTTCAGCTCCCGCAGCGACCGCGGGTAGTAGCGCCACGGCAGGTTGGGGTGCAGGCCGTTGACGATGTGCAGCTCGGTGAGGTTCTCCGACTCCATCGCCTTGGCGAGCTTGACGGCCTCCTCGATGCGCATCGTGTACGCGTCCTTCTCGCCCGGCTTGCGCTGGAAGGAGCAGTAGGCGCAGGAGGCCGTGCACACGTTGGTCATGTTGAGGTGGCGGTTGACGTTGAAGTGGACGACGTCGCCGTTCTTCCGGGTGCGTACCTCGTGCGCCAGGCCGCCCAGCCACGCGAGGTCGTCCGACTCGTACAGCGCGATGCCGTCCTCGCGGGACAGCCGCTCACCGGAGCGGACCTTCTCCTCCAGCTCGCGCTTGAGCCCGACGTCCATGCCGTTACCTCTTTCTGAGAAGACTCCGTCAACCGTACGCTGTGCCCGTCAGACCTCTTCCGGCAGCTCACCCACCCGGTTCTCCCACTTCGTGGACAGCACGATGGTGGTACGGGTCCGGGAGACGCCCTTGGTCCCGGAAAGCCGCCGGATGATCCTCTCCAGGCCGTCCACGTCCGCCGCCCGGACCTTGAGCATGAACGAGTCGTCGCCGGCGATGAACCAGCAGTCCTCGATCTCCCCGAGGTCCTTCAGCCGCATCGCCACGTCCTCGTGGTCGGCGGCGTCGGAGAGCGAGATGCCGATCAGCGCGGTGACGCCGAGGCCGAGGGAGGCGGCGTCGACGGTGGCGCGGTAGCCGGTGATGACGCCGGCCGCCTCCAGCCGGTTGATGCGGTCGGTGACGCTGGGTCCCGACAGGCCGACGAGGCGCCCCAGCTCCGCGTACGAGGCCCGGCCGTTCTCCCTCAGGGCCTGGATGAGCTGCCTGTCCACCGCGTCCATGCGATCGAAGCCTTCCGCTGTAGGAGTTCCTGAAGTCTGAAGTGCTGAGAGGTGCTGCGAGGTGCTGCGAGATGCTTGGAGGTACTGAGAGTGCTGAGAGGTGCTGCGAGGTTGCTCGGCCGTACCGCCGCTGTACCGCCGCCGTACCGCCGCCTTGCCGCCGGACCGCCGGACCGCCGGACCGCGACGTGCTCTACCGGCCCGGTTCCGGTGCGGCGCCGCCGCCCAGGCCGCCCTTCCACCGCCGGTACAGGCCGTGTTCGACGCCCGCCGCGTCCAGCACCCGCCCGGCGACGAAGTCCACCAGGTCCTGGATGTGGGTGGCGCCCGCGTAGAAGCCCGGCGAGGCCGGCACCACGCTCGCGCCGGCGTCGTCCAGGGCGACCAGGTGACGGAGGGTCTGACCGTTGAGCGGGGTCTCGCGCACGGCCACGACCAGCCTGCGGCGCTCCTTGAGGGTGACGCTCGCCGCCCGCTGCAGCAGGTCCTTGGACAGCCCGAGGGCGACGCCCGCGACGCAGGCGGTGGAAGCGGGCACGATCAGCATGCCCTTGCTCGGGTACGACCCCGAGGACGGTCCGGCCGCGAGGTCCCCGGCGCTCCAGTGCCGTACGCCCGCGAGGTCCACCTGGAAGCGGTCCGGCTTGCCGTCGGCCCCCCGCGACAGCCATTCCCGCAGGTCGTCCTGCCAGTGGCCGTCCCGGAAGGAGATCCCCGTCTCGTCGAGCAGCGTGAGCCGCGAAGCGCGGCTGACGACCAGGTCGACGCTCTCACCGGCCTCCAGCAGCGCGCGCAGCACCGCGGCGGCATACGGCGTGCCGGATGCCCCGGACACCCCCACGATCCAAGGCGTGCGCTGCTTTTCTCCTGCGTTCACATCTTGAGCGTACCGGTGGGGCGGGGGGTGTTCAGGACCGCGCTGCCCGGGCGCCGCGCAGGCGGCGCTGCCGACCCGGCAGCCACTGGTTGATATAAGGTTGTCGGCGATATATACGCCCGGTCGTGGGAGGCCTCATGTCCAAGACCCTGGTCGACATCGACGACGACAAGCTGGCCTTCGCTCAGCGCCAGCTCGGCACCAAGACCAAGCGGGAGACCATCGACCGCGCGTTGACCATAGCGTCCGCCATCAGCGCCGACGACCGGGCACGTGCGCTGGGCTGGCTCCAGGAGAACGCCGACGCGTTCCTGGACTTCGACCTTCTCGAGGAACGGGAACGGGCGGGGTTGTGACGTACCTGGCCGACACCTCCGCCGTGTGGCGGCTTCTGCGCCGGCAGCTCGGCCCACCGTGGCCCGACCGTGTGGCACGAGGACTGGTCGCCATCTGTCCTCCCGTCGAGGCCGAACTGATGCCGGGCCTCCGGTCCGACCGGGACTACGAGCCCTTCTTCACCGTTCTCGGCCAGACCTTCGGCTGGGTTCCCGCACTCGACGACCCGTGGCCGAAGATCGTAGAGGTACAGCGGGACCTGGTGAGGATCGGGCACCATCGCGGACCTTCCCCCATGGACATCCTGATCGCTCTCACCGCCGAGCGGCATGGCCTGACCGTCCTGCACGTCGACGACGATTTCGAGGCCATCGCCAAGGTGAGACCAGGCATCCCCATGACCCGGGGTGAGGCACGCGGCAACTGATCCCGCAACACCCCACCGCCCGTCACGGCGTCACAGCGTCAGCCCCCGTACCAGCAGGTCCAGCAGGGCGCAGCCGAACAGGGCGATGCCGATGAAGCCGTTGACGCTGAAGAAGGCCCGGTTCAGGCGGGAGAGGTCGTGCGGGCGGACGATCGAGTGCTCGTACCCGAACGCGCCCGCCACGATCAGCAGGCCCAGCCAGAAGAAGGCGCCCGCGCCGGTGGCGAGGGCGTACCAGACGAACAGTGCCGTCGTCACCGCGTGGCAGACCCGCGCGCCCCAGATCGCCGCGGGGATGCCGAAGCGGGCCGGGACCGACATGACGCCGATCTCGCGGTCGGTCTCGACGTCCTGGCAGGCGTAGATCAGGTCGAAGCCGCCGATCCAGACGCCGACCGCGAGGCCCAGGATCACCGCGTCCCAGGACCACTCGCCGGTGATGGCGAGCCAGCCGCCGACCGGGCCCATCGCCTGGGCGAGGCCCAGGATGGCCTGCGGGAAGTTCGTGAACCGCTTGCCGTACGGGTAGACCACCATCGGGATCACCGCGACGGGGGCCAGGGCCAGGCAGAGGGGGTTCAGCAGGGCGGCGGAGCCGAGGAAGACGACCACCGCGATCAGGGCGCCCGTCCAGGCGTGCTTCACCGACATCGCGCCGGTCACCAGCTCGCGGTGCGCCGTGCGCGGGTTGCGGGCGTCGATCTCCCGGTCGATGATCCGGTTCACCGCCATGGCGAAGGTGCGCAGGCCCACCATGCAGACGGTGACCAGCAGCAGCTTGCCCCAGTGGATGTTCCTGTCCCACTCGTACATCGCGGTGAGCGCGGCGATGTACGCGAACGGCAGGGCGAAGACCGAGTGCTCGATCATCACCAGGCGCAGGAAGGCCTTGGTGCGTCCCGGCTGCGGGATCGCGGCGGAGGCGCTGGTCACAGGCCGTACTCCTTCCAGCGGCGGTCCACCTTCGCCGCTGTCTCCGGGTCGGACAGGACCATGTCGGGCCAGCCGCCGTCGCGGGTGTAGCCCTCCTCGGGCCACTTCTTCGTCGCGTCGATGCCCGCCTTGCCGCCCCAGAACTGCTGGTAGGAGGCGTGGTCGAGGTGGTCGACGGGGCCTTCGACGACGGTGAGGTCGCGGGCGTAGTCCGTGTTGCCCAGGGCCCGCCACGCGACCTCGTGCAGATCGTGCACGTCGCAGTCGGAGTCGACCACCACGATCAGCTTCGTCAGGGACATCATGTGCGCGCCCCAGATCGCGTGCATGACCTTCTGCGCGTGCTTGGGGTACTTCTTGTCGATCGAGACGATGGCGCAGTTGTGGAAGCCGCCCGCCTCGGGGAGGTGGTAGTCGACGATGTCCGGGACGATGATCTTCAGCAGCGGGAGGAAGAACCGCTCCGTCGCCCGGCCGAGCGGACCGTCCTCCGTCGGCGGCCTGCCGACCACGATCGACTGCAGCAGGGGCCGCTTGCGCATCGTCACGCAGTCGATCGTCAGGGCGGGGAAGGGCTCCTGCGGGGTGTAGAAGCCGGTGTGGTCGCCGAAGGGGCCCTCGGGCAGCATCTCGCCGGGCTCCAGCCACCCCTCCAGCACGACCTCCGCGTTCGCCGGCACCTGCAGCGGGACGGTCTTGCAGTCGACCATCTCGATCCGCCGACCCGCGACGAACCCGGCGAAGAGGTACTCGTCGATGTCGCCGGGGAGCGGGGCGGTGGAGGCGTAGGTGACGGCCGGGGGGCAGCCGAAGGCGATGGCGACCGGCAGGCGCTCGCCGCGCCTGGCCGCCACCTGGTAGTGGTTGCGGCTGTCCTTGTGGATCTGCCAGTGCATGCCGATCGTGCGCCGGTCGTGGCGCTGGAGGCGGTACAGGCCGAGGTTGCGGATCCCGGTCTCCGGGTCCTTGGTGTGGGTCAGCCCGAGGTTGAAGAAGGAGCCGCCGTCCTTGGGCCAGGTGAACAGGGCCGGCAACTGCTCCAGGTCGACGTCGTCGCCGGTGAGCACGACCTCCTGCACCGGCGCGTCCTTCACCTTCTTCGGCGGTACGTGCGTCATCGCGCCGAGCTTGCCGAAGGCCTCGCGGACGCCGACGAACCCGTGCGGCAGCTCCGGCTTCAGCAGCCCGCCGATCTTGTCGCTGATGTCGCCGTACGCCTTCAGGCCCAGGGCCTTGAGCAGGCGGCGGTCGGTGCCGAAGACGTTCATCGCGAGGGGCATCGAGGAGCCCTTCACGTTCTCGAACAGCAGCGCCGGGCCGCCCGCCTTCTGCACCCGGTCGACGATCTCCCCGACCTCCAGGTACGGGTCCACCTCGGCCTTGACACGTTTGAGGTCGCCCTCGCGTTCCAGTGCCCTGAGCAGGGAGCGAAGATCGTCGTATGCCATGCGTCCCAGTATCTGCCACCCGATACGCTGGCTCGGTCACCGGGGCCCGCTCACACGTCTGGGGGATCGCACGACGATGCTCAGGTATCTGCCCTTCCTGCTGGTCCTGGCGCTGTGGATCTACGCGTTCGTGGACTGCCTGAACACGCCCGAGGACGAGGTGCGCGGGCTGCCCAAGGTGGCCTGGGTGTTCATCATCCTGCTGTTCGGCGAGGTGCTCGTCGGCCCGGTGGCGTGGCTGGTCGCCGGCCGGAAGCGCACCGCGCCGGCCGCCGGGCGGGCCCGCTGGGTCGCTCCCGACGACAACCCCGAGTTCCTGAAGTCGCTGCGCGAGGAGAACCGGCGCGGCGAGGACAACGACGACGCCTGAGAGCACGGACGCCTGCCGGGGGTGACGCCACCCGGCACCCGGCACCCGGCACCCGGCAAGGTGTATGGGCCGCCCGCTCGCGGACGTCATGCCTCCCGGGGCGGGGCGTCCGGTCGCAGGACGAGTTCCAGCAGGCCCGGGAAGCGGGCGTCGAACTCCCTCCTGCGCAGGCGGTTGACCCGCCGGGGGCCCTCGTCGCGCTGCTCCACCAGACCCGCCCCGCGCAGTACGGCGAAGTGGTGGCTGAGCGCCGCCTTGCCGACCGGCACGTCGAAGCTGCCGCAACTGCGCGACCACTCGGCCGACTCCGCCAGCTCCCGCACCAGGGTGAGGCGTACGGGGTCGGCGAGGGCGGCCAGCGCCGTCTGCACGGAGACGTCGTCGGGGTGGGTGTGTTCGGGGGCGGCCCGATGACCGGTGGTGGTCCGCTGTGCCACGCCGTGCTCCTGTCCGCTCTCCGCTTGCCAGTGTTCGATGAGAACCATACACTCACGACTGTTCGCTTTTGATTGAACAGTTTCGGCTGGACGGGGTTTTGGCATGCGCGCGGTGGAGTTCCAGGAGTACGGCGGTCCCGAGGTGCTGAAGGTGGTGGAGGCCGACGTCCCCGAACCGGGCCCCGGCCAGGTGAGCGTCGACGTGGCGTACACCGGGGTCAACTTCGCCGACCTCAAAGCGCGTTCGGAGGGCTACCGGGTCACGGACCTGCCCTTCCGGCCGGGCCTGGAGGTGTCCGGCCGCGTCCGTGCGGTGGGCGAGGGCGTCACCGGTCTGACCGCGGGGCAGGAGGTGACGGCCCTGACCGGCGGCGGGGCGTACGCGGACGTGGTCCTCGCCGACGCCGTGACCGTCTTCCCGCTCCCGGCGGGTGTGGACCTGCGCACGGCGGCGGCGCTGCCGACCGTGCTGCCCACGGCCTACGCGCTCGTCCACTCCGTGGGCCGGCTGCAGCCCGGCGAGACGGTGCTCGTGCAGGGCGCGGCGGGCGGGGTCGGCACCGTGGCGGGGCAGCTGGCGAAGGCGGCGGGCGCCGGGGCGGTGTACGGCGTGGTGTCGGGCGCGGCGAAGGCGGCGTACGCGCGCGAACAGGGCTACGACGAGGTGTTCGTCGGGGAGTTCGCGGAGCCGGTGCGGGCGGCGACCGGCGGCCGCGGGGTCGACCTCGTGCTCGACCCCGTCGGCGGCGAGACCCTCCGGGCCGGCCTGGCCTCGCTCGCGGTCTTCGGGCGGCTGGTCTCCTTCGGCAACGCGAGCTCGGCGCCGGCCTGGAGCGTGGGGCAGCCCGAGCTGTATCCACGGGGCGTGTCGGTCGGCGGCTTCTCGATCCTCACGCTGGCGCGGACCGCACCGGGCGAGCTGCGGTCACTGGCCGAACGGGCCTTCGCGAAGGCGGTGGACGGGACGGTGTCCCTGCCGGTGACGGCCGAGTTCGCCCTGGAGGAGGCGGCGGAGGCGCACCGCCTGATGGGGGCACGGACCAGCACCGGCAAGCTGCTGCTGCGGGTGGGCGGCGCGCACTGAGGACCAGTTGCCCGCACCACTGGGTGCGGGCGGCGCCGCTCACTCCTCCGGGTTGGTCTCGCTCACTCCTCCGGGTTGGTCTCCAGCCAGGTCAGCTGCATGTCGTCCAGGAGGGACTCCAGGGGGCGGCCGGAGGCGTGGGCGTTGATCTCCACCTGGACCGTGGCCCAGCAGGTGAGGCTCATGACGAGGACGCGCAGGCCGTCCGTTCCGTAGCGGTCGAGGATGTCGTCGGCACAGTCCAGGGCCTCCCGGGCGATCTCCTCGGCGGGGTAGGTGCCGGCCGCCCTGCGCAGGAGGTCGATGGAGAGGCGGGAGACCTCGGGGGTGAGGGCGGCCAGCCGCTTGTCCTCTTCTTCATCCACGCGCTCACCGTAGGGGATGGGGCGCCTTCTGTGCCGTTTCCCGGGGGAAACCGCCCGTAAGGGAAGAACGCGTGAAGATCCCGGCGGCGCCCGCCCGGCCGCCGCCCGCCGCCGCCGGCACGGCGGTTGCCCTGCTGTTCCCGCCACCGGAGAGTGGGACGCATGGATCCGGCACAGGCACGCACCTGGCTCAGCACCGCCGTCGCGGAGGCGCGCGCCGGCCTCGCCGAGGGCGGCATCCCGATCGGGGCCGCGCTGTACGGCGCCGACGGCACCCTCCTCGGGCGCGGCCACAACCGGCGCGTCCAGGACGGCGACCCCTCGGCGCACGCGGAGACGGCCGCGTTCCGGGCGGCGGGACGGCAGCGCTCGTACCGCGGCACGACGATGGTGACGACCCTGTCGCCGTGCTGGTACTGCTCCGGCCTGGTCCGGCAGTTCGGCATCTCCCGGGTCGTGATCGGCGAGGCGGAGACCTTCCACGGCGGGCACGACTGGCTGGCGGAGCACGGCGTGGAGATCGTGCTGCTGGACGACCCCGAGTGCGCCGCGATGATGCGCGACTTCATCGGCGAACACCCGGCCCTGTGGAACGAGGACATCGGTGAGTGAACCGGTGAGCGAGTCGGTGAGCGGACCGGTGAGCGACTGTGAGCGACTCTGCGTGACCGGCCCTAGGAGCGGGTCTCCAGGACGTCGATCAGGCGCTCGAAGCGGGCGCGCCAGCGGGCCTCGGACTCGTGCTCGCCCTGGAACTCGTGGGTGAAGCGGAGCAGGCAGCCGTCCTCACCGGCCCGTTCCAGGTGGAACCTGACCCGCCCGCCGCCCCGCAGCGTGTACTCGGCGACCCGGTCCACGTCCCACGCCGTGACCTGCCCGTCGCCCAGGTCGCGCAGGGAGACCTCGCCGCCGAGCCGGGGCTCGAGGACGTCGACGGCGGTGAACCACTCCGCGAGCCCCTCCGGGGTGGCCAGTGCCGGCCAGGCCTGCTCCATGGGCCGCGGGAGCCGCACCAGGAAGTGCAGGATATGCGTGTTCCCGTGGGTCTGGCTGGTGCCCTGTTCGATGGAACCGGTCATGACACCAGCCTGACGCGCACGGGAACGTCGCGCACCCGATGGGGTGAAGACTCCGTCCTACACGCCCGCGTAGGAGTGCTTGCCGGAGACGAAGATGTTCACGCCGTAGTAGTTGAACAGCCAGCAGCCGAACGCGAGCAGGGCGAGGTAGGCGGCCTTGCGGCCCTTCCAGCCGGCCGTGGCGCGGGCGTGCAGGTAACCGGCGTAGGCGACCCAGGTGATGAACGACCAGGTCTCCTTGGGGTCCCACCCCCAGTAGCGGCCCCACGCGTCGCCCGCCCAGATCGCGCCCGCGATGATCGTGAACGTCCACAGCGGGAAGACGGCCGCGTTGACGCGGTAGGAGAACTTGTCGAGGCTCGCCGAGGCGGGCAGCCGCTCCAGGAAGGACGTCGCGAAGCGGCCGGGCTTGCCGCCGGTGGCGAGCTTGTTCTCGTAGCTGTCCTTGAACAGGTACAGCAGCGTGGCGACCGCGCCGACGTAGAAGACCGCGCCGCACAGGATCGCCGTGGAGACGTGGATGTACAGCCAGTACGAGTGCAGGGCGGGCACGAGCTGGGCGCTGGCGGTGTACAGGACGGTGACGGCGAGACCGAGGTCGAGCAGGACCGTGGTGATCAGGAACAGCCCGAGCCAGCGGATGTTCTTCTTCAGCGCGAGCAGCGTGAGGTACACGCCGACGGCGACCGTCGAGAAGGTGATGTTGAACTCGTACATGTTGCCCCACGGCGCCCGCTGCACCGACAGGGCCCGCGCGAGCACGCCGCCGAACTCGACGAGGAAGGCGAGCGCGGTGAGGGAGACGGCGATGCGCCCGTAGAGGTCGCCCTGCGCGTCCCCGCCGTGCGCGCCCGGCCCGTCCGGCACGTCACGGGAGCCGGCGGCGGACCGCACGACGACCTTCGGCCGCTCCAGCACGGCGGTGCCGCCGGCCTTCTTGACGGTGACGGCGGGAGCCGCCGCCTTCTTGGACGTCTTGGGCTCGGTGAGCGCGGCGGCCGTGCGGCCCACCTTGCTGCGGCTGCCGAAGAGCCATTCGGTGATGTAGGCGAAGAAGGCCAGGGTGTAGACGGCCATCGCGGAGTAGATCAGCGTGTTGCTGATGTTCGCGAGGTGTTCGTTGGTGGCGGCGGCGAGAGTCACTGCTTCTCAGCCCCTTCGGCAGGAACGACTTCGGGGTCGGGGGAATCGGAGGGATCGGCGGAGTCGGAGGAGTCGGCGGAGACCGGGACGGAGGGGTCGGGGGCGTCGTCGGCGTCGGGGGCGGAGTCGGCGTCGGGGGCGCCCGGCGCCTGGTCGTAGAGGATTCCGGCGAGGTCGCCGAGTTCCTCGGGCACCTTGGCGGACTCGCTGCGGCCGAGCCCGGCCATCTCGACGACCGTGACGCCGTCGGCGCCCCGCGTCGCCCGTACCCAGACCCGGCGCCGCTGGACGAACAGCGACGCGGCGAGACCGAAGATCGCCACCAGGGCGCCGCCCAGCGCCCACCCGCTGCCGGGCTGCTGGGTGATCTGGAACTGCGCCCACTCCCTGACGTGCTTCTCCAGGGTGATCGAGCCGGCGCCGTTCGGGAGCGTCATGGTCTGGCCGGGGTGCAGGTTCTTGCGCAGCACCTGGCCGTCGGCCTTCTTGAACGGCTTCATGTTCTTCAGGTCGAGCTGGTACACGCTCTGCGGGATGCCCGAGTCGACGCCGAGGTCGCCGTGGTACCCCACCAGGTTCAGCGTCGGGTTGCGCAGCGCCGGGAAGGTGGAGGCCGTCTCGCTGCCCACGGTGTAGGTCGGCAGGAAGAACGCCTGGAAGCCGAGCTGCTCCCGGACGCCCTTGGCGTTGCGGTAGCCGTCCATCACCTTGATCGCGCCGGAGGAGGTGGCGAAGGAGTCCAGCGGCAGCAGCGGCACGGCGTCGCGGTAGACGACGTTGCCCTTGCCGTCGCGGACGGTGACGACGGGCGCGTAGCCGTGGCTGGCGAGGTAGACCTTGGAGTCGCCGACGGCCAGCGGCTCGTTGACCCGGATCGTGGTGCTCTTCTCCTTGCCGTACGCGCCCACGCTGTAGTTGATCCTGGCCTGGTAGGTGCGCGGCGTGCCCCGGTTGGGGCCGGTTTCCTCGTAGGTGCCCCGGAAGTCCTTCAGGTCGAAGCTGAAGGGGGTGAGGTCGTCGGTGGTGAAGAGGTTGCCGGACTTGAAGTTGTCGTACTGCGTGATGGTGTTGGCGAAGCCGTCGCCCTCGACCACCAGCTTGTAGCCCTCGGACTTGAACAGCTGGCCCCAGGCGAAGGCGACCAGCATCACGATCAGCGCAACGTGGAAGGCGAGGTTGCCGACCTCGCGCAGATAGCCCTTCTCGGCGGCGACCGCGTCACCGGTGGCGTGCGCCCGGAAGCGGCGCTTCTTCAGCAGGGTGAGCGCGGCCTCGCGGACCGCTTCGGGCTCGGCGGTGGTGCGCCAGGTGGTGTAGGCGGGCAGCCGGGTCAGGCGGCGCGGGGCGGCCGGCGGGCGGCCGCGCAGCTGGCCCACGAACTGCCAGGTGCGGGGCACGATGCAGCCGATGAGCGAGACGAACAGCAGGATGTAGATCGCGGAGAACCACACCGAGCTGTAGACGTGGAAGAGGCCGAGCCTGTCGTAGACCGGCCCGAGGATGCTGTGGTCCTTGCGGAACTGGGCGACCTTCGTCGCGTCGATGCCGGTCTGCGGGATCAGCGAGCCCGGGATCGCGCCGAGCGACAGCAGCAGGAGCAGCAGCAGCGCCACCCGCATCGAGGTGAGCTGGCGCCAGAACCAGCGCGCCCAGCCGATCACGCCCAGGGAGGGCATGTTCGGCAGCTCCTCCTTGGGCGCGGTGGACAGCTGGGAGCCGGCGGCCCCCAGGTCCTGGTCCTCGCCGGTGGCGGGGGCGTTGTCGGCGGTGGTCTTGCTCATCGATCAGATCCCCACAGTGAAGCCGGCGGACCAGGACTGCATGTCCTGCACGAGGCGGTCCCAGGCGCCGGTCAGCAGCAGCAGACCGGTCACGATCATCATCGTGCCGCCGATCCGCATCACCCAGACATAGTGGCGCTTGACCCAGCCGAAGGCGCCGAGCGCCTTGCGGAAGACGACCGCGGCGAGCACGAAGGGCACGCCGAGGCCGAGGCAGTAGGCGACGGTCAGGACGGCCCCGCGGCCCGCGCTGGACTGCTGGGAGGACAGGGCCAGCACGGAGGCGAGCGTCGGCCCGATGCAGGGCGTCCAGCCGATGCCGAACAGCGCGCCCAGGACGGGGGCGCCGGCCAGGCCGGCCACCGGCCGCTTGTGGAGGCGGAACTCACGCTGGGTCATCCACGGCATCAGGCCCATGAAGAAGAGACCCATGAGGATCATGAACGCGCCGAGCACCTTCGACAGGACGCCCTTGTTGTCCTGGAGGCTGTCGCCGAAGTATCCGAACAGCGCGCCGCTGGAGACGAACACGGCGGTGAAGCCGAGCACGAACAGGGAGGCGCCCGCCACCATCCGCCCGCGCCGGGCCTCGGCCAGGTCGGTGCCGGTGACCCCGGTGACGTAGCTGAGGTAGCCGGGGACGAGGGGCAGGACGCACGGGGAGAAGAAGGAGACGAGTCCGCCGAGCAGCGCGACGGGCAGGGCGACCAGCAGGGCGCCGTTGAGCACCGTGCCGTTGTAGCCCGTCGCGGCGAGCGTGGTGACGGCGCTCACGTCACTTCTCCGCGAGGACCGGGGTGACCATCTTGCGCAGCTTCTCCTCGCTGAGCGCGGCCAGCGAGCGGGCGGCGATCCTGCCGTCCCGGTCGAGGACGAGAGTGGAGGGGACGGCCTGCGGGTTGAGCGTGCCCTTCTTGAAGCGGAGCATCAGCTTGCCGGTCGGGTCGTACAGGCTGGGGTAGGTGATGCCCTGCTGCTTCTCGAAGGCGACCGCGTTCTGGATGCTGGTGTCGCGGGTGTTGATGCCGACGAACTGCACGCCCTGGTCCTTGAGGTCCTGGTAGACCGTCTCGAAGTTGCGCGCCTCGGCCCGGCAGGGGGCGCACCAGGAGCCCCACATGTTCAGGACGACGACCTTGCCCTTGAAGGAGGCGACGTCGACCTGCCCGCCGTCGACGGTCTTGCCCGACAGGTCGGGCGCCGCGGCGCGCTCCCCCTTCTTCGCGGTGGAGATGCCGTCCTTGCCCATGACGAAGTTGGTGTCACCGCCCCCGCCCGAGGTGCCTCCCGAACCGCACGCGGACACGGTCAGCGCGGCGGCCGCGGCCAGGGCGGCGAGGGCGGCACGGCTTCGTCGGTTCGAGCGCAGGGGGGCGCGGCTGGCGGCGGTCATGTGAAAAGTTTCGCATGTCCGTTCCGAGGATCTTGCGCACCCCCCTCGCGGTCGCCCGGGGGCCGGGAACGCGCACGTCAGACGGTATTCGCGGAGGCCGTGGAGGCCGTGGACGCCGTGGACGCCGTGGAGACGTCCTTGAAGAAATCCTTCCAGCCGCCGGCGGGCTGCTGCCCGACGTCGAGGGTGCGCAGCTTCGCGAGCACCTCGGGCTTCTGTACGTCCATCCAGTCGGCGAACTGCCGGAACGAGACGAGGCGCACGTCCGCGCCCTTCTCCTTCTCCCGCGCGATGTGCTTCAGCGCCTGCTCGACGGCGTCCATGTAGATGCCGCCGTTCCACTGCTCGAAGTGGTTGCCGACGAAGAAGGGCGCGCGGTTGGTGTCGTAGGCCCGCTCGAAGCCCGATATGTACGCCTGGGCGGCCTGCTCGCGCCAGGCCGGGTAGTTGTAGGCGGGCGCGTTGGTGGAGTTGACCGACTGGTTGGCGAGCATGTTGTAGTCCATCGACAGGACCTCGAAACTGTGTCCGGGGAAAGGTATCTGCTGCAGGGGCAGGTCCCACAGGCCCTGCTTCTTGTCGGGCCAGACCTGACGGCCGCCGGGCGAGGAGGCGTCGTAGCGCCAGCCGAGCTCGCGGGCGGTGGGCAGCAGGTTGTCCTGGCCGAGCAGGCAGGGGGTGCGGCCGCCGACGAGTTCCTTGTCGTAGTCGAAGGGCAGGGCGGGCAGGTCGGTCCAGCCGGTGTTGGTGCGCCACTCCTTGACGAAGGCCTTGGCCTGCTGGATCTCGCTCTTCCACTGCTGGGGCGTCCAGTTGCCGACCGTGCCGGAGCCGGAGCAGAAGTGGCCGTTGAAGTGGGTGCCTATCTCGTGCCCTTCGAGCCAGGCGCGGCGGACGTTCTTCAGGGTGGCCTTGACGTGGTCGTCGGTGAGGTAGCCGATGTCGGAGGCGCCGCGCGGGTTGTTGGGCGGGTCGTACAGGCGCTTCTTCGACTCCGGCAGCAGGTAGAGGCCGGAGAGGAAGAAGGTCATGTGCGCGCCGTGTTCCTTGGCGAGGTCGAGGAAGCGCGGGAAGAGGCCGTTGCCCACCTCGCCGGCGCCGTCCCAGGAGAAGACGACGAACTGCGGCGGGGTCTGGCCGGGCTCCAGCGGCTCGGGCTTCTCCGGCTGCCCGGGCTGGCTGCCGGTGAAGGAGGTCGAGCCGTCGCCGAGGGGACGGGCGGGATGCCCGGTGGGCTTCTTGCCGTGCCCTCCGGAGCCTCCGGCGCCCTGGCCGCGGGTCGACCCGTGCGACGGCTTGAGGCTGCCGCAGCCCGCCAGTCCCACGGTGGCCGCGGCTCCCGCACCGAGACCGAGCATTCCTCTCCGAGAGAGCGCGCGCATTACAACCCCGTTCGTCATGTCATCTGGCAGTCACACAGTCAGATGACATGACGAACGGGGAGGTTCCGGCCGAGCTCACCGGTTCCGCAACGAATGTCACGAGCGCGTCATGACGCTTCGGACGTCTCAGGCGCCGAAGGCCTTGTCCTTCCCCTTCACCGGCCTGGCTCCGGCGAGGAGATGGGCCGGGACGAGGTCGCGGGCCGGCTCGGAGTAGCCGACGGACACGATCCGGTCGCCCTGGTAGGTGAAGGTCGTCAGCGAGGCGAGCGTGCACTGCCGCTTGCGCGGGTCGTGCCACAGCCGCCGCCGCTCGACGTACGAGCGCACGATCCAGATCGGCAGCTGGTGGCTGACGAGCACCGCCTCGTGGCCGCGGGCGGCGTCCTTGGCCGCGTCCAGCGCCCGCATCATCCGTACGACGATGTCGAGGTACGGCTCGCCCCAGGACGGCTTGAACGGGTTGACCAGGTACTTCCAGTTCTCGGGCCGGCGCAGCGCCCCGTCCCCGACGCCGAAGGTCTTGCCCTGGAAGATGTTGTCGGCCTCGATGAGCCGTTCGTCGGTGGCCAGGTCGAGGCCGTGCGCCTTGGCGATCGGGGTGGCCGTCTCCTGGGCCCGCTCCAGCGGGGAGGAGACGGCGTGGGTGATGTCGCGGGTGGCCAGGTGCTCGGCGACCCGGTCGGCCATCTGCCGGCCGAGTTCGGACAGGTGGTAGCCGGGCAGCCGCCCGTACAGGATCCCGTCCGGGTTGGCGACCTCGCCGTGCCGCATGAGGTGGACGACCGTGATGTCGCTCGGGGTGCTCACGCCGTCGCCTCCGCAGTTGCTCGGGCCGCCGCCGGGAGGGCGTCGGCGATCTTCTGGACGGCCTGCTCGTCGTGGGCCGTGGACACGAACCAGGACTCGAAGGACGACGGCGGCAGGTAGACGCCCTGCGCCAGCATCGAGTGGAAGAACGCGGTGAAGCGGAAGGACTCCTGCTTCTTGGCGTCCTCGTAGTCACGGACCTCACGGTCGGTGAAGAAGACGGAGAACATGTTGGAGGCGTTCTGCACCCGGTGCGCGACGCCCTCCTTGCTCAGCGCCTCGGTGACCAGCCCGCGGACCTGCTCCGACACGGCGTCGACCCTGTCGTACGCGGCCTCGTCGAGGAGGCGCAACTGGGCGAGGCCGGCCGCGGTGGCGACCGGGTTCCCGGAGAGGGTGCCGGCCTGGTAGACGGGCCCGGCGGGCGCGAGGTGCGCCATGACGTCGGCACGGCCGCCGAACGCGGCCGCGGGGAAGCCGCCGCCCATCACCTTGCCGAAGGTCATCAGGTCGGGCCGGACGCCGTCGACGCCGTACCAGCCGGCGCGGCTGGTACGGAAGCCGGTCATGACCTCGTCGGAGATGTAGAGGGCGCCGTTCTCCCGGCACGCGTCCTTCAGGCCCTGGTTGAACCCGGGCCGCGGCGGCACGACGCCCATGTTGCCCGGCGAGGCCTCGGTGATCACGCAGGCGATCTCGCCCGGGTGCCGGTGGAAGGCCTCCTGCACGGCCTCGAGGTCGTTGTACGGCAGCACGATGGTGTCGCCGGCCTGGGCGCCGGTGACGCCCGGGGTGTCGGGCAGCGCGAAGGTGGCCACGCCGGACCCGGCGGAGGCGAGCAGCGCGTCCACGTGCCCGTGGTAGCACCCGGCGAACTTGATCACCTTGGCGCGCTGGGTGAACCCGCGCGCGAGCCGGATGGCCGACATGGTCGCCTCGGTCCCGCTGCTGACCAGCCGCACCTGCTCCACGGGCTCGACCCGGGCGACGATCTCCTCGGCGAGCGCGACCTCGCCCTCACCGGGGGTGCCGAAGGAGGTGCCGCGGGAGACGGCCTCCTGCACGGCGGCGATCACCTCGGGGTGGGAGTGCCCGAGGATCATGGGCCCCCACGAGCACACGAGGTCGACGTACTCGCGCCCGTCCGCGTCGGTGAGGTACGGCCCCCTGCCGGACACCATGAACCGGGGCGTGCCGCCCACGGCGCCGAAGGCGCGCACCGGGGAGTTCACGCCGCCGGGGGTGACGGCGGCCGCTCGGTCGAACAGGGCCTGCGAGACAGGCGCGTCGTATGAATAGGGCAATTCGCTCATGACCTGCGACTTCTCCGACCTTCTCCGACTTGCTCGGGATCCGGTTGCCAGTGACCTCATCAGGGTAGGCCAGCAGCCGCCGGCGGCAGCGGGCACACGGGCCCGGCTCCTCTGCACGGCCCGCGACCGGCCCCGCGCCCGGTCTCCTGGCCCGGTGCCCCCTCCCCGAGCCCCGTGGTCTGCGAGACTGGGACCTGATACACACAGCTCACGGGCCCCATGACGCACACGGGCGTGGTCGGGGGCTCCGAAGATCCCGCGGAGAGGTATTTCAGCGCACGTTTCGGCGTGCGGCCGTGGGGGAGGTCACTGACACGATGATCGGGTTGCGCGGCGGGGGCCACGCGTCCTAGAAAAGCAGTCGGGTGGAGATATGCATCGCGGTGGCGGACTGGGCGAGGGGACTGACGACCTGGGTCCTCGACGTGCCCGGCGGGGAAGGCACCGACGCGAAGCGGAGGAATCTGCGGAAGCACTCAAAGGACACGGCGTACCGGGTGAGTCGGAGCGCGACGAACGACGTATGGAACGTCGGATCGATCAGCTCAGTACGGGAAGCAGGAATGGTGGTCGGGTGGGGGTGACGTACAAGTACTTCGGCGCGCCCGACGGCGCGACCGCGGCCCGCGTCCCGATCTCGATGCGCCCCGAGGAACTCGGCGGCGACGAGCTCGGCATGGGCGGCATGTTCACCAAGATCAAGCCGGAGACGATGGCGGCGATGGTCCTCACGGGCATCGAGGGCGTCCCGCTGCACAAGGTGCCGCCGCTCGAGCTGGTCGTCCTGCACCCGGACTACGCGGTCGTGAAGCTGCCCATGACGGTCGTCGACCCCCTGCGCGGCATAGGCGAGGAGGCGGTCGGCGCGGCGGCGTTCATCTGGTCCACGGTCCCCGACCGCGGCGGCCCGCGGGACGCGTTCAACGTCTACCAACTCCTGCACGAATGGCAGGACTTCAGCCACCGTCTGCACGAGGCGGGACACCAGCCGTACTGCCTGGTCTGGCCGTGACCCGGGGTTTCGCACGGATGGTGGGGCGGGGCCTGCGGGTCCCGCCCTTGCTGGTGCCTGTCGGTCGGCCGAGTTGGGGCTTGCGTCGGCGGTCGTACGCGTCAGTTCCCAGCCTGTGAGACGCGAGGCAGCCTATGGGTGAGGGCCCCGTGATCAGCATCCCCGGCTCCGTCGTACCGGCCACGCAGAGAGATCCAAGGCGAACTCACTGAATGACCGGTTCGTACCCTTTGGTTCGGAAAGCAGACCATGGGCAAGAGCCTTGGAGGCTATCTCCGGTCCGTCGGTTTCCCTGAACCGTGGACTCCTCAACTCAGCTTCAAGGTCTTCCTTGGGTGTGCGCCGCCGCCCTGTGTCCTTGCCCTGCCAAGAGGTAGGAAGCTTCCAGGATGTTCTGTACAGGGTGAACGCTTCGGGAAAGAGCAGGAGCCAAGCCTCGGACTCAGCCGCCGCCAGGGCATAAACCGACTCACTGCTGCCGGCGGCTCTGGCAAGAGCCGCCGACACATTCCGACGAGCGCTGTCGTACGCGGGCCCCGGAGGAGCATCCATATCCTCGTGCACGAAGACGCCTACGAGGCTTCCCTTCTTCAGCCTTGCTTTGCCACGCGCCTTGTTCACCAAAACGTTTGCAGCCGTAGCCAGTTCTTCACCCGTCTTCTTGCGGAGTCGGACCGGATCAGTGATCTCGGTGAGCATAACTTCGGCAGCTAGGGTCGGGTGGAGACCCTTGATCAAAGAGGCCAGAATGCGTCGATCGTTGGCGCTTTCCCCCGCCAGGACCACGATCCCCTTGGCTGAATCCTTGACCGCGCCTCCGCGCCTCACAGGTCATCCTCCGTTAGATCACCTCTCAGAACGCCTGAGAACCAAAGCTCGCCGAGTGGCTGATCACCGGTCTCTGCGACGATGGCCTTCACTTCTTCCACGGAAAGGGCGGGGATGATCGAGGCACCGCCTTCATCGCGGTCGCACACGATGAACTCTTCGGGCGTCAGACGGTCCACCAAGGCTGGTGAGTGCGTTGCCACGATAAGTTGGGTTCGTTCCGAAGCCTCCCGCATCCGCTCCACGATCAGTTCGAGTGCCTGCGGGTGCAGACCATGGTCGATCTCTTCCACGCAGGTAAGTGCCGGCGGGTGCGGGTCATACAACATGGCCAGCAACCCCAGCAGACGTACTGTGCCGAACGACGCATCTGCCAGCGGAGTGGTGCGGCGGAGGCCCTTCTCGTGCAACACCACGGCCAGTCGGTCCGCGTAACCTCCAACTTGTTCAAATTCAATAGCTTCTAGCTGTGGGAGCAATCGGCGGGCATCTGCGGTCAGCAGGCCCCACCGTTCCTCGTCAGCACTGAGCTGCACAAGGAATGCCGCCAAGTTCTCGGCGTGAGGCGCCAAGTGACCAGCCAACGTAGAACTGGATCGTGTGGGCTGCCTTGCCGCGTTGACATCCACATCGAACACCCGGAACGAGGAGAGACGCTCGGCAACCCTGGACACCTCCTCGCCACCGTCCGAACGGCCCAGGCGTGGCAGTGTCGAGAGTCCACTGCTCAAACGTTGAATGCCGATCTTGTCGCGCCCCGACTCACGACCTGCCCGCTCGTCGACAACTGTGGCCTCCTCACCGGAAATAGTGATGCGTCGTCCTCTGCCCCCAGTGCGTTTAAAAGCGAAACTCTCGCGACGCGAAAGGATGTAGGACTGCGGGCTGTCTGACCTGGGAGCCGTGCGCCTGAGGATGGTCAAGGCGTACTCATCTGGAGCATTCAAACTCGCGTGAGTGGTCCAGTTCGCCTTGAGATGGATCTTGAGAGACGTCGGCGGCTTCTCGCCACCCCAGAAGGCAACTTCGTCAAAGCCTCCCTGCTCGTCCAGGGCAGGCCGTAGGTCGGTGCGGATGATGGCAGCCAGGAAGTCGAAGACCTTCAATACGTTCGACTTACCAACCCCGTTGGGTCCTACGAGGACTGTCAGTGGCCCGAGAGGGATCGTCACATCGCGCAGGCTGCGGAAGTTCTCGACATGTAGTTCAAGGAGGCGGCCGGGCATGGGATGAACCTACCGAGTGGGTGAGCGCGGGACAGACGGCTTGGATGCGGTCGGCTTCATCCAGCCAACCTGAGCGGTTGTTGTGTTGTCTGACATGCGGAGCAGCGTAGACGTTCCAGCTGACATCGTGTTCCCTCGCGACGCCACGCTCGCTGCCGTCCGATTGCACTGTGTGTACCCGCGGCAAGCCTCCATCGGACACAGATCTTGAGCCAGCGCATTGCGCATACGCCCGTCCCGCACACACGGATCGTCCACGTCAGGTCGATAGGACGACTTACCGACCGCGCTGCCGAGGAAGCACCTCAAGCCGGTCTTCGTCCAGCCCGATGCATGCCCCTCCAGCACAGTGAGGAGCTGGAGGAAAGACTCTTCCGTCAGCCCACCCGCCTCCGGCATCGAGGATCTGGCCAACAGAGGCGCCGGCCGGTGGGATCGGGAGCCCCGAAACCTGGGGCGAGAACTGCCAGAGGCTGCCATCGGTCGACTCGCACCGGGACTTGAAAGCAGGAGTCCAATACTCACCGCTGCTACTCGTGAACCACGCCCGATTGCGGATTGGACGGCAGCGTCAATGCGATGTCGGCAGGCAGGGCCGGAGGACGCCCACGCACGTTGGTGGGCGCTCGACGGACCCGATGCGGCCTTCCTCGACGGGGAGACGATCAACGCATCCTGTCTCACAGCGCTTCGTCGGCTACAGCCTCGCAGCCCGCGAGCAAGTCATAGCCCTCGCGGCGCATGCACTGTTGTTTCGGCTCATCGCGACTGGCACGCCCGGCAGGTCTTCAACGGCGAACCGCGCCCTGCCACGGCTGCCTGCCCCCGACAGCCCCACAGGAGACACCCCCTTCACAGAACATGCGTTCGACCTGAAAGATGGGCACGGTCGCGTGCCAGTTCGGTACGTCGCTCGTTAGGCAGCGCAGTCGAAGCGCAGAGTGGGCAAGCGCTGGCGGCCCTTGCCCGACTGCTACGGGAGGGGACCCCATGGGCGATCGCAGCACTATCGAGTGGACTGAGGCGACCTGGAATCCGACCACCGGTTGCGATCGCATCTCTCCCGGGTGCGACAACTGTTACGCCCTGACGTTATCCAGACGCCTCAAGGCGATGGGGGTGGCGAAGTACCAAGCCGACGGTGACCCCAGGACTTCCGGCCCCGGCTTCGGCCTCACCCTCCATCCGGACACGCTGGCCATCCCCCGTCAGTGGAAGACCCCCCGCATGGTCTTCGTCAACTCAATGAGCGACCTGTTCCACGCCAAGGTGCCCTTGGACTTCGTACAGCAGGTCTTCCAGGTAATCGCCGACACTCCACAGCACACCTATCAACTCCTGACGAAGAGGGCCCGCAGGCTCCGGCGACTGGCAGGCCAACTCGACTGGCCTGCCAACCTCTGGATGGGCGTCTCCGTCGAGAACGCGGATCACCTGGATCGCGTCGACGACCTGCGGCAAGTGCCGGCCGCGATGCGGTTCTTGTCCTGCGAACCGCTGCTCGGCCCTCTGGCAGGTTTGCGCCTGGACGGTATCGGCTGGGTGATCGCAGGTGGCGAATCCGGCCCCCGGCACCGCCCAGTGCAAGAGGAATGGCTGGTCGAGATCCGCGATGCCTGCAACGACGCCGACGTGCCGTTCTTCTTCAAGCAGTGGGGCGGCCGCACCCCCAAGTCCGGAGGCCGTGAACTCGCCGGCATCACGTGGGACCAGATGCCGCCCCGGCTGCACGTGGCAACAGTGCAGTAACGGCCAATCTTCAACGGACGCCGTACGCGCTCTGGTCACATATGGAAACGGTGTGTGACCCTCTCCCCAGCGGGGCCGTATGGGAGCAGGGGGAGCGGTCATGGCCGTACCGAAGGATGCCGTGTGGGAGCGCGATCCGCACACGGCTGCCAAACACGACTTACTCAAGCGGTACTTGGAAGCGTGGGCGCCGATTCTGCTGTCGCGGAACGACGTGATCACCTATGCGGAGGGGTTCGCGGGGGCCGGCGTCTACAAGCAGGGCGAGCCCGGATCTCCCGTCGTCGCCTACGAGGTCTTCGCCCGCGCTCTGCGCCGTTTCCCGAAGCGCATGCGTCTGATCCTCATGGAGGAAGACCACCGACGGGTAGAAGAATTGCAACACCAGATGACCCTCGCTGAATCCAGGCATGCGGACGACATCACTGCACGTCTGTCGGTCGACATCGGGCATGGAGACTTCCACCCGACCCTCCTGAGGCAACTGCAGAGCACCGGCAGGCTGGGCAAGCCCCTCTTCGTCCTCCTGGACAGCTTCGGTGGACCGGACATTCCGTTCTCGCTCCTGTATGAACTCGGTCGCTACCGAAGCACCGAAGTCATGGTGACTTTCGAACCCTCCTTCCTCACCCGGTTCGCCGAGAGACACGACGGCCACCGGCAACTCGGCGACGAAGCCTTCGGCAGCCAGGAGTGGCAAGACGTATTCCGACAGCCCTCCTCGCACAAGTTCACGTTCCTGCGCGAGCAATACCGGGCCACGCTGCGCCAGGCCGGTTTCACGCACACGCTGTACTTCGAGATGGTCGACGAGGGCGGCAGGAAGCTCTACCTGATCTTCGGCACCCAGCACGAGCGAGGACTGGAGAAGATGAAGGACGCCATGTGGAAGGTGGACCCTTCCTACGGCGTCCGCTACCGCGACCCCAGGGACACCGAACAGCAGATGCTGGATCTCGTATTCGAACCGGATACGGCTCCGCTACGACGGATCCTGCACGACTTCATATCCGAGGCGCCCAAGGGGCGAACCGTCCCGGAGCTCCAGCGCTACACCCTCTTGGAGACCGTCTACCGGCCCGCCCAAGTGATCACGGCCGTCCGACAGCTACGTGAGTCGGGTGCCGTGACTACGGAACCTCGTGCCATCAACGCCAAGACCCGAGTGAACGCGGCGGCGAAGCCGCCCAGTACCGGTCCGTCGGGCGAGCAGGCTGCCCTCTGGTGAGCGGCCACCAGGGCACATGTGGGTGGTGGGGGCGGGGCTTGCGCCGGCGACCGGCGAGTGATGACGTCAGGGCTGGTCGTACCAAGCGAATGCGGTGATCCGCCAGCCGTCCGAGGTGCGGACGAACTGGATGGTCTTGGTCCCGCCGCCCTCGTACAACTCACCATCCAGGATCCCGGACTTGCGATACCCGCTGAACCGCGATGCGATGTCGCCCGCGATCTCGGTCCGCTCGGAGACCTCCCACTCGGAGAACTCGGCAAGCCGACCGTCGGTCAGCAGCCGCCGGCGGGGCTCGATGAACTCGTCCACGGTATAGACCGTGAACTCCGGACCGGACTTGACGATCACGCCGTTCGGAAGAACCAGCCGGCGGATCCGGGCCACATCGGCGGCCTTGCCGCCCCGGTTGTCGAAGGCACCGAAGAACTCGGCGGTCACCGCGTCGATCTCGGTCTTGGACACGGCGCGACAGTAACACCCAAAGGGCGCCCCGGGCCGCAGTCTCGTCCCGACGGCGACCGGGCAGCCACGGCCGCTCTTCTGCCGCGGCCGCCCGGTTCGAAGGTTTCCGAGAAGAGCGAAGGCCGCCGCACCCGGCCCGCTGCTGCCCGCGCCGTGCCCGGCCGGCGCGAGGCGCTTTTCAGAAGCCGATGGTCTCAGCGGTGAGGATGACGGTGGAGCGGTCGGGGAGCCCCTCGCGCTCGATGATCAGGATCTTGCCGATGAAGCTGCCCAGGCCCCTCAGTTCCTGCTGGCGGTTGTTCTCCAGCGGCAGGGAGTGGGTCCGGACCCGGCGGAGTGCGGTTTCCAGGTCCGGGACGACCTTCTGGGCGCCGACGACCCAGATGGCTTTGCGGGCGCCGCTGACGTAGGGGGCGAGCTGGCTGCCGCTGGCCGACGCGATGACGAGCCGGCCGTCCTCGGTGACCGCGTGGACGCTGCCGACGACGACGTCGGGCAGCGCGCCGAGCCGGATCTGCGCCTCCACGTCCCGGGGGGCGTCGCCGGCCTCGGCTCTCACCGACCGGTACTGGCCGGAATCGTTGATGTCCGCGGCGATGCCCGACAGGCGCAGTGTCTCGCTGGTCGCCGTGAAGATCGTCCGGTCGGGCGGCAGCAGCTCGGCCACCAGTTTGCGCGCCTCGTCGACGGTGTCGGCGATCAGCACCTGGAATCCGGCCTCGAGCAGTGCCCGGGCTGTCCGCTCCAGCTGCTGCGGCGAGGCGGCGACGGAGAAGGACTCGTCGGCGTGCATCTCTGACCTCCATGGTTATCAGTAGTAATCGACCTCATCATCAGGAACCATGGCGGTGGGGAGAAGAACGCACTTTTGTGTGCCGCAGTGAGGGCGAGGTAACCATGCAGGTCAGGCGGACGTGTGCGGAGGCGCGGCTGGAGGTCGGCCCCGAGATGGCCTCCCGGGTGCGGGACGTGCTGGCCCGGGTGGGCGACAAGTGGTCGATCGCCGTCGTGAACGAGCTGGGTCCGGGCCCACGGCGCTTCAGCGAGCTGCAGCGGTCCATTGCGGGCATCAGCCAGCGCATGCTCACCGTCACCCTCCGCGGTCTGGAGCGGGACGGCCTGCTCACCAGGACCGTCCATCCCGTCGTGCCCCCGCGGGTCGACTACGAGCTCACGCCTCTCGGCCTGACGCTCCTGGACAAGGTCTGGGGTCTGATGTCCTGGGCCCTCGAACACGCCGAGGACATCACCGCGGCCCAGCTCTCCTACGATCAGACCTGACCCCGGCCCCGGCGCCCCTCGGCCGGTTCCTCGTGGGTGCCGCCCGGACGGTGCCGGGACTGCTCCCTTCCTGTCGCCTCCTAACCTAAGCTGGAAGGGGGCCACGGCGTCAGCGGGTGAAGAGGAGTGGAGCGCCATGGCGGACGGCGAGCAGCAGCTGGCGGACGCGCAGCGGCGGCAGTGGCAGAGCACCTACACCACGCACCCCGGCATGTACGGCGAGGAACCGTCCGAGCCGGCCGTCCACGCCGCCTCGGTTTTCCGTGCGGCCGGGGCCGGGGACGTGCTGGAACTGGGCGCCGGTCACGGACGCGACTGCCTGTACTTCGCCCGCGAGGGCTTCACCGTCCGGGCCCTCGACTTCTCCGCCGCCGCCCTGGAGCAGCTGCACGAGGCCGCCCGCGCGAGCGGCGTCGACGAGCGGATCACGTCCGCCGTGCACGACGTCCGCGATCCGCTGCCCCTGCCGGACGACTCCGTGGACGCCGTCTTCGCGCACATGCTGCTGTGCATGGCCCTGTCCACCGACGAGCTCCACGCCCTGGTCCGCGAGGTCCGCCGTGTCCTGCGGCCGGGCGGAACGTTCGTCTACACCGTCCGGCACACCGGCGACGCCCACTACGGCACCGGCACCGCGCACGGCGACGGCATCTTCGAGCACGCCGGCTTCGCCGTGCACTTCTTCGACCGCGCTCTGGTCGACGCCCTCGCCGACGGCTGGGTACTGAACGAGGTCCACGCCTTCGAGGAGGGCGGCCTGCCCCGTCGCCTGTGGCGTGTCACCCAGACCCGGCCCCGCTGACCGGGCCGCCCCACGGCGACTGACCATACGGGGTGGGGGTATACAGGTCGTATGACAGCGAAGGACATCGCCCGGCTGGCGGCCAGGACGTCGTGCGGGCCGTGGTGCGGACTCGGCACGGCACAGGTGACGTTGGTCCGGCAGGTGCTGGGGATGTGTCTGCGTGTGCAGGTCACGCTGGGCAGGCATCCCGGAGCCGGCGCGGGGTGACTGCCGGGGGCCGGAGGCGGGAGAACGCGAGAGGGTGAGGGCGGGCCGCCGGGCCCGTCCTCACCCTCTGCCGAGGCGTTCTCAGTCCGCTGCCGTGAAGCCGCGCAGGCGCAGGGAGTTGCCGACGACGAAGACCGAGGAGAAGGCCATGGCCGCTCCGGCGATCATGGGGTTCAGCAGTCCCGCCGCGGCGAGCGGCAGGGCGGCGATGTTGTAGGCGAAGGCCCAGAACAGGTTCGACTTGATGGTGCCCAGCGTCTTGCGGGCCAGGCGGATGGCGTCGGCGGCGGCGCGCAGGTCGCCGCGTACGAGGGTGAGGTCACCGGCCTCGATGGCGGCATCGGTGCCGGTGCCCATCGCCAGCCCCAGGTCGGCCTGGGCGAGCGCGGCGGCGTCGTTGATCCCGTCGCCGACCATCGCCACCGCGCGGCCCTCGCCCTGGAGGCGCTTGACGACGTCGACCTTGTCCTCCGGCATGACCTCGGCGATGACGTGCTCGGGGAGAATGCCGACCTCCGCGGCCACCGCCTCGGCGACGGCCCGGTTGTCGCCGGTGAGCAGGATCGGGGTCAGGCCCAGCGCACGCAGCCGGCTGATCGCCTCGGCGCTGCTGTCCTTGACGGCGTCGGCGACTTCGAGGACCGCCCGGGCCTCACCGTCCCAGGCGACGCTGATCGCGGTGCGGCCCGCGGCCTCGGCCGCGGCCTTGGCGCGCGCCAGCCCGACGGGCAGTTCCATGGCCCATTCCCGCAGCAGCTTCTCACGGCCGACCAGGACGGCGTGGCCCTCGACGATGCCCTGCACGCCGAGCCCTGGGACGTTGGCGAAGTCCTCGGGGGCGGGCAGGGTGCCGACGCGTTCGGCCGCCCCTGCCGCCACCGCCCGGGCGATCGGGTGCTCGGAGGAGTGCTCGAGCGCGCCCGCGAGGCGCAGCACCTCGGCCTCGTCGGTGCCGTCGGCGGTGTGGACGGCGAGCAGGGTCATGCGGCCGGTGGTGACGGTGCCGGTCTTGTCGAGGACGATGGTGTCGACCTTGCGGGTGGACTCCAGCACCTCGGGGCCCTTGATGAGGATGCCGAGCTGGGCGCCGCGCCCGGTGCCGACCATCAGCGCGGTCGGCGTGGCCAGGCCCAGGGCGCAGGGGCAGGCGATGATCAGTACGGCGACGGCGGCGGTGAACGCGGCGGCCGGTCCGGCTCCGTTGCCGATCCAGAAGCCCAGGGTGGCCAGCGCCAGGGCGATCACGACGGGGACGAAGACCCCGGAGACGCGGTCGGCGAGCCGCTGGGCGGCGGCCTTGCCGTTCTGCGCGTCCTCGACCAGCTTCGCCATCCGGGCCAGCTGGGTGTCGGCGCCGACCCGGGTCGCCTCGACGACCAGACGGCCGCCCGCGTTCAGGGTGGCGCCGGTGACCGGGTCGCCCACACCGACCTCGACGGGCACCGACTCGCCGGTGAGCATGGAGGCGTCGACCGCGGAGG
This sequence comes from Streptomyces sp. NPDC020490, assembly GCF_044335305.1. Lineage (NCBI taxonomy): Bacteria > Bacillati > Actinomycetota > Actinomycetes > Kitasatosporales > Streptomycetaceae > Streptomyces > Streptomyces sp. NPDC020490. The sequence continues at coordinate 49,684 of NZ_JBIRUY010000016.1, read as the reverse complement.
CGCCCTCGACGACCGTGCCGTCGGTGGCGATCTTCTCGCCGGGGCGGACCAGGAAGCGGTCGCCCACCGCCAGTTCCGCCGTGGGGATCGTGCGTTCGCTGCCGTCCGGGCCCAGCACGGTGACGTCCTTGGCGCCCAGTTCCAGCAGGGCCTTGAGCGCGGCGCCGGCCTTGCGCTTCGAGCGGGCCTCGAAGTAGCGCCCGGCGAGGATGAAGGCGGTCACCCCGGCGGCGGCCTCCAGGTAGATGTTCCCGGCGCCGTCGGTGCGGGCGATGGTCAGCTCGAAGGGGTGGGTCATGCCGGGGGTGCCGGCGGTGCCGAAGAACAGCGCCCACAGCGACCACAGGAACGCGGCCGACGTGCCGACCGAGATCAGGGTGTCCATGGTGGCCGCGCCGTGCCGTGCGTTGGTGAAGGCGGCCTTGTGGAAGGGCCAGGCCGCGTAGGTGACGACGGGGGCCGCCAGGGTCAGCGACAGCCACTGCCAGTACTCGAACTGCAGGGCGGGCACCATCGCCATCGCGATGACCGGGACGGCCAGCAGCACGGCCGTGACCAGCCGCTCCCGCAGGGGCCGCAGTCCGTCGGCGGGCTCCGCGTGCTCCGCGCCGGGCGTGCCGGGCGTGCCGGACGCGGCACGTACCGGCTCGGGTTCGCGGGCGGTGTACCCGGTCGCCTCGACCGTGGCGATCAGGTCCGGGACGGACACGTCGGCGGAGTAGTGGACCTTGGCCTTCTCCGTGGCGTAGTTGACGGTGGCGGTGACCCCGTCCATCCGATTGAGCTTCTTCTCGATCCGGGCGGCGCACGAGGCGCAGGTCATGCCGCCGATGGCGAGTTCCACCTCGGCTGTGTCGGGGACCGTGGTAGCCATCACTACTCCTCGGGCTGATCAGGGCAACGGGACAGTAACGGGACAGTGCGGAGAACGGGGGCCGGGCCCGGACAGGCCCGGCCGGTATGCGGGCGTCTCAGGACGCGCGGCCGGTCAGCTCGTAGCCGGCGTCGTCGACGACCTTGGCCAGCAGCTCGTCGTCGGGTTCGTCCGCCGTGGTGACGGTGACCTGGCCGGCTTCGAGGTCGACGTCGACCGCCAGCACGCCGTCCACGGCGCCGATCTCCCGGGTGAGCGTGGACTTGCAGTGCCCGCAGGTCATCCCGGAGACGTCGTAGACCGTGGCGATCCCCTCGGCGGCCGCGGCGGTACCGGTGGAGCAGCTGCCGTCAGTGGTGCAGCAGGACATGGGTTCCTCCCAGACAAGACGATCACATATACCCCTTGGGGGTATTGCCGACGTCAACCAGATATACCCCCTGGGGGTATGTTTGGCAAGCGCTGCCGACCCATTTGCATATACCCCCCAGGGGTATATAGTCGGGGCCAGTTCCAGCAGAAGCGGCGACGCCGAGGAGAGAGGGAACCTCATGAACACCGGCGTGAAGATCACTGTTTTCGCTGCCGCGCTCGCGGCCACCTTCGGCACTGCCTACGGCGCCGGCGCGGCGATCGACCCCGCGGCCCCGGACCGGGCCCCGACAGCCCACGCGGCACACGACCGCCCGACACCCGCCGGCCACGCCGGTCATGCCGGTCATGCCGGCCACAGCGGACACGCGGACACGACCCCGGCGGGTCTGCAGATCTCCGAGGCGGGATACACCCTGGAGCTCGCAACCCCTCGCGTGACCGCGGGCGCGAAGAGCGAACTCCGCTTCGTCATCCGCGACCAGGACGGACGGCAGCTGACCTCGTACCGACGCGAGCACGGCAAGGAACTCCACCTCATCGTGGCCTCACGCGACCTGGTCACCTACCGTCACCTGCACCCCACGCGGGCAGCCGACGGCACCTGGAGCACCCCCGTCGACCTGCCCGCCGCAGGCGCCTACCGCGTCTTCGCCGACTTCACCCCGGGCGTCGAAGGCGCCACCGGCCTCACCCTGGGCGCGGACCTCGCGGCCTCCGGCGCCTACAGGGCGGCAGCCCTGCCCCGGCCCGCCGCCACCACCACGATCGACGGCTACACCGTCACCCTGAACGGCGACCTGCGCCCCGGCGAAGCCGGTGAGCTGACCCTCGCCGTCAGCCGGAACGGCCGCCCGGTCACCGATCTGGAGCCCTACCTGGGCGCATACGGCCACCTGGTCGCGCTGCGCTCCGGCGACCTCGCCTACCTCCACGTCCACCCGAACGGCGAACCCGGTGACGGCACCACCAGGCCGGGCCCGGAGATCTCCTTCACCGCCACCGCGCCCAGCGCCGGGACGTACCGCCTCTTCCTCGACTTCAAGCACCACGGCACCGTCCGCACCGCGGCCTTCACCGTCCACGCCGGCGAGGACGCTGCCGCCGGACGGACCGCTGCCGCCGGCACGCCGAAGCCCGCGGCCGGCGAGGAGCACACCGGCGGCGGCCACCAGCACTGACCCCGCACGAAGGAGGGAAACGGCCGATGGCCGGGTACAGCATGCGAAAAGAAGACGTACTCAAACGACTCCGGAGGGTCGAGGGCCAGGTGCGGGGTCTGCAGAGAATGGTGGAGGAGGAGACCTACTGCATCGACGTCCTCACCCAGATCTCCGCCACCACGCGCGCCCTGCAGTCCTTCGCCCTGCAGATGCTCGACGAGCACATGGACACCTGCGTACGCACCGCCGTCGCGGACGGCAGTGACAGCGGCGACATCAAGCTGAAGGAGGCGAGCGACGCCATCGCCCGCCTCGTGCGCTCCTGACGAACGGCCGAACGGGCGGACGAACGGACGAACGGACGAACCGGACCGCAGCGCCGCCATCACGGGGCCGGTGCCGGCGTCCTGCGCCCGCACCGGCCCTTCCCCGGCTCAGGCCGCCTGCAGGGCGGGGTCGTCCTGGTCCTCCAGCAGGTCCATCAGGGCCGCCCGGGCGCGGGCCACGCGGGAGCGGACCGTGCCGACCGGGCAGTGGCTGACCTCGGCCGCCTCCGCGTACGGCAGGCCGACCAGCTGCGTGAGGACGAACGCCTCCCGGCGCTCGTCGGGCAGCGACGCCAGCAGGTCGAGCAGGGCGACGCCGTCGTCGAAGCCGGGCAGGTCCTGCGGTTGGACGTTCTCGACGGCCAGCTGCCAGTCCGGCACGTCGCACAGCCGGGGTCTCGCGGAGGCGTACCGGTAGCTGTCGATCACCGCCCGCCGGGCGATGGACAGCAGCCACGCCCGGGCCGACGAACGGCCCTCGAAACGGTGCAGGCTGCCCAGCGCGCGCAGGAACGTGTCCTGCGCGAGGTCGTCGACGGCCTGCGGGTCGCCGCACAGGTGGGCGACGTAGCGCCGCACGTCCCGGTGCAGCGCGCGCACGAAGCGCTCGACGGCGTCCGCGTCTCCGCCGCGGGCGGCCAGCGCCCAGGCGGTGATCGAGTCGTCGCGCGACGCCGTCGCGTCACCCGCTCCGCCGCCGTCGTCGCTCGCGCCGCGTTCGCCGCTGTTGTCTCTCGTGCCGCGCGGGGCGGGCAGGACAGGAGTGATCACGTGGTGTCCTTCTCGTCGTCCGTGATCCGGACCGGGGCGCGCGGGCAGCGCGGGGCGGTCCGGTGAAGTGGGGAGACGGCCGTACGGCGCCCGCAGCGGCGGGCGTACGGCCGGTGCCCGGGGCACGGCACAGGAGCCGCCCCGGGAAGCCGGCTGTCGTCAGGCGACAGCGGTCCCCACGGGCGGACCCCGGTGGGTGATCGCGTGGACGAGGAGAAGGCGCGGCGCCCGGTCGGGGGCGTGACGGCGCACGCGGGGGCGCGGGCGGTCGGGGACCGCGGGCAGTACGACCAGCAGCAGCCGCAGCGGCGCCGCGAGCCATCCGGCCACGGCGCGCAGGATGCGGAAGGCGGCCTTCTCACCGTACGCCAGCCACAGTCCGCACAGCAGCGCGGCCAGCAGGTGGGCGGCGAGCATGCCGAACGACGACGAGTCGCCGGCGGAGGGAGCCAGGTGAGCCCCGTGATCCATATGGCTCATATGGCCCATGTGGCTCATGCTCATGGAGCCCATGTCCATGGACCCCATGTCCGTGGACCCCATGTCCGTCGAGCCCATGTCCGTCGAGCCCATGTCCATGGCGGCAGCGCCGTCGGCGCCCGCGGAGGACGTGCGCCCGCTCGCCGGCTGGGTGAGCGAGAACGCGGTGTGCAGGCCCGCCTGAGCGGCGACCACGACCGCCACGATCAGCGGCAGCCCGCGCTCACGGCCCGCCAGGGCCCAGCCCGCGGCGCCGGTCACGGCCGTACCGGCGACGAGCGTCCAGACGGGCACGTGGTGGCCGGACATCATGACGTGGCCCAGGGAGGCGAGCAGCACGCACACGGCCGCGAACACCGCGGCCCGTATCGAGCGAGACCACCACCCTGCTGTCATGGCGTCTCTCATCCTCGCATCCGCACATCACCCATCATCAGTGGGTACGGGCGGGGTGCGGGTGACGCACTCAGCACGCCGGGTGTGATCCTGCCCACGAGCGCGTTCTGCCCGCTCACGCCTCGCCGCGGACGACGGCGACCTGGCAGGCCGCGTGGTGCAGCAGCGCCTGGCTGACGGAGCCCAGCAGCAGGCCCGTGAAGCCGCCGTGCCCGCGGGCGCCGACGACCACCAGTTGCGCCTCCTGGCTGGCCTCGATCAGGGTCGAGCGGACGCGGGCGCGCACCAGGCGCCGGTCGACGGCGACGTGGGGCCAGCGCTTCTCCCACGGCTCCAGCGTCTCGTCCAGCAGCCGCTGCTCCGCCTCACGGAGGTGTTCGAGGTCGACCATCACGTTGAGCGGGTCGCCGGGGCCCTGGTAGGCGCCGTCGGTCCAGGTGTTCCAGACGTGCACGGCCAGCAGGCCCACCCCGCGCAGCGACGCCTCGGCGAAGGCGAACTCGACGGCCCTCTCGCCCGCCGGCGAGCCGTCGACCGCGAGCAGCACGGGAGCGGCCGGGTCGGGCCTGCCGCGGACCACGAGCACCGGGCAGCGTGCGTGGGCCGCCAGGTGCACGGCCGTGGAGCCGAGCAGCAGCGTGCCGAACGCCCCCAGTCCACGGCTGCCGACGACGACCAGCGAGGCGGTGCGCGACTCGATCTCCAGCACCATCAGCGGCTCGCCGACGGTGACCTCGCGGGCGATCTCCAGGTGCGGCGCGACCTCGCGCGCCCGCTCTTCGGCGCGGGTCAGCGTGCCGTCGACCATCTCACGCACTCCCGCCGCGGCCGGGTTCCACGGCGGCACGCCGGGCGGCACCCGGCCCGAGGGCCAGCCGAAGGCGTGCACCAGCCGCAGCCCGGTCCCGCACCGCTCCGCCTCCCGCGCCGCCGCCTCGACCGCCTCCATGCTGGACGGCGAGCCGTCCACGCCCACCACGACCGGTTTCGTCATGTCGCACCTCCGGCGATCGGGTCCGTCGCCGGCGTCGTCGCCCGCGTCCGCTGCTCCCTCCCACCTTCCGCCAACGCGTCGCGCACCGCATGGGCCGGACGGCCCCTGCGGGCGGGCCGGCTCACTCGGCCGGGACGGTCACGTCGTCGTCCCCCAGGCATTCGGAGCGCTGCCGGATGGGCTCGACCGTGCGGCTCAGCTCGACCAGCACCGCGTCGATCCCGGTGACCCGTTCGGCGACGGAGATCTCCACCGCGGGGTCGCGCCCGTAGGCCCTGTCGTTTGGATCAGGTCGGCTGTGAGGTGCGGTGCCTCGCGGCCGACCCGAGCGGGGTCTGGTGCGTGTAGCCGCAAGGCGGAGGAGGGAGCCGACGCGATGGGGGTCCCCCCGCGCGAGCGCAGCCGAGCGTGGGGGAGTCGGGGACCGACGACAACGCGGCAGATGCGCGTGCCAGGGCCCGCGACGCCGGGATGATCCAAACGAGAGGGCCTAAGTGACCAGGACCTTGCGGCCGTCGCGGGAGGCGGACTGGTCCCACACCCAGTCCACTCCGTCGACGTCGACGCAGGGGTCGACGGTCGCCGCCGGCGGCCGTAGTCCGCAGCGCAGGGTCACCGCGCCGTCGCCCCAGACGGCGACCCCGGGCCGGCCCGTGCCGGACAGCCGCCGGCCGTCCAGGACCGCCGGGTAGTCCCCGGCGATGCGCGCGCACTCCGGCGCGTCGCCCCGCGCCGGAACACCGGGCCCAGACGGGTGCCCCGCGGACACGGCGAGCACGGTGAGAACGGTGCCGACGGCCAGACCGGCGCCGGCCAGGGCGACCGCCCTGGGCCTCCCCCGTAGTAGCAGCATGATCACGCCACTGCTCCTTCCCCCGCCGGGCAGTCTGCCACCGGCCACGCCCGCCTCGGCCGCTGGCCCCTCGACCGCTGGCCCCTTGGCGGCTGGCCCCTTGGCGGCTGGCCCCTGGCCCCCTCGCCCCGCACGAGATGACCCGGATGCACACGGACGCACGACCACCACGACGCGGTGCTGCACGCCGTCCGCGAGGGCGTGCTGATCGTCGGCGGCGAGGGCCGGCCGCTGCCGGCCGACGACGAGGCGCACCGGCTGCTCGCCCTCCACCAGGCGCTACGCCGGACCGCGCGCCGGACCGCGCGCCGGACACGCCGGGGCTCCACGCGCCGTCCGGCGCGGCGGGCGACCGGTCGGGCACGGCACGCACTGGGCCCCTCGAGATCCCCGCCGGACCCCACGCCCGGCCGCCCCGCGTCAGCCCGGCCGCCCCACGCCCAGCCGCCCCGCGTCAGCCCGGCCGCCCCACGCCCATCCGCCCCGCGTCAGCCCGCTCCCCCGGCCCACACGCCCGTCGTCGGTGCGCCGCCGACCGTGAAGCCGATCACCGAGCCGCCCCCGGCCCGCCGGTAGGCGAACGGGGCGCCGCCGTGGGCCAGGGCCACCTCCCGCACGATGGACAGGCCGAGGCCGGAGCCGGGCAGGGCGCGGGCGTCGGCGGCGCGGTAGAAGCGGTCGAAGATGCGCATCAGGTCGGCGTCGGCGACACCGGGGCCGCGGTCCAGGACCTCGATGCGGACGGGACCGGCGGGGGCCTCCCCGCCGAAGCGGGGCCCGGTGCGCGGGAGGGCCGGGCCGGTGACGTCGATCTCGATGGGCCCGGTGCACTCGGGGTCGAACTTGGCCGCGTTCTCGACGAGGTTGGAGATCGCCCGGGTCAGCATGCCCGGCCGCCCGTCCGTGCCGGTGCCGCCGGCCGCCCGTACGACGATCTCCCGTCCGGTGCGCCGCCGGGCGAGCCCCGCGACGTCCTCGGCGAGGTCGGCGAGGTCGACGCGCTGCGGCGGCTCGGTGTCGGACTGGCCGGCCGCGAGGTCGACCAGCTCGTTGACCAGGTCGGTCAGCTCGCGGGCCTCCTGGGACAGATCGGCCACCAGTTCCTCGCGGGTGGCGGGCGGGAGTTCGTCGATGCGGCGGAGCAGCGAGATGTTCGTCCGCAGCGACGTCAGCGGCGTCCGCAGCTCGTGCCCGGCGTCCTGGACCAGGCGCCGCTGGTCCTCCTCGGACTGGGCGAGCCGCCCCAGCATCCGGTCGAAGGCCCGGCCGAGGCGCCCGACCTCGTCGTACCCGGTGACGGGCACCTGGACGTCGAGCTGCCGGGTCCGCGCGACGTCCTCCGCGGCGGAGGTGAGCACGACGAGCCGGCGGGTGATGCGCCGGGCCAGCCACCAGCCGACCAGGCCCGCGGCCGTCACGATCGCGGCCATCAGGGTGAGCGTGCGCTGCTGCAGCGCCCGCAGCAGGTCCTCGGTGTCGCTGAACTCCTGCGCCACCTGCACCGCGCCCCGCCCCTGGCCGAGCGCGACGGTGGCGACGCGGTAGACATCCGCGCCGACGTCGACGTCCTGGTGCTCGGCCGTGGCCCCGGCGTCCGCCGCCGCGGCCACGGCGCGGTCCGCGGCGGTCACCGGCAGCCCCGGCCGGCCCGGGTCGACGACCGAGCCGTCCGGCCCGAGCACCTGCACGTCCGTGCGGGCGGGCCGCACCACGTCGTGGCCCGGCGCCGAGGAGGAGAAGTCCTCGGGCGTCATCCGGTGCTGCCGCACCTCGTCCCGCACGTCCTGCACGACCTGGTCGAACACGGACTCCTGGTCGACGCGCACCAGCCGGGCGGCGGCGCTGTACGACAGGACGCCGACGAGGACGGTGACGGCGGCGGTGACGGCCGCGAACGACACCGCGAACGTGGTCCGCAGCGACACCAGCCCGGGCCGCCTGATCGCGGGCAGCCGCCCGAGGCGGCCCACTCAGTCCTCCCGCAGCACGTAACCCACGCCGCGCACCGTGTGGATCAGCGCGGGCGCGCCCGGCTCGTCGAGCTTGCGGCGCAGGTAGCCGACGTACACGGCGAGGTTCTTGGAGCCGGGCCCGAAGTCGTAGCCCCAGATGCGGTCGTAGATGGTGGAGTGGTCGAGGACGATACCGGCGTTGCGCACCAGCAGTTCCAGCAGCTCGAACTCGGTGCGGGTGAGCTCCAGCTCGCGCTCGCCGCGCCAGGCGCGCCGCGCCTGCACGTCCATGCGCAGTCCGGCCGCCTCGATCTGCCGGTCGGGGACCGCCGGCTCCCTCGGCACGCCGGCCACCGGGCCGGCCGCCGCGGAGCCGGCCGCCACGGGCCCCGGATCAGGGCTGGTGCGGCGCAGCAGCGCCCGCAGTCGGGCGAAGACCTCCTCCACGTCGAACGGCTTGACGACGTAGTCGTCGGCGCCCGCGTCCAGGCCCGCGATGCGGTCGGCGGTCTCGACCAGGGCGGTCAGCATCAGGATCGGGGTGCGGTCGCCCTCGGCGCGCAGCACCCGGCACACCTGGAGCCCGTCGATGCCGGGCATCATCACGTCCAGGACGAGCACGTCCGGCGGGGCCTTGTGGGCCTGGGCCAGTGCCTCGACGCCGTCGGCGACCGCGGTGACCCGGTAGCCCTCCAGGGTCAGGGCGCGCTCCAGGGCATGGCGGATGGCGCGGTCGTCTTCGGCGAGCAGCACGGTGTGGGACACGGCTTCAGTGTGCCAAGGCCCGCGGCACCTCAGCGGGGGCGGGCCTGCCCGCGACCACCCTTTTTACCGGGCTCTCACCGTCGCGCCCGTGTCGTTCCCGCGCCGGGCGCGACGGGCGCGACAGGCGCGTCGGCCGCGCCGGTGGGCAACAGCGCCGCGAGCTGCTCCGCGAACGGCACCACCGCAAGGCCACCCCCGGCAGAGCGGGCGACCCGAGGACCGTCGCCGACCGGACCCGCGACCCGAGGACCGTCGCCGACCGGGCGGGCGGCCGGAAGACCGTCGTCGGCCGGGCGGGCGGCCGGCAGCCCGCGGGTCAGGGCCGTCAGCTCCCCCGCCGCCCGCTCGATCCGCCCGTCCAGGCCCTCCGCGCCCCAGTCCTCGGAGGCGGCGTACACGCCGGTCGGGACGACCACGGCGCGCAGGTGGGCGAAGAGGGGGCGCAGGGCGTGTTCGAGGACCAGGGAGTGGCGGGCGGAGCCGCCGGTCGCCGCGATCAGCACCCGCGTGCCCGCGAGCGCGTCCCGGTCGAGGACGTCGAAGAAGGACTTGAACAGCCCGCTGTACGACGCCGAGAACACCGGCGTGACGGCGATCAGCGCGTCGGCGTCCGTCACCGCCTCCAGCGCGGCGGCCAGGTTCCGGCCGGGAAACCCGTTGGTGAGGTGGTGCGCGATCTCCACGGCGAGCTCGCGCAGTTCGACGACCTGCACGTCGGCCGGGGCCTGCCGGTCCACCGCGGCGGCCAGCCGGTCGGCCAGCAGCCGGGTGGACGAGGGCACGCTCAGCCCCGCCGAGACGACGACGAGCCTCATGCGACGGACTCCTCCTTCTCCTGGACCTCGACCTGGGCCTGGGCCTTCCGGGCGGCGGCGAGCAGGGACGCGTGGGTCGGCGCCTCGGGCACGCCGGCCGGGCGCCCCTTGGCGAACTCCTCGCGCAGCACCGGCACGACGTCCTCACCGAGCATGTCGAGCTGCTCCAGCACGGTCTTCAGCGGCAGCCCGGCGTGGTCCATCAGGAACAGCTGGCGCTGGTAGTCGCCGGCGTAGTCGCGGAAGGCGAGCGTCTTCTCGATCACCTGCTGCGGGGAGCCGACGGTCAGCGGGGTCTGCTCGGCGAAGTCCTCCAGCGACGGCCCGTGCCCGTACACCGGCGCGTTGTCGAAGTACGGCCGGAACTCGCGGACCGCGTCCTGGGAGTTGCGGCGCATGAACACCTGTCCGCCGAGTCCGACGATCGCCTGCTCGGGCGTGCCGTGCCCGTAGTGGGCGTAGCGCTCCCGGTACAGCTCGATCATCTGCCTGGTGTGGTCGGCGGGCCAGAAGATGTTGTTGTGGAAGAAGCCGTCGCCGTAGAAGGCGGCCTGCTCGGCGATCTCCGGGGAGCGGATGGAGCCGTGCCAGACGAACGGCGGTACGCCGTCCAGTGGGCGGGGCGTGGAGGTGAAGCCCTGCAGCGGCGTGCGGAACTTCCCCTCCCAGTTCACGACGTCCTCGCGCCACAGCCGGCGCAGCAGGGCGTAGTTCTCGATGGCGAGGTTGATGCCCTGGCGGATGTCCTGCCCGAACCAGGGGTAGACGGGGCCGGTGTTGCCGCGGCCCATCATCAGGTCCACCCGCCCGTCGGCCAGGTGCTGGAGCATCGCGTAGTCCTCGGCGATCTTCACCGGGTCGTTGGTGGTGATCAGCGTGGTGGACGTGGACAGGATCAGACGTTCCGTCTTCGCCGCGATGTAGCCGAGCATGGTGGTCGGGGAGGACGGCACGAACGGCGGGTTGTGGTGCTCACCGGTCGCGAAGACGTCCAGGCCGACCTCCTCGGCCTTCAGGGCGATGGCGACCATGGCCTTGACGCGCTCACGCTCGGTCGGCGTACGGCCCGTGGTCGGGTCCGGGGTGACGTCGCCGACGCTGAAGATGCCGAACTGCATGGCCGCTCAACCTCCAAGTTGTTGACCATTCAACTATAGCGGCAAACGAAGGCCCCCGGCCCCGTATTCCCGTCCCCGCTCCCTGGGAGCACCGCCCCGCGCAGCCACCCGGCTGTCGGTGCGCCGTCCTACGATCCCGGTATGGCCGCACCACGCCGTGACACCCGAGGCATCGTCGACGCCGCGGAACTCTTCGCGCGCGTGCACTTCCGCCGCCGCGAGCCCGCCGAACCCCTGCGCCCCTACCTCGAGCACTACTGGCTGATCGACTACGACCTCACCCAGCCGTACGCCTCGCACGTGGTCCCGCACCCGTCGGTCAACATCGTCTTCCAGCGCCTGTCCGGCCAGGAGCCGTTCGCCGAGGTGTCCGGCATCGGGCTGGAGCTGTTCACGCAGAAGCTGGAGGGCAGCGGGCGGGTGTGCGGGATCCAGTTCCGGCCGGGCGGCTTCCGGCCGTTCTTCCCCGATCGCCCGGTGAGCGCGTGGACGGGCCGGCGCGTCCCGCTCCCGCAGGCCGACACCGCGGCCGTCCTGGACCCGGACGTCGAGGACGCCCGGGTCGCCGCCCTCGACGCCTTCCTGCTCGGCCTCGGCCCCCGCCCCGACCCCCAGGCCGACCTCGCGATGGCCCTGGCCGACCGCATCCGCACCGACCGCACCATCCGCCGCGTCGGCGACTTCGCCCACGCCGAGGGCATGTCCGTACGGCTCCTGCAGCGCCTGTTCGCCACGTACGTCGGCGTCGGCCCCAAGTGGGTCGTCCTGCGCTACCGCATCCACGAGGCCCTGGAACGCGCCGAGACCGACCGGGACGTGGACTGGGCCCGCCTGGCCGCCGACCTCGGCTACGCCGACCAGGCCCACCTGGTCCGGGACTTCACGGCGACGGTGGGCGTACCGCCGACGGCGTACGCGACGCAGCGCGTGCGCTGAGGGCCCCGCCCGCCCCGGCGCCCTGTACGCCCAGGACCCCGTACACCCGGCGCGCCCAGGACCCCGTACGCCCAGTGCGCCCGGGACCCTCGGGGCCCCCGGGACCCGGGCGTCAGGGGACCCGGCCCCCCGCGTCAGGGGATCAGCACCAGCCGCCCGCGCACCCCGCCCTCCGCGAGGCGGGCGTGGGCCTCGGCGGCGTCCTCCAGGGCGTACGTCTCGGCCACCCGCAGCTTCAGCACGCCCCGGTCCACCAGACCGGCCAGCTGCGCCAGAAGGGCTCCGTCGGCGCTCACCTCCACCGCGGCGGTCCGCACCCCGCGCACCGGAGCGGGGTGCGCCTGCGGGATGACGCCGACGTACGCGCCCCCGTCCCGCACCCACTCCAGAGCCGTCTCGCCCAGCACCGCCGCGTCCAGCACGGCGTCGAAGCCGCCCGGGTCCACCGCGCCGCTCACCACGTGCGCCGCCCCCAGGGACCGCATCAGTTCCGCGTCGGACTCCCTGGCCAGCGCGGTCACCGCCACCCCGCGGTGGGCGGCGAGCTGGACCGCGAACCCGCCGACCGCGCCCGCCGCGCCCGTCACCAGCAGCGACTGCCCGGGGGCCGGCCGCAGCAGGTCGAGAGCCTGCGCGGCGGTCAGCGCGTTCAGCGGGAGGGTCGCCGCGTGCACCGCGTCCACCGTGGCCGGCGCCTTCGCCACCGCGGCCGTGTCCACGACGACGTACTCGGCGTGCGCGGCCAGCGGCCTCACCATCCCGTAGTCCAGCGCCACGACCTCGTCGCCCGCCTCCCACGCGGTGGCCACCCCCGTCGCGTCCACCGTCCCGGCGACGTCCCAGCCGAGCCCGATCTGCTTGCCCGCGCCGCCGAAGGCGCCGGCCCGCACCCCCGCGTCCACCGGGTTCAGCGCGGCCGCGGCCACCTTGATCCGCACCTGCCGCGCGGCCGGCTCGGGCACCTCGGCGTCCACGATCCGCACGGCCTCGGGCCCGCCGAACTCGGTCACCACTGCAGCTCGCATGTCAACTCTCCCCTGATCGCCGCCACTTGGACGTGCTTCTCGCCCGCTGACAACAACCCTAGGAAGAGTTACTATCCATCAGGAAGTAGTTACCCGAAGGTGCCTACCTACCCGGGAGGGAAGCATGGCGACCACGACCGCGGCCCAGCGGCGCGAGCAGGCGCGTGTCGAGTACGACGCGTTCATCCGGGCCTGCCCCACCAACCAGCTCCTCGGCCGCCTCAGCGACAAGTGGGTCAGCCTCGTCGTCGCCGCCCTGTCCGCCGGCCCCATGCGCTACAGCGACCTCAGCCGCAAGATCGCGGGCGTCAGCCCCAAGATGCTGACGCAGACGCTGCGCACCCTGGAACGCGACGGCATCGTCTCGCGCGCCGTCACCCCGTCCGTCCCGGTCCGCGTCGACTACGCCCTCACCCCGCTCGGCGGCAGCCTGGCGCTGCTGCTGACCGCGGTGAAGGACTGGGCGGAAACCCACATCGAGGAGGTCCACGAGGCCCGCGAGCGCTACGACGCCGCGAACGGCCCCGACCACGGCCCCGGCAGCCGACCCGACCACGGCCCCGGCAGCCGACCCGACCACGGCCCCGGCGACCGGCCGGACCACTGACCCCGGCCGCAACCACGCGTGGCAGGCTTCGGGGCATGCCGGTCCTCCGCTCCGCCGCCCTGTTCGCCGTCGCCGCCGTCCTCGAGATCGGCGGCGCCTGGCTGGTCTGGCAGGGCCTGCGCGAACACCGCGGCTGGCCGTGGATCACCGGCGGCGTCCTCGCCCTCGGCGCGTACGGCTTCGTCGCCACCTTCCAGACCGACACCCACTTCGGCCGCGTCCTCGCCGCGTACGGCGGCATCTTCGTCGCCGGCTCGATCCTGTGGGGCGTGATCGCCGACGGCTACCGCCCCGACCGCTGGGACGTCACCGGCGCGCTGGTCTGCCTGGCCGGCATGGCGGTGATCATGTGGGCGCCGCGGAACCGATAGCCGGGCTCTATACCCTGTAGTCGGCAGCAATCGTTCGAAATGACGCGTCCCGAGGAGCAGCCCATGGCCACCGCCGCACCGTCCGCCGCGTCCCGCATCGCCGTCGTCACCGGCGCGAGCAGCGGGATCGGCGCCGCCACGGCCCGGCGGCTCGCCGCGGCCGGCTACCGGGTCGTGCTGACCGCCCGCCGCAAGGACCGCATCGAGGCACTCGCCGAGGAGATCGAGGCGGCCGGGCACTCGGCGACGGCGTATCCGCTGGACGTGACGGACCGTGCGGCGGTGGACGAGTTCGCCACCGCCTTCCGCACGATCGGCGTGCTGGTCAACAACGCGGGCGGCGCGCTCGGCGCCGACCCGGTAGCCACCGGCGACCCGGCCGACTGGCGCACGATGTTCGAGACGAACGTCCTCGGCACACTGAACCTCACCCAGGCGCTGCTGCCGAAGCTGATCGCCGGCGGCGACGGCACGGTCGTGGTCGTCTCCTCCACCGCGGGCCACGGCACGTACGAGGGCGGCGCGGGCTACGTCGCCGCCAAGCACGGCGAGCACGTCCTCGCCGAGACCCTGCGCCTGGAGATCGTCGGGCAGCCGGTCCGGGTCATCGAGATCGCGCCCGGCATGGTCAAGACGGACGAGTTCGCGCTGACCCGCTTCGGCGGCGACGAGGCGAAGGCCGCCAAGGTCTACGAGGGCGTCGCCGAACCCCTGACGGCGGACGACGTCGCCGACACCATCACGTGGGCGGTCACCCGCCCCAGCCACGTCAACGTGGATCTCCTGGTCCTGCGCCCGCGCGCCCAGGCGTCGAACACCAAAGTGCACCGGGAGCTGTGATGCCGACCGCGGACGACGCCGAGCAACGACGCCTCGCCCTGGAGAAGAAGCGCGAGCGCTACGTCTGGTACTACCTCGGCTACTTCCTCTTCGGCATCCACGTCGTCGCCTTCGTCATGATCTTCGCGGTGATGCACGCGAAGTAGGCACACGAAGCGGGCACGCCCGGCAGGCACGCCCAGCACGCGCGCCCGGCAGGCGCGCGAAGCAGGCCGGCAGGCCGGGGCCGGCGGAGGGACGCGGTCCCGCCGCCGACGGACCTCAGCCCTTGACGCAGACGACCTGCTTCAGCTTCGCCACGACCTCCACCAGGTCCCGCTGCTGCTCGATGACCTGCTCGATCGGCTTGTACGCGGCCGGGATCTCGTCCACGACGCCGGAGTCCTTGCGGCACTCCACGCCCCGCGTCTGCTCCTCCAGGTCCTTCGCCGAGAAGCGGCGCTTGGCCGCGTTGCGGCTCATGCGCCGGCCGGCGCCGTGGGACGCCGAGTTGAACGCCTTCTCGTTGCCGAGGCCCTTCACGATGTAGGACCCCGTGCCCATCGAGCCGGGGATGATCCCGTACTCGCCGGAGCCCGCGCGGATCGCGCCCTTGCGGGTCACCAGCAGGTCCATGCCGTCGTAGCGCTCCTCGGCCACGTAGTTGTGGTGGGCGCTGATCTCGGGCTCGAAGACCGGCTTCGCCTTCCGGAACTCCTTGCGGATCACGTCCTTCAGGAGCGCCATCATGATCGAGCGGTTGTACTTCGCGTACTCCTGCGCCCAGAACAGATCGTTGCGGTACGCCGCCATCTGCGGGGTGTCCGCGATGAAGACGGCGAGGTCGCGGTCGACCAGACCCTGGTTGTGCGGGAGCTGCTGGGCCACGCCGATGTGGTGATCGGCCAGTTCCTTGCCGATGTTGCGGGAGCCGGAGTGCAGCATCAGCCAGACAGAACCGGTGGTGTCCGTGCAGACCTCGACGAAGTGGTTGCCGCTGCCGAGCGTTCCCATCTGCTTTCCGGCACGTTCGTGACGGAACTTGACCGCCTCCGCCACCCCGCCGAACCGCTGCCAGAAGTCGTCCCAGCCGGCCGTGGCGAACCCGTGCAGGCGGCCCGGGTCGACCGGTTCGTCGTGCATGCCCCGCCCCACCGGGATGGCGGCCTCGATCTTCGAGCGCAGCCGCGACAGGTCGCCGGGCAGGTCGTTCGCCGTCAGGGACGTCTTGACCGCCGACATGCCGCACCCGATGTCGACGCCCACCGCCGCGGGGCAGACGGCGCCCCGCATGGCGATCACGGAGCCGACCGTCGCGCCCTTGCCGTAGTGCACGTCCGGCATGACCGCCAGGCCCTTGATCCACGGCAGGGTCGCGACGTTGCGCAGCTGCTGCAGCGCTCCGTCCTCGACCGTCGCCGGGTCGGTCCACATGCGGATGGGAACCTTGGCCCCGGGTATCTCCACATATGACATGACGTCCCCATTCCCCCGAAAATGAACAGAAGCCCGAAATCGCAAAACCGGCGCCAAGGTCGACGAAAGGGATGACGGACCGGCGTCCACGGCCATGCGTGCGATAGACATTGTGTTCTGGGAGCGCCCCCGTGCGGCAAGCGAATAACCAGCGGGGACACTGTGATCACCGGACACCACCCACCGTCGAGAGGGGCCTGACCGTGCTGCGGAAGGCGTACGTACCCGGCGTCGCCGCGCTCCTCGCGGCGCTGCTGACCGGCTGCACCGGCGGCTCGGGCGGCGGCACCCCGACGGACGACGCCAACCCCGGCGACGCGGGCACCGCGACGGCCGCGGCCCAGCCGGGCCGGTACCGCACGCTCCCGGAGCCGTGCGGCGCGGTCGGCCAGGGCACCCTCGACTCGCTGCTGCCCGGGATCAAGGAGATCACCGACGAGGACCAGCGGGAGAAGGCGTACGCGGGCGAGGCGACGCTGACGTACGACACCGACCGCAAGGTCGGCTGCCGCTGGAAGGTGCAGTCGGCGGCCGCGACCGACCATCTCCTCGTCGACCTCGAGCGGGTGGTGTCGTACGACAACTCCGTGAGCGACGACAGCCAGGCGCAGGACCTGTTCGCGGCCCTGCGGACGGCGGCCGACCTCCCCAAGCCGACGGGTTCCGCCACCGCCGACACGGCCGAGAGCACCTCCAAGGCCACGTCCGAAGCCACCTCCAAGGCCACGTCCAAGGGCGAGTCCACGGGCGCCTCCAAGGGCACGTCCGCCGGGAGCACCGGTCCCAGCGCCTCCCCCGGCACGAGCGCCTCCTCCTCCGTCACCCCGTCCGACCTCCAGCCCCGTGTGCTGGACGGCCTGGGCGACGAGGCGTTCCTGGACGACGAGCTCGACAGCTCCGGTTCGACGGCCCAGCGGCGCACGGTGACTGTGGCGTTCCGCACGTCGAACGTCATCGTCACCATCGAGTACGAGGAGCAGCCGGCGGCCGTCGGAGTCGTCCCGGACAGCAAGGAAATGCAGGACAAGGCCCGGAAACTGGCCGCCCAACTGGCCGACGCGCTGGCCGGTTAGCACCCTTCACCCACCCCCGCCCGCCCGCCCGCAAAGCGCGCGAAGCGGAAACGCACACCTGTCCCACCGCGTACCGTGGCCCCTCGGACCCGATCCGACCGCAGGAACCACGAGTGTCATGAGTGAAGGAACCATGCAGCGACCAGCACAGCGAGACCGGCGGAACGAGCGAGACCAGCGAGCGAGGGGCAGGGGCCGCACCCTGGTCTGCGCGACGGCGGTGCCGGTGATGCTGATCGTCGCCGGCTGCTCCTCGGACTCCGGCTCCGACGACGGCGGCGGCAAGAACCCGGGCGGCGCGACGGCGTCGGCGTCCGCGAGCGCGTCGCCGACGGTACGGGCGGCGGCGTACTCCAAGTTGCCGAAGTCGTGTGACGTGCTGTCGAAGAAGACGCTGACCTCGCTCGTGCCCAGGGGCGTGAAGTCGGGCAAGGAGGGCACGTCCGACGACACGGCGACGCGGGCGAGTTGCTCCTGGAACAGCCTGGACAACAACGGCGTGAAGGGTTCCCAGTTCCGCTGGCTCAACGTCTCGCTGCTGCGCTTCGACTCGGACGTCTCGCGCGGCGAGGGCGACAAGCAGGCGCACGCGTACTACGAGAAGCAGATCGAGGACGCCCAGTCGGTGGCGGGCGCGAAGAACACGAAGTCGCAGCCGGTCTCCGGGACGGGCGACGAGGCGACGTCGGTGCGCTACGACCTGAAGAAGAAGGAGGGGTCCTTCAAGCAGCAGACGGTCGTGACGCGGGTGGAGAACGTCGTCGTCACCGTCGACTACAACGGCGCGGGACTGGCCGGCGACAAGACCCCGAGCGCCGACACGCTGGCGAAGCTCGCGGAGAAGGCGGCCAAGGAGGCGGTGGCCGCGGTGGCGGCGGCCAACGGCGACGGCGGCACGGCCTCGGGCGGCGGCACGGATGCGGGCACGACGAGTCCCTCGCCCACGAAGTCGGCGTCGAAGCCGTCCGCGTCGCCGTCCAAGTCGGCCTCCGCGTCGGCGTCGAAGGCCGTGAAGGCGTCCTCGTCCGCTACAGCGTCGAAGAAGAGCTGACTGTCACACCCAGGTGCCCAGGCGCAGCTCAGCCCCGCTTTCCGACGGAGCCCGGTCCCCCTCGTGGGCCGGGCTCCCGGCGCACCGGCACCATGTCCGCCGTACACATGTGCCACTCTGTTGCGCGCAACAACACGCAAGGGGAGGGGAGTACGGGTGGCCGCGCCACTGCAGCTGACTCGGATGCACCGCGTTCTCATCGGTGTGGTCGTGACCGGCGCCGTGATCATCGCCGGCATCGGCTTCGCCGGTTCCTACGCCGCCGTCCGCGAGCTTGCGATCAAAAAGGGCTTCGGGAACTTCTCCTACGTGTTCCCGATCGGCATCGACGCGGGCATCTGCGTCCTGCTGTCCCTGGATCTCCTCCTGACCTGGATCCGCATCCCGTTCCCGCTGCTGCGCCAGACCGCGTGGCTGCTGACGGCGGCGACGATCGCCTTCAACGGCGCGGCCGCCTGGCCGGACCCGCTCGGCGTCGGCATGCACGCGGTGATCCCGGTGCTGTTCGTGGTCTCGGTGGAGGCGGCCCGGCACGCGATCGGCCGGATGGCCGACATCACCGCCGACAAGCACATGGAGGGCGTCCGCCTCACCCGCTGGCTGCTCTCGCCGGTCCCGACGTTCCTGCTGTGGCGCCGGATGAAGCTGTGGGAGCTGCGCTCCTACGAGCAGGTCATCAAGCTGGAGCAGGAGCGGCTGGTGTACCAGGCGCGGCTGCGGTCGCGGTTCGGCCGGGCGTGGCGCAGGAAGGCCCCGGTGGAGTCGCTGATGCCGCTGAGGCTGGCCCGGTACGGGGTGCCGCTGGCCGAGACGGCCCCGGCGGGGCTGGCGGCGGCGGGCATCGAACCGGCGTTGCTGCCGCCTGCTCCCGCGCCGGAGCCGGCATCGGTGCCGGCGCAGGCGCCGCAGGCCGTCGCGGCCGTCGGTGTCCGCTCGGTGGAGGCGGCGCCCGCGCCGCAGCCGGTGCCCGGCCCGGACGAGAGCCCCTGGCTGCACGCCCGGCACCCGCAGGAGATCGAGTACCACGGCGACTACGACCCCACGTACGACCCCGAGCAGTACGCCCAGTGGATCGCGGAGCAGCAGCAGGCCGAGCAGTACCAGGAGCAGTACGTCGAGGAGCCGTTCGCCGAGGAGCCGTCCCCGGAGGAGACCGGCAGCTTCCCCATCCCGGTGAGCCCGGGCCGCACCCGGGAGCTGGGCGAGGGCGGCGGCCCGCCGGAGCCCAGCGAGGACGCGTACTACCAGGTCTTCCGCGAGTCGATAAAGAGCGGCAACGGAGCGCCCACTCCCCGTGGGTTCATCGCGGACGTGGAGGCGACGTACGGCATCGCGCTGCCCGAGGCGGACGCCAAGCGCATGGTGAACCGCTTCTCCAACCGCCTCAACGCGGAACTGACGGACGAGCACATCGCCTGACCCATGGACGGGTGAGCGCACGGGACGGGTGAGCGCACGAGCGCACGGGAAAGGGGCCCTCGAAGCGAGGGCCCCTTTCCTGTCGCCATCCGGTGCCGTCCGGCCGCCGCCTACTCGCCGAGCAGGCGCCGCACCCGCTCCTGGCCGACCGCCAGCAGCAGCGTGGGCAGCCGCGGGCCGGTGTCCCGGCCCACCAGCAGGTGGTACAGCAGCGCGAAGAAGGACCGCTGGGCGGTCTTGATCTCTGGCGGCAGTTCCTTGGGCGTGGCGTCGGCGGCGAAGCCGGCCTGCACCTTGGGCACGCCGTAGACGAGGTGCGTCAGGCCGTCCAGCGACCAGTGCGACTCCAGGCCGTCGAGCAGCAGGCGCACGGACTGCTGGGAGGCCTCGTCGAGGGACTTCAGCAGTTCGGCGTCGGGCTCGTCGCGCACGATGGTCCGCTGGTCGGCGGGCACGTGCGTGTTGATCCAGGCCTCGGCCTTGTCGTAGCGCGGCCGTGCCTCGTCCAGGGAGGCGAGCGGGTTGTCCGGGTCGAGTTCGGACAGGATCCGCAGCGCCTGGTCCTGGTGGCCGGCGGTGATGTCGGCGACCGACGCCAGCGTCCGGTACGGCAGCGGCCTCGGCGTCCTCGGCAGGTCACCGCTCGCCGTGCCGACCGCGCGGGCGTGCGCGGCGAGGTCCCCCGGCAGCGCGGAGCCGTCGGCGACCTTCGCGTCGAGCTTGTCCCACTCGTCGTAGAGGCGCTGGATCTCCTGGTCGAAGGCGATCTTGAAGGACTGGTTGGGCCGGCGCCGGGCGTACAGCCAGCGCAGCAGCTGCGGCTCCATGATCTTCAGGGCGTCGGCCGGGGTCGGCACCCCGCCGCGCGACGACGACATCTTGGCCATGCCGCTGATGCCGACGAAGGCGTACATGGGCCCGATGGGCTGCTTGCCGCCGAAGATGCCGACGATCTGGCCGCCCACCTGGAAGCTGGAGCCCGGGGAGGAGTGGTCGACGCCGCTCGGCTCGAAGATGACGCCCTCGTACGCCCACCGCATGGGCCAGTCGACCTTCCAGACCAGCTTGCCGCGGTTGAACTCGTTGAGCCGGACGGTCTCGGAGAAGGCGCAGGCGGTGCAGCTGTACGTCAGCTCGGTGGTGTCGTCGTCGTAGGACGTGACCGTCGTCAGGTCCTTCTCGCAGTTGCCGCAGAACGGCTTGTACGGGAAGTACCCGGCGGAGCCGGAGGAGCCGTCGTCCTCGGACGCGGCGCCCGAGCCCTCCTCGGCCTGCAGCTCGGCCTCGTCGACGGGCTTCTGCGTCTTCTTCGCGGGGGCCTTCTTGGTCCGGTACTGGTCCAGGACGGCGTCGATCTCCTGCCGGTGCCGCATGGCGTGCAGGATCTGCTCGCGGTAGGCACCGGAGGTGTACTGCTCGGTCTGGCTGATGGCGTCGAACTCCACGCCCAGCTCGGCGAGCGAGTCGACCATGGCGGCCTTGAAGTGCTCGGCCCAGTTGGGGTGCGGCGAGCCCTTCGGCGCGGGCACGGACGTCAGCGGCTTGCCGATGTGCTCCGCCCAGGTCTCGTCGACGCCCGCGATACCGGCCGGCACCTTGCGGAACCGGTCGTAGTCGTCCCAGGAGATCAGGTGCCGGACCTGGCGGCCGCGGCGGCGGATCTCGTCGGCGACGAGGTGCGGGGTCATGACCTCCCGGAGGTTGCCCAGGTGGATGGGGCCGGAGGGGGAGAGGCCGGACGCGACGACGACCGGTTTGCCCGGGGCCCGACGCTCCGACTCCTCGATGACCTCATCCGCGAAACGGGAGACCCAGTCGGTGGTCTCGGTGCTCTGAGCCACGATCGGCACGTCCTTCTTTCTGAACGGGGTGACACCCCATTCTCACAGACCGGATCGCGCTCGGGAAAACCGCTTTACCCCCCATGGGATACTGAGTGTGTCTATCCATCCCCACGAGGAGAACGGCACCCCTTCCTATGGCCTCGGTCACGTCCCTCAGCGATTCCGTCCAGCAGCGCCTCGCGTCCGCCCTCTCGGCCACCCTGCCGGAGGCCGCCGACGCCGACCCGCTGCTGCGACGTAGCGACCGGGCGGACTTCCAGGCGAACGGCATCCTGGCGCTCGCCAAGAAGGCCAAGGCCAACCCGCGGGAGCTGGCCGCGCAGGTGGTGTCGCGGGTGGAGACCGGCGGCCTGTTCAAGGAGGTCGAGGTCTCCGGGCCCGGCTTCCTCAACATCACGGTCACCGACGAGGCGATCACCCGGAACCTCGCCGCCCGGGCCGCCGACCCCGAGGGCCGTCTCGGCGTGCCGTACGCCGACGCTCCGGGCACCACGGTCATCGACTACGCCCAGCCGAACGTGGCGAAGGAGATGCACGTCGGCCACCTGCGTTCCGCGGTGATCGGCGACTCCGTCGTCAAGCTGCTGGAGTTCACCGGCGAGACGGTGATCCGCCGCCACCACATCGGCGACTGGGGCACCCAGTTCGGCATGCTCATCCAGTACCTGGACGAGCACCCGCACGAGCTGGACCACAAGGCGTCCGAGGTCACCGGTGAGGAGGCGATGTCGAACCTCGACCGCCTCTACAAGGCCGCGCGCAAGCTGTTCGACTCCGACGAGGAGTTCAAGACGCGCTCGCGGCGCCGGGTGGTGGACCTCCAGGCCGGCGACCCGCACACGCTCGCGGTGTGGCAGAAGTTCGTGGACGAGTCGAAGATCTACTTCTTCTCCGTCTTCGAGAAGCTGGACATGGACATCCGCGACGCGGACATCGTCGGCGAGTCGGGCTACAACGACATGCTCGCCGAGACGTGCCGGCTGCTGGAGGAGAAGGGCGTCGCGGTCCGCTCCGAAGGCGCGCTGTGCGTGTTCTTCGACGACATCAAGGGCCCGGACGGCAACCCGGTCCCGCTGATCGTGCAGAAGTCCGACGGCGGCTACGGCTACGCGGCCACGGACCTGTCGGCGATCCGCGACCGCGTCTTCAACCTGAAGGCGCACTCCCTGCTGTACGTCGTCGACGCCCGCCAGGGGCTGCACTTCCGGATGGTCTTCGAGACCGCCCGCCGGGCCGGCTGGCTGAACGACGACGTGCAGGCGGCGCAGCTCGCGTTCGGCACGGTCCTCGGCAAGGACGGCAAGCCGTTCAAGACCCGTGAGGGCGAGACGGTGCGGCTGGTCGACCTGCTCGACGAGGCGATCGAGCGGGCCAGCGCCGTGGTGCGGGAGAAGGCGCAGGACCTGTCGGAGGAGGAGATCGCCGAGCGCGGCGCCCAGGTGGGCATCGGCGCGGTGAAGTACGCGGACCTGTCGACGTCGGCGAGCCGCGACTACAAGTTCGACCTGGACCAGATGGTGTCGCTGAACGGCGACACGTCCGTGTACCTCCAGTACGCGTTCGCCCGGATCCGGTCGATCCTCCGCAAGGCCGGCGAGGCGCGCCCGGCCGCGCACCCGGAGCTGGAGCTGACCGCCCCGGAGCGGGCGCTGGGCCTGCACCTGGACCAGTTCGCGGAGACGGTCGCGGAGGCCGCGAGGGAGTACGCCCCGCACAAGCTGACGGCGTACCTGTACCAGCTCGCGTCCCTGTACACCTCGTTCTACGACAAGTGCCCGGTCCTGAAGGCCGAGACGCCCGAGCAGGTCGAGAACCGCCTCTTCCTGTGCGAGGTCACGGCCCGCACCCTGCACGAGGGCATGGCCCTGCTGGGCATCAGGACGCCCGAGCGCCTCTGACGCACGGCCCGGCGCTCCGCTCCGCACCCCCTGTACGACCGGGGTGCGGCAAGCGGAGCGTCGATGTCAGTGGCTGCCCCTACAGTCACTGGCATGGCTACCCTTCCCAACCCGCTGCCCAGGCTGGCGACCGATCCGAGCGGGCGTGCGCTCGGGCTGGAACTCCCGCCCGGGAGACTGATCGACGCCACGAACGAGGGCGCGTGGCACGAGCCGCTGCTGTGGCACGCCGGGCGCTCGGCGTCCTCCGGCAACTGGGCGCGGCTCGCCGGGCCCGCCTCCCGGCTGGGGCTGCTGCCGGTGCTCGTGGACGTGGGCGACCAGGTGGGCGGCCCGGACCAGTGGGAGTTGCGGCCCGGGAAGATGTCCTACCCCGGTGATCACGACGCCGACGAGGTGCTGGCCGGGTTCTGGGAGGACTACGTGGCGGACGCGTCCGGCGTCGAGGAGGACGGCCCGGACCTGGAGCCGACCGTCGAGGACCTCGAGGAGACGCTCGCCCCCTTCGGCCCGGACTGGCCCGGCCTCGCCCCCGAGCGGGCCCTGTCCGCCGACCCCGACGTCCGGGCGGCCGAGATCGCCGACCGCCTCCTGGAGGACGGCTCCTGGTTCGAGGATCCCCGCCTCGCGCTGGTCCCCGCCCGCCGCTCCGCCGACATACCGGCGGCCCTCGGCTGGCCCGGCCCGCTGAACCACGAGGACGACACGGCCGTACTCTGTGCGGTCCTGCGCTCCTGGGAGGACCGCTTCGGCGTCCGCGTCGTCGCGCTCACCTACGACCAGCTGGTCCTGTCGGTCGCGGCGCCGCCCACCACCCGGGCCGAGGCCGAGGCGGTGGCCGCCGAGCACTTCGCGTTCTGCCCGGACAACATCGTCCAGGGACACCACGAGACGGTGCGCGCGTACGCCGAGCACGCGGTCCAGGACCAGCGGATGTGGTCGTTCTGGTGGGACTGAGGCTCTGGACTCAGCCCGGACTCAGCTCCGCCGGCTCGGCCCCGGACTCAGCCCCCGGACTCAGCCCCCGGCCGGGCTCAGCCGAGGGTTTTGCCGCCGAAGGCCCTGCCCAGCCTGCGCAGCCCCTCCGTGATCTCCTCCGGCGTGTGCGTGACGAAGCACAGGCGCATCGTCGAGGTGTCCGGCGTGCCCGCGTGGAAGGGCGCGCCGGGCACGTACGCCACGTCGTGTCGCACCACGTCCGGCAGCAGGGCCGTGGTGTCGTACCCCTCCGGCAGCCGGGCCCACAGGAACATGCCGCCGGCGGGCCGGTTCCACGTGGAACCGTCGGGAAGGGCGTCGGCCAGCCCGGCGAGCATCGCGTCGCGGCGCTCGCGGTAGGCCCCGGCCACCCGGACGACGTGCCCGTCCAGGTCCCGGTCGGCCAGGTACCGGGCCGCGGCGAGCTGGTTGACGGTCGGGGTGTGCAGGTCCGCGGCCTGCTTGGCGATCGCGCAGGCCCGGCGCAGCGCGGCGGGCGCCCGCAGCCAGCCCAGCCGCAGGCCGGGCGCCATGACCTTGGAGAAGGAGCCGAGCAGCACGGTCCGGTCGCGGGCGTCGTCGAAGGAGGCGATCCAGGGCACCCGCTCGCCCTCGAAGCGGAGTTCGCCGTAGGGGTCGTCCTCGACGATCCACAGCCCCCGGCGGGCGGCCACCGCGGCGACGGCGGCCCGGCGCCCGGCGGGCATGGTGCGGCCGGTCGGGTTCTGGAAGGTGGGCACGGTGTAGAGGAGCTTCGGCCGCTCGCTCACCACCAGCGCCTCCAGCGCCTCGGGGTCGACGCCGTCGGCGTCCGTCGGCACGGCCACGACGCGCGCGCCCGCGAGGCCGAAGGCCTGGAGGGCCGCCAGATAGCACGGGTCCTCGACGAGGACGGTGTCGCCGGGTTCGAGCAGGGCGGTGGCGAGGAGGGAGAGCGCCTGCTGGGAGCCGGTGGTGACCAGGATGTCGTCGGCGTCGGTGGCGAGGCCGCGGGCACCGGTACGGGCGGCGAGCGCGGCCCGCAGTGCGGGCTCGCCCTCCGTCGTGGAGTACTGCAGCGCCCGTTCGGGCACCTCGGCGAGGACGGCCCGGAAGGCGTCCGCGACGCCGTCGGCGTCGAACAGTTCAGGGGCCGGCAGCCCGCCCGCGAAGTTGACGACCTCGGGGCGGGCGGTGACGGCGAGGATGTCCCGTACCGGCGAGCCGCCGACCGTACGGACCCGTGC
This sequence comes from Streptomyces sp. NPDC020490, assembly GCF_044335305.1. Taxonomy (NCBI): domain Bacteria; kingdom Bacillati; phylum Actinomycetota; class Actinomycetes; order Kitasatosporales; family Streptomycetaceae; genus Streptomyces; species Streptomyces sp. NPDC020490. The sequence continues at coordinate 24,082 of NZ_JBIRUY010000016.1, read as the reverse complement.
CGCGAGCGGCGGCACGGGAGCGGAGACAGGGGCGGGAGCGGGAGCGGAGGCTGGAACGGGCTCGGTGACGGTCATGACACGGCTCCTTCGGCTGCGGCGACGTCGTCTCCCGCCGCAGCCTAGGGAAGTACGTGCAACCTACAAGCGGCTTTCCGGGATACGGACGGCCGTACGCCGCTGCCCGCCCGGGTGGTCACCGCTTGTTGCCGACGGCGGCGTAGACGTTGATGTCGGCGTCCGTGACGTCGTTGATGTCGGCGTACCGGACCCTCTCGATGGCGTCGAGGGTCTCCAGGTGGGCGGCACCCGGCTGTTCGGGCACCGGGGCGTCGCCGTCGGGGCGCCAGCGGTGGACCGGGACCACGCCGGGCTCGGCGGGCACCAGGGAGTTGTCGGTGAGGAAGCGCTCGACCTCCGCCCTGGTACGCAGGACGAAGGTGAAGCCCCGCTCGGTGTAGGTGCGTTGGACGGCTCGGATGTTCTCGGGGTTGAGGTCCTCGGTGAGGTGGCTGAGGACCAGGCGGCTGCCGGACGGCAGCGCGTCGATGAGGCCGCGCACGATCGGGTACGCCTCCTCGTCCTCGACGAAGTGCAGGATGGCGACCAGGCAGAGCGCGACCGGCTCGTCGACGTCCAGGATCTTGGCGGCCTGTTCGAGGATCTGCGCGGGGTTCTTGAAGTCGGCGTCGATGTAGTCGGTGCGCCCCTCGGGCCCGGAGGTGAGCAGGGCGCGCGCGTGCGCCAGCACCACCGGGTCGTTGTCGACGTAGACCACGCGGGAGTCGGGGATGATCCGCTGGGTGATCTGGTGGACGTTCTCCGCGGTGGGCAGGCCGGTGCCGATGTCGAGGAACTGGCGGATGCCGTCCTCCCTGGCCAGCGTGGTGACGGCGCGGCGCATGAAGTCGCGGTTGTGCCGCACGTCGAGGTAGCCGCGCGGGTTGGCGGCGAGCGCGGCGGCGGCCGCGGCCCGGTCGACGGGGTAGTTGTCCTTGCCGCCCAGGAAGACGTCGTAGACGCGGGCGGGGTGCGCCTTGGTGGTGTCGATCCTCCTTCTCAGCTCGGCGGGGTCTTGGCTGAGCGCGTCACCGGGCACGGAAGTCTCCCTGACAGATCGAGGCAGCTTTTCGACAGAAGACGACAGGCCGTCAACAACCTAACTTCGGAAACGACTTGCCGGTGCCCGAAATCTTCCTACGACGTGCTCAGGAAACGTCCGTCGTCCCCTCCGCGACCCACTGCGAGCCGCCGAGCGGGAACTCGTAGCCCGGACGGCCGTTGTTGCCGCTGGTGTGGAACGGGCGGCCGTGGTCGTCCAGAACCAGCGTCCCGTGCCGCGAGCCGCTGGACCAGTCCAGTTCCAGGTACCAGCGCACGTCGTACGCCGAGGCGTCGGCCTTGGCGTAGAAGACCTCCGGGTCGGACTCGCTCACCTTGAACGGGAAGTCCCGGTGCCCCGCCTCGGGCACCACGGCGGGCCGCGCGGCGTCGAGCGCCACCGTGAAGGACCGGGTCGGCACGTCGCCGCCGCAGCCGACGCCGGGATAGCCCATCGCGTAGTCGTTCCAGGCGAGCGGCGACCGCTTGCCGGCCATGCGGACGGTCATCCGCTCCAGCACCACCGTCTGCCGGCCGGTGCCCTGCACGGTGAGCGTCACGTACTGCTCGCCGGAGGAGACGGCCCCCACCGCGACCACCCACGCGGTGGCGTCGTCACCGGTGGGCGGCGGCACCTTCGCCGTGGGTTGTGCGGCGGGGGCGCCGCCGCGACGCCCGCGCTGCCGGCCAAGGGCGTGTACTACGACAGCACCCTGTCGGTGACGTACTGGCAGCAGAGCATGGACGACGCCCTGGCCTACTGACCCTGCTGACCTACTGAGCGCGCAGCTTCTGGGCCACCTCGGTGGCCCAGTAGGTGAGGATGTTCTGCGCGCCCGCCCGCCGGATGCCGGTCAGCGTCTCCAGGATGGCCCGGTCGCGGTCGATCCAGCCCTTCTCGGCGGCGGCCTCGATCATCGAGTACTCGCCGGAGATCTGGTACGCGGCGACCGGCACGTCCACGGCGTCGGCGACGCGCGCCAGGACGTCGAGGTAGGGGCCGGCCGGCTTGACCATCACCATGTCGGCGCCCTCCTCCAGGTCGAGGGCCAGCTCCCGCATCGACTCGCGCAGGTTGGCCGGGTCCTGCTGGTAGGTCTTCCGGTCGCCCTGGAGGGAGGAGGCGACGGCCTCGCGGAAGGGCCCGTAGAAGGCGGAGGCGTACTTCGCGGTGTAGGCGAGGATCGCGACGTCCTCCCGCCCGATCTGGTCCAGGGCGTCGCGGATGACGCCGATCTGGCCGTCCATCATCCCGCTGGGCCCCACGACGTGGGCGCCTGCGTCGGCCTGGACCTGGGCCATCTCGGCGTACCGCTCCAGGGTCGCGTCGTTGTCGACGCGCCCTTCCGCGTCCAGCACCCCGCAGTGCCCGTGGTCGGTGGTCTCGTCGAGGCACAGGTCGGACATGACGAGCAGGTCGTCGCCGACCTCGGCCCGCACGTCCCGGATGGCGACCTGGAGAATGCCCTCCGGGTCGGTCCCCGGCGTGCCGACGGCGTCCTTCTTCTCCTCCTCCGGCACGCCGAACAGCATGATCCCGGAGATCCCGGCCGCCACCGCCTCCGCGGCGGCCTTCTTCAGACTGTCCCGCGTGTGCTGTACGACGCCGGGCATCGAGCCGATCGGCACGGGCTCGCTGACGCCCTCCCGCACGAACGCCGGGAGGATGAAGTCGGCGGGGTGCAGCCGCGTCTCGGCGACCATGCGCCGCATGGCCGGGGTGGTGCGCAGCCGACGGGGACGCGTACCGGGAAAGGAACCGTACTTCGTCATACGCCCTACGCTACGCCCGCCCCGGCAACACCTTTGCCGACGGTGTGTCGGGGCCGCCTGGTCCGACGGGGGCCGGCCACGCCCGGCTCAGGCAGGCCGCCGGGAATCTCCGGATTCTTCCGTGGCCCCGCCGGCCACGCCCTCTTCCGGACTCCAGTCGGTCTCCGCGATCTCCGTCAGCAGTGCCTTCCGCTGCCGAGGCGACAAGGAGTCCCCGTCGACGCCCCGAGATGCGGTCCTGGGGCCGAGCCGCCACACAGTGAGTGACTGATCGTTTCAGAATGATCGAGAGAGCCGCCGCAGGCAGATGATCGAGCAGGCGAGTTCGAGGAGCCCCTGGTGAAGGTCCGCCCGGCGCTCGCTCAGGTCGCCGAGCACTTCAGCCCCCGGCCCACCGTCCTGGCCCCAGTTCCACCGAAAGTCGCCGGGCACAGTCCGTCGGTGGCGTGGCGGGTGCGGCCGTAGTGATGCCAGAGGTCTGCGCATCCTGTGTTCACCGGCGCGATACTGCCGCGTCCGGCCGGACCTCGGGCCGCTTCACCGAAACCTCACCCGATCGCCTCGGGCCCGAGACCCACCTCCGCCCAGACGGTCTTCGACGGCACCGGTCCGCATCGCACGCCCCAGCGGTCCGCCAACTCCCCGACGAGCAGCAGGCCGTACCCCGACTCCGCGGGTGGGTCGACGGTCGCCCGCGGGCTGACGGGCAGTCGGTCACCTCGCGTGTCCGTGACCTCGATGCGCAGGACGGCGGACCGGTGGACGGAGAGGGTGAGCCGGAAGCTCCGCCCCGGAACCCGGCCGTGCACCGCCGCGTTCGTCGCGAGTTCGGCCACGATCAGCCGGGCCGGGGCCAACGGCACGTCCCATGCGCGCAGTTGCTCGGTGGCGAGCAGCCGGGCGAGACGTGCGCCGCGGCGCGTGGCGGACAGCGGCACGAAGAACTGGCGGAGCGGGACGCACGGTACGGTGATTTCTTGATTCACATCACCCGGCGTGTCCAGTCGACCGTTCTCTGTGAATACGGAAGGCCCGTGCGGCCGACGGCTGTCCGTACGGCGTCCGGTCCCGTCCGGGGCGCCCGGGGAGACCGGGCGCGGCCGGCCGGGGTTGATCCCGGCAAGGCCCCCCGACCCGTCAGGGCGACGGCAGCGGTAGACAGGGCAGCCGCGGATGCCGCAGGTGCTGCCCGCCTTCGTCGACGCACAGGGTGAAGGTCTCCGGTCCCGGCCGTCCAGCCTCGTCGTAGGCATCGAGAACCCGCTCGACGCGTTCCCACAGCCGCACCGGCCCTCCCTCCCGCACTTTCCCGCCACCGTCGCCGTCCGTGGTCAGCGCGGCGGCCGACCCGCTGACCACGTCGACCAGGTGCACGACGTCACCGACGGCGACCATCTGCACGTCGGGTACGGCGCTCTGCACGAGGAAGCGCAGGTGGAAGGCCTCTTCGGTGGCGGCGGTGATCCGCTCGGGATCGTGTCGAGCGGTCCGTGGCCTCTCCGGCAGCTCGGCCGCCCAGTGGGCGGGGTTGCCGAAGGCCGGCGCCGCGTGCGTGCGCGCCGACATGAAGGAGACCGTGCCGCCCAGCAGACGGCCCTCGGCGGTGCCGTCCTCGGCGACCGTGAGCAGCACCCTGGCATACCCGTACAGCCAGCCCGAGAGGGTCAGCAGGATCTTTCCGCCCGGCCGGGTCTGGGCGACCAGGGCCGGGGGCACGGCCCGGAAGGAGCAGGCCGCCACGATCCGGTCGAACGGGGCCTCGGGCCAGTACCCGTACAGTCCGTCCGCGACCGCGAGCGTCGGCGTGTAACCGCAGGCGTGCAGCGCGCCCGCGGCCTGTTCGAGCCGGCGCGCGTCCACCTCGATGCTCGTGACGCCGCCGGAACCGAGGCGTTCGCAGGCGAGCGCGGTCGAATAGCCCGTCCCCGTACCGATCTCCAGCACGGTGTGCCCTTCCCTGACTTCGACATCGGCCCACATCCGCAGCACGAGCGACGGCAGGGTGGAGGACGAGGTCGGGGCCCCGCCGTGCCGCTCGGCCGGGTCCTTCCAGTCGGGTTCGTCTCCGTCGAACTGCGTGATCAGCGTGGTGTCCGAGTACGCGGCCGCCAGCCAGCGCCCGTGATCGAGCGCGGCGGTGACGGGCTGCCATACGGTCAGCCCCCGCCCGTCCGGCTCGCCGCCGGGCAGGTAGAAGCCGGGCACGAACCGGTGCCGGGGCACCGCCTGCACTGCCGCACGCCAGGCCGGATCGTCCAGCAACCCGCGCGCGGCGAGGTCCTCCGCCATCGCCCCGCGCAGTCGCACGGCGTCGGTCTCGGGGGCGACGGGCATCGTCACCGGCCACCCTGACGTGTGGTGTTCCCCTGATTCACATCACTCAGTGTGTTCACGCATGCGTAGCGTGTGAAGGTGGACGGCTCGTACGGCGGACGGCTGTACGCGAGGTGTCCGGATTCCGTCCGGGCTGTCCGGGGCGACCGGGCGCGGGCGGCCGGAGTTGGTCCGGGGAAGGGCGCGCGACGGGAGGGCGACGGACGTGAACGAGTGGGAAGCGGGGCCGGAGGACGACGAGGCCGGGGCCGTGATGCGCACGGTCGTACGGCAGTTGAAGCTGTGGCGGGAGATCGCCGGCCTCACCCAGGCGGAGTTCGGGGCGGCCATCGGGTACGGGGAAGAGCTGGTGTCCTCGGTGGAGCGAGGGCGGCGGATTCCCCGGCCGGAGTACCTGGACGCGGCGGACGAGGTGCTGGCGGCAGGCGGCCGTATCGCCGCGATGAAGGAGGACGTGGCGGAGGTTCGGTACCCGAAGAAGGTGCGGGACGTAAGGCGCCTGGAGGTTGAGGCGGTACAGATCTGCTCCTACAACAACTCCGTTGTCGACGGCCTGCTCCAGACCGGAGACTACGCACGGGCGGTGTTCAGCTCCCGCCGACCGCCCTTTGCGGGAGAGGAGTTGGAACAGCAGTTGGCCGCACGGCTGGCTCGCCAGGAGATCATCGGCAGCACAACGGCCAAGCCATTGTTCAGCTTTGTGCTGTGCGAGGCGACCCTGCGGCGGCCGATCGGAGCCAGGATGGTCATGCGCGAACAGCTCGAACGGCTACTGGACGTGGCCCGGTTGCCCAACGTCGACCTGCAGATCCTTCCGCTCAGCAGTGAGGAGAACTCGGGGATCGACGGCTCGTTCAGACTGCTGAAACTCAAGGACGGCGCAACCGTTGGGCTCAGCGAAGCACCGCTCACCAGTCGCGTGTTCTGCGGCCCCAAAGAGACCACCGTCCTCGACATGCGTTATGGGATCATCCGGGCACAAGCTCTCACGCCACGGAAGTCCCTGAATCTCATCGAGAAAGTGCGGGGAGAGACATGAGCCTCAAGCCCAGCTCCGAGCTGGAGTGGATAAAGAGCAGCTACAGCACAGCGGACGGGCCGAGCTGCGTCGAAGTGGCCACCCCGGACGAGAGCCACATCCTCGTCCGCGACTCCAAGAACCCCACCGGCCCCCGCCTCACTCTGGCGCCCGCCACCTGGGCGTCCTTCCTGCCGTACGCCTCCGGGCGCTGACGGAGTAGACGCACGCGGAGAAGCGCGAGGCGGAGCGTTTCTGCAGAAACGCTCCGCCTCACTGGACTCCCGTCGGACCCCTCTCCGGACCGGCGACCGGCGACCGGATCAGGTCGTAGACCGGCGCCTCCGCGCCCCCGGTCGCCGCTCGCTCGGCCGGGTGACCGGGTCGCCGGCCTCCAGGGCCGCCGCGCGGCGGCGCCTGCCGAAGTCGGCCAGGGCCTCCGCCAGCTTGTGCACGGACGGCTCCGGGGCCATGACGTCGACCCGCAGGCCGTGCTCCTCGGCGGTCTTCGCCGTCGCCGGACCGATGCACGCGATCACCGTGACGTTGTGCGGCTTGCCGGCGATGCCCACCAGGTTCCGCACGGTCGAGGACGACGTGAAGAGAACGGCGTCGAAGCCACCCCCCTTGATCGCCTCCCGCGTCTCGGCCGGCGGCGGCGACGCCCGCACCGTCCGGTAGGCGGTGACGTCGTCGACCTCCCAGCCCAGCTCGATGAGCCCGGCGACGAGGGTCTCGGTGGCGATGTCGGCGCGCGGCAGGAAGACGCGGTCGATCGGGTCGAAGACGGGGTCGTACGGCGGCCAGTCCTCCAGCAGGCCCGCGGCCGACTGCTCGCCGCTCGGCACCAGGTCCGGCTTCACGCCGAAGGCGATCAGCGCCTTCGCGGTCTGCTCGCCCACCGCCGCGACCTTGATGCCCGCGAAGGCACGCGCGTCGAGGCCGTACTCCTCGAACTTCTCCCGCACGGCCCTGACCGCGTTGACCGACGTGAACGCGATCCACTCGTAGCGGCCCGTCACCAGGCCCTTGACGGCACGCTCCATCTGCTGGGGCGTGCGCGGCGGCTCGACGGCGATGGTCGGGACCTCGTGCGGCACGGCCCCGTAGGAGCGCAGCTGGTCGGAGAGCGACGCCGCCTGCTCCTTGGTCCGCGGCACGAGCACCCGCCAGCCGAACAGCGGCTTGGACTCGAACCACGACAGCTGGTCGCGCTGGGCGGCGGAGGAACGCTCACCGACCACGGCTATCACCGGCCGGCCGCCCTCGGGCGAGGGCAGCACCTTGGCCTGCTTCAGCGTCTGCGCGATCGTGCCGAGGGTGGCGGTCCAGGTGCGCTGGCGCGTGGTCGTGCCGGCCACCGTGACCGTCAGGGGGGTGTCGGGCTTGCGGCCAGCGGACACCAGTTCGCCCGCGGCGGCGGCGACGGAGTCGAGGGTGGTGGAGACGACCACCGTCCCGTCCGAGGCGCCCACCTCCGTCCAGCACCGGTCCGACGCCGTGCGGGCGTCCACGAACCGCACGTCCGCGCCCTGCGCGTCCCGCAGCGGGACACCGGCGTACGCGGGCACGCCGACGGCCGTGGCGACACCCGGCACGACCTCGAAGGGAACACCGGCGGCGGCGCAGGCGAGCATTTCGGCGGCGGCGTACGTATCGAGTCCCGGGTCCCCGGACACCGCACGCACGACCCGCCTGCCGCCCCGCGCGGCCTCCATGACAAGATGTGCGGCATCCCTTACCACGGGGACACCAGCGGTTGTTGACGTGCCGTCAACGACCGCCAGCTGAGGTGCGCCCGTGCCCGGCACCGGATCCGACGAGGGGTCCGGGTCGGTGTGCACTTCGGCGACGCCTTGCCTGGCGTGCTTGCGCACCACGTCGAGCACGTCGTGCTCGGCGACCAGAACGTCCGCGTTCGCCAGCGCCTCGACGGCGCGCAGAGTCAACAGTCCCGGATCTCCGGGTCCGGCACCCAGGAAGGTGACGTGCCCGTGTACGAGGCCGGTGGGAAGGGTGGTGGGGCTCACTGTGCTCGCTCCCCCATCAGACCGGCCGCGCCCTGGGCAAGCATCTCGGCGGCGAGTGCGCGGCCGAGCTCCGTTGCCCGGTCGTGCGTCTGGGGCACGGGACCGGTGGTGGACAGCTGCACCGTGCTCGCGCCGTCGGTCGTGCCGACGACGCCGCGCAGGCGCATTTCCTTATCGTTCTGCCCGTCGGCCAGGAAGTCGGCCAGCGCGCCCACCGGGGCGCTGCAGCCGGCCTCCAGGGCGGCGAGCAGTGCACGCTCGGCCGTCACGGCGGCCCGCGTGAACGGGTCGTCGAGCTCGCCGAGCGCGGCGATCAGCTCCGCGCGGTGCGCGGCGCATTCGACCGCCAGGGCCCCCTGGCCGGGGGCCGGCAGAATCGTGTCGACCGACAGGAAGTCGGTCACCTCGTCGAGGCGGCCGAGCCGGTTCAGCCCGGCGGCGGCCAGTACGACGGCATCGAGCTCGCCGTCGTGCACGTATCCGATCCGCGTGTCGACGTTGCCCCGGATCGGACGTATCTCGATGTCCAGCCCGTGGCTGCGCGCGTACGCGTTCAGCTGGGCCATCCGGCGCGGGGAGCCGGTGCCGATCCGCGCCCCGCGGGGCAGGTCGGTGAACTTCAGCGCGTCCCGGGCGACGATGACGTCCCTCGGGTCCTCGCGCACGGGTATCGCGGCCAGGACCAGGTCCTCGGGCTGCGCGGTCGGCAGGTCCTTCAGCGAATGAACCGCGAAGTCGACCTCGCCGCGCAGCAGCGCCTCCCGCAGGGTGGCCACGAACACGCCCGTGCCGCCGATCTGCGCGAGGTGCTCGCGGGAGGTGTCGCCGTAGGTGGTGATCTCGACGAGTTCCACGGGCCGTCCGGTCACCTGGCTCACGGCGTCCGCCACCTGCCCGGACTGGGCCATGGCGAGCTTGCTTCGCCGGGTCCCGAGCCTCAGTGCCTTGTCTTTCATGCCGGCCCTCGGTTCTTGCTGTTCTTTTCGGAGGTGTCGGAGCCGTCGGCGCGGGAGACGGCGGCCACCGTCTCCTGGTCGAGGTCGAAGAGGGTGCGCAGCGCGTCCGCGTACCCGGCGCCGCCGGGCTCGGCCGCGAGCTGCTTGACCCGTACGGTCGGCGCGTGCAGCAGCTTGTCGACAACGCGCTTGACCGTCTGGGTGATCTCGGCGCGGTGCTTGGCGTCGAGACCGGGCAGCCGTCCCTCGAGCCGGGCGATCTCGCCCGCGACGACGTCGGCGGCCATGGTGCGCAGGGCGACCACGGTGGGCGTGATGTGCGCGGCCCGCTGCGCCGCGCCGAAGGCGGCGACCTCGTCGGCGACGATACGGCGGACCTGGTCGACGTCGGCGGCCATCGGCGCGTCGGCCGAGGCGTCGGCGAGCGACTCGATGTCCACCAGGCGCACCCCGCTCAGCCGGTGCACGGCCGCGTCGATGTCCCGGGGCATCGCCAGGTCCAGCAGGAACAGCACCGGCTCCGGCCGCTGCGGCTCGGGAACCGGCTCGGGTCTGCGGCGCTCGGGGATCCGGCCGACGGCGGCGGCGGTCGCGGCGAGCGCGGTGATCAGCTCGGCGTCGGCCTCGAGGCTGCGGCGCGCCGTCTCCCGCCGGTCGGCGCTGCCGCCCGCGACCCAGGCGCCGTGCTGCTCCAGGGTCGCCGCGTCCATGCCGGCCACGGCGGCCTCGCCCATGACGGAGAAGCGGGTCTGCGCGGCGGACAGCTCGAGCGGCCGGCCTTCCTCGGTGTCGAGGAGGGTGGCCGGCGTGGGCGGCAGGTCGCGCGGGGCGTCGTCGCGTACGTCGGCCCGGCCGTCCGTGGGACCTGCCGGGCCGCTCTCGGGCGCCCGGGCCCCGGTCGCCGCGGCGACCGCCGCCGCCGTCAGCACGAGCCCGGTGGCACCGGTACAGGAGACGGCGACGTCGGCACGTGTCAGCTCGTCCGGCACGGACTCCATCGGCACCGCGCGGGCCGCCACGCCCGTGTCGGCGCCCTCGGTGAGGATCTGCGCGAGGCGCTCGGCGCGGTCGAGGGTGCGGTTGGCGACCACGACCTCGGCGACCCCGGCCCGCGCGAGCGTCGCCGCGGCCAGCGACGACATCGAACCGGCGCCTATGACGAGGGCTCTCTTGCCGCGCGCCCAGAGCTGCACCTCGCCGCCCGCGGCCAGCTGCTCCAGGCCGAAGGTGACCAGCGACTGGCCGGCGCGGTCGATGCCGGTCTCGGAGTGGGCGCGCTTGCCGACCCTGAGGGCCTGCTGGAACAGGTCGTTCAGCAGCTTCCCGGCGGTGTGCAGGTCCTGCGCCCTGGCCAGGGAGTCCTTGATCTGCCCGAGGATCTGCCCCTCGCCGACGACCATCGAGTCCAGCCCGCAGGCCACCGAGAACAGGTGGTGGACGGCGCGGTCCTCGTAGTGGACGTACAGGTAGGGCGTGAGCTCCTCCAGCCCGACGCCGCTGTGCCGGGCCAGCAGCGTGGACAGCTCGGCGACACCGGCGTGGAACTTGTCCACGTCGGCGTACAGCTCGATGCGGTTGCAGGTGGCCAGCACGGCGGCCTCGGTGGCCGGCTCGGCGGCGACGGTGTCGTGCAGCAGCTTGATCTGGGCGTCCGAGGCCAGCGCGGCGCGCTCCAGGACGCTGACCGGGGCACTGCGGTGACTCAGTCCGACGACGAGGAGACTCATGCCGGCATCACGGCGGGGACGTCCCCGTCGGGCCCCTGGTCGGCGGACTCGGTGCGGGCGGCGACCGTGACGCCGCCGTCGCCGGACGCGGCTTCCTCGCCGGCCTTGCGCTGCTCGTGGAAGGCGAGGATCTGCAGCTCGATGGAGAGGTCGACCTTGCGCACGTCGACGCCGTCGGGGACGTTCAGCACCGTCGGCGCGAAGTTCAGGATGCTGGTCACCCCGGCCGCCACCAGCCGGTCGCAGACCTGCTGGGCGGCGCCGGCGGGGGTCGCGATCACGCCGATGCTGACGCCGTTGTCCTGGATGATCGTCTCCAGGTGGTCGGTGTGCTGCACCGGGATCCCGGCGACCGGCTTCCCGGCCATCGCGGGATCGGCGTCGATGAGGGCGGCGACCCGGAAACCGCGGGAGGCGAACCCGCCGTAGTTGGCCAGCGCGGCGCCGAGGTTTCCGATGCCGACGATGACAACCGGCCAGTCCTGGGTCAGACCGAGTTCACGGGAGATCTGGTAGACGAGATACTCCACGTCGTACCCCACGCCCCGGGTCCCGTAGGAGCCGAGATAGGAGAAGTCCTTGCGCAGCTTGGCGGAGTTGACGCCCGCCGCGGCCGCGAGCTCCTCGGAGGAGACCGTGGGCACCGAGCGCTCCGACAGTGCGGTGAGCGCCCGGAGGTACAGCGGAAGGCGGGCGACGGTGGCCTCGGGAATCCCTCGGCTACGGGTCGCCGGTCGGTGTGTTCGGCCAGTTGCCACGGTGCTCCTGCGGGTAGAGCGGGGCTGTAGGCGGTCACACGTCCCCAGACCGCCCCGTCGAATGCAGGCTATGTCTTTGTGAACGCGTGCACAAAGATTGTGTCCGATTTGCCCGGCCAACGTGACCGGGGTCACGCGCACTGTTCCTGGGGGCAAAACCGACTCACTCCTCGCGAAATCCCGCCCCCGAGACCAGACCACCATCGATCCTAAGCGACACCCGCCGGACACCTGTACTAGTCGGTCAGTTCTTTGCGGAGGCGATTTTCGTCCACCCGCCAGAAGGTGTGCTGCCTGCCGTCGACGAGCACCACGGGCACCTGCTCCCAGTACTCGTCGTACAGCTTGCGGTCCTGGGTGATGTCCTTCTCCTCGAAGGGGACGCCGAGATCGCCGCAGACCTTCTCGACGACGAGCCGCGCGTCGTCGCACAGGTGGCAGCCGGGCTTGCCGATGAGGGTGACCAGCCGCTCCGCGGGAGCGGCCTTGCGCCGGAAGATGGGAGTCATGCCGGCCATTGTCGCGCCTGTCTTAACGACACGGCCGCGGAGAGTTCACAGCGTTCGAACCTCATGACCGGGGAAGCGGCGCACGAAATGGCTATGCTCACGGTCATGGCCGCTCTCGGATGGCTCACTCACCGTAGGCGCTCCGCCACGGCGCGGAGCGTGTTGGCAGGCGAGGCCTCGGCGGAGGCAGCGCGCAAGCACTCGCAGGAGGTACCGGCACCCGAGGAACCCGCGTTCCCGGTGCTCGGCGACGACAAGGCCGCCGCCTTCTTCGACCTGGACAACACCGTCATGCAGGGCGCCGCGCTGTTCCACTTCGGCCGCGGCCTGTACAAGCGGAAGTTCTTCGAGACGCGGGACCTGGCGAGGTTCGCCTGGCAGCAGGCCTGGTTCCGGCTGGCCGGGGTCGAGGACCCCGAGCACATGCAGGAGGCCCGCGACTCGGCGCTGTCCATCGTCAAGGGCCACCGCGTCGCCGAACTGAAGTCGATCGGCGAGGAGATCTACGACGAGTACATGGCCGAGCGCATCTGGCCGGGCACCCGCGCCCTCGCGCAGGCCCACCTGGACGCCGGCCAGAAGGTGTGGCTGGTCACCGCGGCCCCGGTCGAGATCGCCCAGGTCATCGCCCGCCGGCTCGGCCTGACCGGCGCCCTCGGCACGGTCGCCGAATCGGTCGACGGCGTGTACACCGGCAAACTCGTCGGCGAACCGCTGCACGGCCCCGCCAAGGCGGAGGCGGTGCGCGCGCTGGCCGCCGCGGAAGGCCTGGACCTCTCCCGCTGCGCCGCCTACAGCGACTCCCACAACGACATCCCGATGCTCTCCCTGGTCGGCCACCCCTACGCCATCAACCCGGACAGCAAATTGCGCAAGCACGCCCGCGAACTGGACTGGCGGCTGCGCGACTACCGCACCGGCCGCAAGGCGGCGAAGGTCGGCATCCCGGCGGCGGCGGGCGTGGGCGCGGTGGCCGGCGGCACGGCGGCGGCGCTCGCCCTGCACCGACGCCGCCGCTTCAGCTGACCGGGCCCGCGACCGGGCCCACGCCACGCGTCCGGCAAGCGCCGACGCCAGGCGCATGACAGGCGCCCGGGACAGGCGCCGAGGACCGATGCCGAGGACAGGCGTACGACCGGCTCCGGGGCGGGCCCACGACCTGCCCACGACCTGCGCCGACCGGACCACGGCAGGCCCGCGACCGGCGCCGGGACAGCCCCGTGACAGCCCTGGCAGCACCCGCTCCGCCCGGCCGCGTTGGCTGCACACGGCCACAACACGCCCCGTACCGCGACGAACATGGACGGATTCGATCAGCAAACGGTCACGCTGCGGCACCCGATAGAGCGTCAAACGGTTACGGAAGCGACGTAATCGATGATTTGAGCAACTGGGTGTAGCAGCGCCTGCACGAAGCGTTATTCTCCTCAGACGCAATCCGGTACCCCTCCGTCGCTACGACGGGTGAACGGTTCCGCACTGCACGTGATGGAAGCTCTGCCTCTGGGAGTCCCGTGTACCCACACGTCGGGGTTGACGCCTCGGGCCTGGCTACGCTGCGCGCAACGGTCCAAGACCTGTTGCGCGGCTTCGTCCCCACCGCGTACGCCGTCCCCGCCCTCGCCGTAGCCGGCGCCCCCGTCGGCCCGTGCTACGCGCTCGCCGACGGCAGCGCCGCCGTCGGCGGACGAGGACGCACGACCGGCGCCACCGCCCGCCGCCCGGCCGCGGACAGCGACAGCGCCCGGATGATGGACCTCGTCGAACGCGCCCAGGCCGGCGAGGCCGAAGCCTTCGGCCGGCTCTACGACCAGTACAACGACACCGTCTACCGCTACATCTACTACCGGGTGGGCGGCCGGGCGACCGCCGAGGACCTCACCAGCGAGACCTTTCTGCGCGCCCTGCGCCGCATCGGCACCTTCACCTGGCAGGGCCGCGACTTCGGCGCCTGGCTCGTCACCATCGCCCGCAACCTCGTCGCCGACCACTTCAAGTCCAGCCGCTTCCGCCTGGAGGTCACCACCGGCGAGATGCTCGACGCCAACGAGGTCGAGCGCTCCCCGGAGGACTCCGTCCTGGAGTCCCTCTCCAACGCCGCCCTCCTCGACGCGGTGCGCCGGCTCAACCCCCAGCAGCAGGAGTGCGTGACGCTCCGCTTCCTGCAGGGTCTCTCCGTCGCCGAGACCGCCCGCGTGATGGGCAAGAACGAGGGGGCCATCAAGACCCTGCAGTACCGCGCCGTGCGCACCCTCGCCCGGCTGCTGCCGGACGACGCCCGCTGAGCCGCCACCCTCAGCGACGTCCAACTCACGCCCAGTGGAAGCCCGTTGACTCCCCGATGCGTTCATCCGCAGTCCGTAACCCAAGCGCCGCGCCACTCGTTGTGCGGGATGCAGGCTCCCTGTGGTGACTCCCTGACCGCCTCCGATCATGCGATCGTGTGGATGCGGCCAGTGCGGGCAGCCCTCAGGACCCCCTGGGGAGTCGACCGTCATGACGAGAGGAGGTGCCGCCAGTGATCGCGAACGTATCGGCGCACCGGCGGGCGAGCGCCTTCGCCCAGGCCCTGGAGGAGCAGTCCGAACGGGACACGGCGGCCGAGCAGTCCGAAGGATCGCCCCCGGCCCCGCCCGGCGCCGAGCGGACCGGGCAGGGCGAGCTGCTCGCCATCGCCGCGGGCCTCGGCGCGCTGCCCAAACCGGAGCTCGACCCCGAGGTCAAGGTCGTCCAGCGTGCCCAGCTCGTGGCCGCGTTCGAGGCCATGCTGCGGGAGGGCGCCGGCGAGGAGGCGACGGACCCTTCACTGCCCGGGCAGCGTGCCCACCGGACCCGGGGCGCTCACCGGGCGAGTCCGCTGGGGAAACTGCGACCGCGTTCGCGGCTCACCAAGGGGCTCGCCGCGGGCGGGCTGAGTGTCGGGGTGGCCGCGGGCGCCTTCGGCGGAGTCTCCGCTGCCAGCTCCGACGCCCTGCCCGGTGACTCGCTCTACGGCCTCAAGCGCGGCATCGAGGACTTCAAGGTCAACTACCTGACCGAGGGCGCCGACGAGCAGGGCAAGGCCTACCTCGACCTGGCCTCCACCCGGCTGAACGAGGCACGCCGCCTGATGGACCGCGGCCGCGCCGGCCCCCTCGACCACGAGTCCGTCGGCGAGATCCGCCGCGCCCTGTCCGGCATGCAGCACGACGCCTCGGAAGGGCACCGACTGCTGCACGAGGCCTACCAGCGCGACCCCGGCTCCCTGGGCCCCATCCAGGCCCTCTCCGCGTTCTCCCGCTCGCACCGCGAAGCCTGGGGCGCCCTGCGCGACAAGCTGCCCGTGCAGCTCGGCGACGTCAGCGAGCAGGTGTCGTCGGTGTTCGACGCCATAGACGAAGAGGTCGCCCCGCTGGAGTCCCTGCTCCCCGACCCCTCGGCCGGGGACGGCCGCACGGGCGATCGGCTGGGCGCGGGGCCGTCGGCCGCCGACTCGACCGGTTCCGGCCGGTCCGCGCAGCCGAGCACCGGCAGCCGCTCCCCCGGCGGCAGCCGCTCCAGCAGCCCCAGCGGATCGTCCACGTCCGGCACCGACGACGGCCTGCTCGGCGGCAACACCGGCGGCCTGCTCGATCCGCCCCAGGAGAGCGGCAGCGCCTCCCCGTCCGCCGGCACGTCGCCCACCAGCGGCCCCGACGTGACCATCCCGCCGCTGCTCCCGGGCCTGCTGCCCGGCCTGGGCATCGACAGCGAGGACCCGAACTGACGCAGGCGCACGGCGCGTACGACGGCGGGGGCGCCCCTCTCAGGAGGAGCGCCCCCGCCGTCGTACGTCCGGGAACGGGCCTGCGTACGTCCGGGAACGGCCCTAGAAGAACACCGACCGGCGCTGCACCAGCAGCTTGTACAGGGTGTGCTGGATCTGCTCGCGGACCTGGTCGGTCAGGTTGAACATCAGCATCGGGTCCTCGGCCGCCTCCGGCGGATAGCCGTCCGTGGGGATCGGCTCGCCGAACTGGATGGTCCACTTCGTCGGCAGCGGGATCGCGCCCAGCGGGCCCAGCCACGGGAAGGTCGGCGTCAGCGGGAAGTACGGGAAGCCCAGCAGCCGCGCGAGGGTCTTCGCGTTGCCGATCATCGGGTAGATCTCCTCCGCGCCCACGACCGAGCACGGGACGATCGGGACGCCCGCGCGCAGCGCGGTGGACACGAAACCGCCCCGGCCGAAGCGTTGGAGCTTGTAACGGTCGCCGAAGGGCTTGCCGAGCCCCTTGAAGCCCTCCGGCATCACCCCGACCAGCTCGCCCTGGTCCAGCAGCCGTGCCGCGTCCTCCGCGCAGGCCAGGGTGTGGCCCAGCTTGCGCGCCAGCTCGTTCACCACCGGCAGCACGAAGACCAGGTCGGCGGCGAGCAGGCGCAGATGGCGGCCGGCGGGATGGTTGTCGTGCACGGCGACCTGCATCATCAGGCCGTCCAGCGGCAGCGTGCCGGAGTGGTTGGCGACGATCAGCGCGCCGCCATCGGCCGGGATGTTCTCGACGCCCTTCACCTCGACCCGGAAGTACTTCTCGTACACCGGCCGCAGCAGCGACATCAGGACCTGGTCGGTCAGCTCCTCGTCGTAGCCGAAGTCGTCGACCTCGTAGTCGCCCGTCAGGCGGCGGCGCAGGAAGGACAGGCCGCTCGCGATGCGGCGCTCCAGACCGCTCTCGTCCCGGGGCTGCTCCGGCGGCTGCTGCGCACCGCTCACGGGGGCGTCCTCCTGCCCGGCCGCCCCGCCGGGCAGGGGCTGCACCTCGCGCACCGGCGCGGGCTGCTCCGTGGTCTTGCGCCGGCTCCCCGCGCCGCGGCGCCGCGACGGCCGCTGAACGGCGCTCGCGCGGGACCGGTCGTCGTCGAACGGAATGACCTTGGCGTCCGCCATCGTTGATGCGCTCCTCAGTTGGCGCTCTGCGTCGGGAGGGGGCCGCTGCCCGGCACGGCCAGCGCGGCGACCCGGTCGACGGCCTTCGCGACGGCTTCCGGCGGCAGGAGGCCGGGGCCGCGGCTCTTGGCGAAGTCCGCGAACGTCTGTGCCGTCGTGTACTTCGGCCTGAAACCCAGCGTCTCACGCATCTGGTCCGTCGCCACGACCCGACCGTGCGTCAGCAGGCGGATCTGCTCCGGCGAGAAGTCCGTCATGCCCAGCGTACGCACCAGGGAGCCCGTCCAGGTGACCGCGGGGAGCAGCAGGGGCACGGTGGGCCGTCCGAGCCTCCTGGAGCACTGGGAGAGCAGCAGGACGCCGTCACCGGCGATGTTGAAGGTGCCGCTGTTGAGCGTGCCCCGCTCCGGCTCGTGCGAGCCGATCCGCAGCACCTCGATCACGTCGTCCTCGTGGACGAACTGCAGCCGCGGGTCGTAGCCGAACACGGTCGGCAGGACCGGCAGCGAGAAGTACGACGCGAGCGGCGTGTCCGCCGTCGGCCCCAGGATGTTGGCGAACCGCAGCACGCACACCGCCACATCGGGGCGGCGGCGCGCGAACCCGCGCACATAGCCCTCGACCTCGACGATGTCCTTGGCGAAGCCGCCGCTGGGCAGCGACTTCGGCGGGGTGGTCTCGGTGAAGACGGCCGGGTCGCGGGGCGCGGACCCGTAGACGTTCGTGCTGGACTTCACCACCAGCCGCTTCACCGCGGGCGACTTCTGGCACGCGCCGAGCAGCTGCATCGTGCCGATGACGTTGGTCTCCTTCAGGGACGCGCGGCTGCCGCTGCCCAGCGGCGTGCCGGTCACGTCCAGGTGCACGACCGTGTCGGCGCCCGTCTCGGCGAGCACCCGCGCGACGGTGGGCTGCCGGATGTCGGTCTGGATGAACTCGGCGCCGCCCAGGTGGTGCTCGGGGGGCACCACGTCCACGCCGACGACCCTGTCCACGCGGGGGTCGCGCTGGATCCGTCGTACGAACCGGCCCCCCAGCGTGCGGGCCACTCCGGTCACGAGCACGACCTTGCCCACGATTCAGCGCCTTCCTTCCAGCCCTCGTCCCCCGGCGGGTTCCCCCGTGCGGCCAACTTAGCGGGTCGTTGTTGCGCTGTGATGACCGCGCGGTGCGTGACGTCACCGCGTCCACAGCCGGACGAACAGACCGAGCCATGTGAAACACGCGGGAATGCGCGTGGCCCCCCACCGGCTTCGGTGGGGGGCCACGATCACGCTCCTGCTGCGTCGCTCACTTCTTGTTGCGACGCTGGACGCGCGTGCGCTTGAGCAGCTTGCGGTGCTTCTTCTTGGCCATCCGCTTGCGCCGCTTCTTGATAACAGAGCCCACGACTACCCTCGCTCACTTCTCATCACTCGGTGTTTGGGC
Source organism: Streptomyces sp. NPDC020490 (assembly GCF_044335305.1). Lineage (NCBI taxonomy): Bacteria > Bacillati > Actinomycetota > Actinomycetes > Kitasatosporales > Streptomycetaceae > Streptomyces > Streptomyces sp. NPDC020490. Next base: position 5,548 of record NZ_JBIRUY010000016.1, on the reverse strand, counting down.
GCCATGGGCCCACACGACCTACGAGGGGCTAGCCTACCCGCCCGAGCGCTGAGGTCGTAATCGAGGTGTCGGGGGGACCCGGAAGTGCCCTGAGGATCCCCTCGGACCAGTGTCGTCAGGCGGTTTCCACCCCCACGTAGCTCTCGCGAAGGTATTCGTGAACCGCTTGCTCCGGGACACGGAACGAACGTCCCACCCGGATCGCGGGCAGATGACCGCTGTGCACCAGCCGGTACACGGTCATCTTCGACACTCGCATCACCGAGGCGACTTCCGCCACGGTAAGGAACTGAACCTCGTTCAGAGGCCTCTCGCCAGCTGCAGCCATGACACACCTGAACCTTCCGCACTCGACGGCCACCGGCTTCCCCTTCCGGTGACTCTTCGTCGCTGCGTGCTCACTCCCCAATGTAGGGGCGGGTGATGCGAGTGGGGAAGAGGTGCACCCATCGGCGGCCTACTGTGACAGACACGCTCGATTGAGTACGTAGCGGGTGAGCGGCCGGTAGTAACCGGACCGCACGCCGTCATCAAGTGGAACGACGACGGACACGGACCCCTCCGCCTCCCCGACGAACAGCGCGGGGTCGTCGGTGTCCGCCGGCCCCATGGCCTCGAACCCCAGCTGACCTGCCCCGCAGACCCATCCGTGGTCTCCCACGACCAGCTCCGGCAGGGGGCCGCCGGCCTCGGCCGCCGCCGCCAGCACGGTACGAACCGGCAACGGGGAATGCGTGTGCGCGCCGGTCGCACGACCGGGGCGGGACGCGTCGTGTTCTCGGACGAGCGCGACTCCTCGTACGTAGTCGACGTTGTACGAGCGTAGGCCGAACCGGGTCGTTATGTCGACACAGCGACCCTGCGCCGGTGTGAGGACGGTACATCCCGCCGCCGACATGGCGTCCGCGAGAGCGGCGTAGAAACCGAGCAGACGGTGCGGGTGTCCGGTGCCGAACAGCACCGGTGCGGCGCGCCGGGCGGCCGCCGCGAGCCGGTCCGCGAAGGCGTCCAGCGCGGCCAGGGTCCGGTCCGGGTCGATCACATCCTGGCCCGAGACGTGCCGTGGATCGGCCGAGACCCCGCACCTGTCCGCCATCAGCCCGATCACGTCCCGCTCCCGCCAGGCCCCTTCGGGATCGATCCCGATCAGCACGCGCGGGTCGCGGGCGGCGAACAGCCGGTAACTGCGCAGGCTCGCCTCGCGCGAGGTGGCCACCGTCCCGGCGAGACGGGCGGCCAGGAGATGGTCGCGCAGGGCTCCGGCAGTCAGCACGTCAGCGATGGTGACGCAGCACGGCGCCGACGGCGACCCGAACGGCCCGACACCGCACGGTCGGCGTAACGACGTGACGGAGTGCGGCGTGCCGCGTGACCGATTTCTATGGGTGACGGGGTACGGCTACGGCAGCAGCCCTCGCAGCGGGAACACCGCCCGCCGCGTCGCCAGCACCGCCTGGTCGAGCCGGTCCGCCGGGTCGTACCCCATCTCCCACTCGCCCCACGACACCGGCCAGCGCCCGTCCGTCATCCGCAGCGGCGCCGACTGCCGGGTGCGCGCGTACACCTCCTGCCGCCACGCCTCCGGGATCATGGCCTCCGGCTCCACCGGACGCCCGGCCGCGATCCCCACCAGATGCGTCCACGACCGCGGCACCACCTCGACCACCGCGTAACCGCCCCCGCCCAGCGCGACCCAGCGCCCGTCGGAGTAGGCGTGCGCCAGCTCGTGGCAGGCCACTTGGACGGCCCGCTGCGCGTCCAGCGACACGGCCAGGTGCGCCAGCGGGTCCTCGAAGTGCGTGTCGGTGCCGTGCTGCGTCACCAGCACCTGCGGCCGGAAGTCGGCGATCAGCTCCGGCACCACGGCGTGGAACGCGCGCAGCCAGCCCGCGTCGCCGGTCCCGGCCGGCAGCGCGAGGTTCACGGCCGACCCCTCCGCGGCGCTCGCGCCGGTCTCCTCCGGCCACCCGGTCTGCGGGAACAGGGTCCGCGGATGCTCGTGCAGCGAGATCGTCAGGACCCGCGGATCCTCCCAGAACGCCGCCTGCACCCCATCGCCGTGATGCACGTCCACGTCGACGTAGGCGACCCGCTCGGCCCCCAGCTCCAGCAGCCGCGCGATGGCCAGCGAGGCGTCGTTGTAGATGCAGAACCCCGAGGCGCCCCCGGGCATCGCGTGGTGCAGCCCGCCGGTGAAGTTCACGGCGTGCAGCGCGTCGCCGTTCCACACGGCCTCCGCGGCACCCACCGACTGCCCCGCGATCAGCGCCGACACCTCGTGCATCCCGGCGAACGCCGGATCGTCCTCCGTGCCGAGCCCGTACGACCCGTCGGCCCCCTCGGGACGCGCCGAGGCCGCCTTCACGGCGTCGATGTAGTCCTCCCGGTGGACGAGCCGCAGCGTCGACTCCCCGGCCGGCTTGGCCGTGACGACCTCCACCTCCCGGTGCAGCCCGAGGGCTTCGACGAGGCTCCAGGTCAGGGCCAGCCGGACCGGATCCATCGGGTGGTCCGGACCGAAGTCATACCCCGTTACTGCCTCGTCCCACATCAGCTGTGCGCGGCCGCTCATACCGGCCACCGTATCGGTCTTCGCGCGGTGCGAACGAGCGGGCGTAGACCAGCGTCAGCAGCACCAGCACCATCGGCACCAGCATCGCCCCGCGATAGCTCCACGCGTCGCCCAGCCCTCCCACCAGAGGCGAGCCGACGAGGAAGCCGACGTAGTTGAAGATGTTGAGCCGCGCGACGGCCGCGTCCGAAACACCCGGGAACAGCCGTCCGGCCGCCGCGAAGGTCTGCGGCACCAGCACGCACAGCCCCAGGCCCACCAGTGTGAACCCGAGCATCCCGGCCCACGCCCCCGGCGCGCCGGCCACCACGGCGAACCCGAGCGCCGCCACCAGCGCGCCCAGCCGCACCACGGCCACGGCCCCGAACCGCCGCACCCCGAGGTCGCCGAGGGACCGGGCCAGCAGGGTCGTGACCATGTAGACGTTGTACGGGACGGTCGCCAGCTGCTCGGAGCTCCCCAGCACGTCCTGAAGGTACTTCGCGCTCCAGTTGGAGACCGTCGAGTCCCCGATGTACGCGAAGCTCATCACCAGGCACAGCGGCAACAGCAGCTTGAAGACCAGCTTTTGGCGCTGCTCCTGGCCCTGCTTCTCGTCCTCGCCCTCCCCCGCCTCGGGTACGGGCGCGGCGGCGTCCCCGTCGACGTACCAGCGGCTGCCGGCCAGCGCGGCCGGCAGCAGCACCGCCACGACCGGCAGGTACGACACCCACAGCGCGAGGTGCCAGTGCGCCCCGGCCCAGGCCAGCGAGGCCCCCACGATCCCGCCCAGGCTGTAGGCGGCGTGGAAGCTGAGCATGATGCTGCGCCGGTAGGCCCGCTGCAGGCTCACCCCGAGCATGTTCATCGAGGCGTCCAGCGCGCCCACGGCGAGCCCGAACACGGCGAGCGCGACGGCCAGTTCGGCCATCCGCCCGCCCGCCCCGACGCCGACCAGGGCGAGCAGCACCACCGGCTGGGACCAGCGCAGCAGCACGCTCGGCCGGACCCGCTTCACCAGCTGCTCGGTCGTCACGCTGCCGACACCGGCCAGGACGGGCACCGCGGCCAGGAAGGCCGGCAGCAGCGCGTCGGAGACGCCGTACCGGTCCTGGATGGCCGGAATCCGGGTCACCAGCAGAGCAAAGGCGGCGCCCTGCGCGAAGAAGCTGAACGCCAGCGAGGCCCTGCCGCGCCGCAGCACATCTGTCATGGCCGCGAGCGTAGGGCCCCGGGGTACCGGTGGGTAGATCGAGCCAAAGATGAATTCCCCTCATCTTTGCCTGGGGTGCCGGACTCAGGCGGCGAAGGCGGCCTCGGGCACCGCCCGCCTGACCTTCGGCTCGGCGCTCGCCGGCCCGCCGCACTCCGTCTCGGCGCACTCCGTCTCGGCGGCGAGGAGGCACTCCATCGGCCGGGCGGCCAGGCGACCGCTGACCACGAAGGTGACCGCCATGACCCCCGCCATGATCACCGATCCCAGCCACACCATGGTGTCCACGGGGACGGTGTACGCCCCGACGACCCGCGCGACGCACTCACCGAGCAGCGCCGCACCCCACACCAGGGAGAACAGCCGCTCCTTGCGCCGGAAGACCGCCGACCCCGCGGCCGCACCCGAGGCCAGCCGCTGCCAGGCGGCCTCCCGCGCCGCGTCCCCCTTCACCACGAAGGGCTTCATGGCGGCCGTCATCATCGGCCGGCCGAGCGCCACGGACACCAGGATCCCGATCCCGATCACGCTGCTGACCCCGCTGTCCTTGGCGAGCATCAGCCGCGGGTCGCCGGAGACGAAGCTGAGCACCAGCGAGACGACGTTCACCACGAGGGTCAGCGCGGCGAGCGAGTTGGTCCTGCCCGCCCTGACCGCGCTCCATCCGGTCCGCACGGCCGGCACCAGGCTGCTCCAGGCGAGAGCCGCGAACGTGCTCGCCCCGAACGCCTCCTTGAGCAGGTAGTACGACCCGATCGGCACCGCCACGTCCACCAGCAGCGGCCTGAAGGCGTCCGTCCGGCTCGCCTTGCCCGCCGCCTGGCCCGTCTCGCCCGCCTTGCCTGTGCGGCCCGTGTCGCTCGTGTCGCTCGTCTTCGTCGTCATGCCCTCAGCTTCGCGGCTGCGGGGGGTTCACCAGTAGAAACGATCGTCCGGACCTCGGCATGACAGATGTCAGACGAGGAGGTCTGGCAACTCCCCCATGTCGGAGAACAGTTTCCCGGCGCCCACGAGCTTCTCCGCCGGTGTCATGGCGGTGAACCCGAGGACGTCCATCCCCGCCGCCACGGCCGCCCGCACGCCCAGCGGGCTGTCCTCGACGACCACGCACCGCTCCGGCGCCACGCCCATGCGCTCGGCCGCGTACAGGAACAGGTCCGGTGCCGGCTTGCCCCGCCCCACGTCCTGCGAGCTGAAGATCCGCCCCTCCTCGAACCACCGGTCCAGTCCGGTCGTCCGGTGGCCCACCCGGATCCGCTCATGGCTCCCGGACGACGCCACGCAGAACGGCACCCCGTCCGCCGACAGCCGCTCCAGCACGCCGGCGACGCCGGCCACGGGCTTCAACTCGCGCTCGAACGCGGCGAACACCCGCGCATGGAAGACGTCGTCGAAGTCGTCCGGCAGCCGCCGCCCGGTCCGCTCCAGCACCAGCTCATGGATCCGGTGCATCGCGGACCCCATGTAGTCCCGGATCGATTCCTCGTACGACGTCGGATGGCCGAGTTCGGTGAGATGGGCGGCGAGGAGCCGGTTGGATATGGGCTCGCTGTCGACGAGGACGCCGTCGTTGTCGAATATCACCAGGTCATAGCGCATGCTGCCGACCCTAGACCCTGGCCTTCCCGGCTCGGGGGGCCGGAACGCAGAAAACCCCGTACCGGAACCGGTACGGGGTTTTCTTGAAGAATTGTTCGGCGGCGTCCTACTCTCCCACAGGGTCCCCCCTGCAGTACCATCGGCGCTGTAAGGCTTAGCTTCCGGGTTCGGAATGTAACCGGGCG
>NZ_JBIRUY010000015.1:0-180694 GCF_044335305.1 Streptomyces sp. NPDC020490 | reverse complement strand
GCGGTGTGCAGCACCGCCCGGTCCTCCGTCGTGTTGATCTTCTCGCCGCGGAACATGGCGTCGCGCAGGCCGAACACGTCGGTGGCGGCGGCCAGTTCCTGCAGCAGGGCCAGGGTCTCGTCGGTGATCAGGTGCTTGGAGTAGTCGATGCGCAGGTCGCCCACGCGGACGACGTACCGCTGCGCACGCCCCGGGTCCGAGGCGAACAGCTCGCGCAGGTGCGGCTGTCGCTGGGCGCGGTGGTCCTGCAGGGCGGTCCACTCGGGCCGCCGGGTGAGCTGGGGGGCGTCAGACATGAGAGGCGTTCTCCTTGGGGGACTCGCCGCGCAGGGCGACGGCGTACATCTCGTCCGCGTCGAGGCGGCGCAGTTCCTCGGCGATGAGCTCGGAGGTGGTGCGGACCTTCAGCGCGAGGGTGCGGGAGGGCTGGTGCGGCAGGGTCAGCGTGGCCAGCGGGCCCTCGGGGCGGTCGATGACGATCTCGCCCTGCTGGGTGCCCAGGCGCACCGCGGTGACCACCGGGCCGGCGGTGACGATCCGGTCGATCTTCACATGCAGCCGCGCCTCCAGCCAGCGCGCCAGCAGCTCGGCGGCCGGGTTGTCGGCCTCGGCCTCCACCGCGCCCGACACGATTTTCGTCCGGGCCTGGTCCAGGGCCGCGGCCAGCATGGAACGCCACGGGGTCAGCCGGGTCCAGGCCAGGTCGGTGTCGCCGGGGGCGTAGGAGCGGGCGTGGGCCCGGAGGGCCTCCAGCGGGTTCTCGGCGGCGTACAGGTCGGTGATCCTGCGCTGCGCGAGGGCGCCCAGCGGGTCCTTGGCGGGTTCCTCCGGCGCCTCCGCCGGCCACCACACGACGACCGGCGCGTCGGGCAGCAGCAGCGGCAGGACGACGGAGTCGGCGTGCTCGGACACCTCGCCGTACGTGCGCAGGACGACGGTCTCGCCGGTGCCCGCGTCGGCGCCCACCCGCACCTCGGCGTCGAGGTGGGAGTTGTGGCGGTCGCGCGGGGTGCGGGCGTGCCGCTTGATGACGACCAGGGTGCGCGAGGGATGCTCGTGCGAGGCCTCCTCGGCCGCCTTGATCGAGTCGTAGGCGTTCTCCTCGTCCGTGACGATGACCATCGTCAGCACCATGCCCACGGCGGGTGTGCCTAGGGCGCGGCGACCCTGCACCAACGCCTTGTTGATCTTGCTTGCCGTGGTGTCCGTCAGGTCGATCTTCATGGCCTGCGCCAGCTCCGTCCGTCTCGTGCGAGCATCTCGTCGGCTTCCCCGGGTCCCCAGCTGCCCGCGGCGTACCGCGCGGGCCTGCCGTTGGTCGCCCAGTGTTCCTCGATCGGGTCGAGGATCCGCCACGACTCTTCCACCTCCTGGTGACGGGGGAAGAGGTTGGCGTCGCCGAGCAGCACGTCCAGGATGAGGCGCTCGTACGCCTCCGGGCTGGACTCGGTGAACGACTCGCCGTAGGCGAAGTCCATGGTCACGTCGCGGATCTCCATCGAGGTGCCCGGCACCTTCGAGCCGAAGCGGACGGTGACGCCCTCGTCCGGCTGGACCCGGATGACGATCGCGTTCTGGCCCAGCTCCTCCGTCGCCGTGGAGTCGAAGGGGGAGTGCGGCGCCCGCTGGAACACCACCGCGATCTCGGTGACCCGGCGGCCCAGCCGCTTGCCGGTGCGCAGGTAGAAGGGGACGCCCGCCCAGCGGCGGTTGTCGACGTTCAGCCGGACCGCCGCGTAGGTGTCGGTGGCGGAGGCCGGGTCGATACCGTCCTCCTCCAGGTAGCCGCGCACCTTCTCGCCGCCCTGCCAGGCGCCCGTGTACTGCGCCCGCACCGTGTGCCGGTCCAGGTCCTCCGGCAGCTTCACGGCCCGGAGGACCTTCAGCTTCTCCGTGAGCAGCGACGGCGCGTCGAAGGAGGCGGGCTCCTCCATGGCGGTCAGCGCCATCAGCTGCAGCAGGTGGTTCTGGATGACGTCACGGGCCGAGCCGATGCCGTCGTAGTAGCCGGCCCGGCCGCCGATGCCGATGTCCTCGGCCATCGTGATCTGCACGTGGTCCACGTACGACCGGTTCCACACCGGCTCGAAGAGCTGGTTGGCGAAGCGCAGCGCCAGGATGTTCTGGACGGTCTCCTTGCCCAGGTAGTGGTCGATGCGGAAGACCTGGTCCGGCTCGAACACGTCGTGCACGATCGCGTTCAGCTCACGCGCGCTCGCCAGGTCGTGGCCGAACGGCTTCTCGATGACCGCGCGCCGCCAGGACCCCTCCGGGGCGTCGGCCAGCCCGTGCTTCTTCAGCTGCCGCACGACCTTCGGGAAGAACTTCGGCGGCACGGACAGGTAGAAGGCGTAGTTGCCGCTCGTGCCGCGGGCCCTGTCGAGCTGGTCGACGGTCTGCCGCAGCTGCTTGAACGCCGTGTCGTCGTCGAAGTCGCCGGGGATGAACCGCATGCCCTCGGCGAGCTGCTGCCAGACCTCCTCACGGAACGGCGTACGGGCGTGGTCGCGCACGGCGTCGTGGACGACCTGCGCGAAGTCCTGGTCCTCCCAGTCGCGGCGGGCGAAGCCGACGAGCGAGAAGCCCGGCGGCAGCAGGCCCCGGTTGGCGAGGTCGTACACGGCCGGCATCAGCTTCTTGCGGGACAGGTCGCCGGTGACGCCGAAGATGACCAGGCCGGACGGGCCCGCGACGCGGGGCAGCCGGCGGTCACGGGCGTCCCGCAGCGGGTTGTCCCATCCGGTGGCCGGAGCCGTCACCTCTGCCAGCGGAGTGGCGCTCATGCGGCATCAACTCCCTTGTGCTTCATGGATTTCGTCACCGCGTCCGGCAGGTTCTGCCGCGGCGCCCCGGACTCGAGCGCTCCCGCGGCCGCGGTCGCATCGCTCACAGTGATCATCTTCTTCTTGATCATCTTCTTCCTCGCGCTCGCGTCAACCGCGGGCGGCGGCCAGCGATTCCCGGGCGGCGGCGACCACGTTCTCCGGGGTGAAGCCGAACTCGGCGAACAGGGTCCCGGCGGCCGCGGAGGCGCCGAAGTGCTCCAGGGAGACGATGCGGCCGGCGTCGCCCACGAAGCGGTGCCAGGTCAGCCCGATCCCCGCCTCGACGGCGACCCGCGCCCGCACCCGCGGCGGCAGCACCCGCTCGCGGTACTCGCGCGGCTGCTCCTCGAACCACTCCACGGACGGCATCGACACCACCCGGGTGCCGACGCCGTCGGCCTCCAGCAGTTCGCACGCCGCCACCGCGAGCTGCACCTCGGAACCGGTGGCGATCAGGATCACCTCGGGGGCCGTCGTGGACGACTCGCGCAGCACGTAGCCGCCCTTGGCCGCGTCCGGGTTCGGCGCGTACGCCGGCACGCCCTGGCGGGTCAGCGCGAGCCCGTGCGGGGCGGGGCGGGTGGCGTGCCGCTCGAGGATCTCGGCCCAGGCGACGGCGGTCTCGTTGGCGTCCGCCGGGCGGACCACGTTCAGGCCGGGGATCGCGCGCAGCGACGCCAGGTGCTCGACGGGCTGGTGGGTGGGGCCGTCCTCGCCGAGGCCGATGGAGTCGTGCGTCCACACGTACGTCACCGGCAGCTGCATCAGCGCCGACATGCGTACGGCGTTGCGCATGTAGTCGGAGAAGACGAGGAAGGTGCCGCCGTAGATCCGGGTGTTGCCGTGCAGCGCGATGCCGTTCATCTCCGCGGCCATCGAGAACTCGCGGATGCCGAAGTGGATCGTGCGGCCGTACGGGTCGGCCTCCGGCAGCGGGTTGCCCGCCGGCAGGAACGACGACGTCTTGTCGATGGTGGTGTTGTTGGAGCCGGCCAGGTCGGCGGAGCCGCCCCACAGCTCGGGGATCACCGCGCCGAGCGCCTGCAGCACCTTGCCGGACGCGGCACGGGTGGCGACCGCCTTGCCCTCCTCGAACACCGGCAGGACGTCCTTCCAGCCGTCGGGCAGCCGTCCGGCGACGATCCGGTCGAACAGCTCCGCCCGCTCGGCATTCGCGCCGCGCCACTCGTCCAGCCGCTTGTCCCAGGCGGCGTGCGCCTCCGCGCCGCGGTCGAGGGCGCCCCGGGTGTGGGCGAGGACCTCGTCGTCCACCTGGAAGGCGCGCTCGGGGTCGAAGCCGAGGACGCGCTTGGTGGCGGCGACCTCGTCCGCGCCGAGCGCCGAGCCGTGCGCGGCCTCGGTGTTCTGGGCGTGCGGCGCGGGCCAGGCGATGATCGTCCGCATCGCGATGATGGACGGGCGCCCGGTCTCGGCCCGCGCCGCCCGCAGCGCCGCGTACAGGGCGTGCACGTCGACGTCGCCGTTCCCGGCCGGCTCGATGCGCTGGGTGTGCCAGCCGTAGGCCGCGTACCGCCCCAGCACGTCCTCGGAGAACGCGGTCGCGGTGTCGCCCTCGATGGAGATGTGGTTGTCGTCGTACAGCAGGACGAGGTTGCCGAGCTTCTGGTGCCCGGCCAGCGAGGACGCCTCCGCGGAGACGCCCTCCTCCAGGTCGCCGTCGGAGACGATCGCCCAGACGGTGTGGTCGAAGGGGGAGGCGCCGTCGGGGGCCCCGGGGTCGAACAGACCGCGCTCGTAGCGGGCCGCCATCGCCATGCCGACGGCGTTGGCGACGCCCTGGCCCAGCGGGCCGGTGGTGGTCTCGACGCCGGCCGTGTGCCCGTACTCCGGGTGGCCGGGGGTCTTCGAGCCGTGGGTGCGGAAGGCCTTCAGGTCGTCCAGGCCGAGTTCGTACCCGGCGAGGTAGAGCTGGGTGTAGAGGGTCAGCGAGGTGTGCCCGGGGGACAGCACGAAACGGTCGCGGCCGGTCCACTCCGGGTCGGCCGGATCGTGACGCATCACCTTCTGAAAGATCGTGTACGCCGCCGGCGCCAGGCTCATGGCGGTGCCCGGGTGGCCGTTCCCCACCTTCTGCACGGCGTCGGCCGCCAGCAGGCGCGCGGTGTCGACGGCACGCCGGTCGAGTTCGGTCCATTCCAAGCGGTCCGCAATCTGCGTGCTCATCTTCAAGAAATCCTCGATCCGAGCGAAGGGGGCTGACGAACGCGTTCAAACTTAAAAGTCTGACTTTTACGGGGGAAGGTGCCGCTGTGCCAGCCTGTGGTGAAAGTGGGACACCGGAGAGAGCATCGGCACGAGCGGGAACGTGGGCACGAGCGGGAACGTGGGCACGAGCGGGAACGTCGGCACGAGCGGTTACGTCGGCGGGGCGGGACGGGAAGGACATGGCGGACGGCAGCATCCGAGGGAGAGCCGGCGAGGACGGCGCGGACGGCGACGACGGTGGAATCAGGACGTTCCCCTTCCCGGTCGAGCTGAGCGTCGGCGGAGTAGGCATGCGGGTGGGCCCGATGGGCGCGGACCCCACCTGGCACTCCGCCGCGTCCCCGCACCGGGTGCACCGCATCGACTTCCACGTCGTCATGCTGTTCAGCGAGGGCCCGGTCCGGCACATGGTCGACTTCGCCGAGTACCGGGCGACGGCCGGAGACCTGCTGTGGATCCGACCCGGACAGGTCCACCGCTTCTCCGAGTCGGACGAGTACCGCGGAACCGTCCTGACCATGCAACCCGGCTTCCTGCCCCGCGCCACGGTGGAGGAGACCGGCCTGTACCGCTACGACCTGCCGCCGCTGCTGCGCCCCGACGGCGCCCGGCTGACCGGTCTGCGCGACTCCCTGGACCAGTTGCGGCGCGAGTACGAGGACACGGCCACGCTGCCGCCGGGCCTGCACACGGCGGTGCTGCGCCACTCGCTCACGGCGTTCCTGCTGCGGCTCGCGCACCTGGCGGCGAACTCCGCGGAGGCGGCACGCCGGCAGGCCGACACGACGTTCACGCTCTTCCGGGACGCGGTGGAGGAGGACTTCGCCACCAACCACAGCGTCAGCGCCTACGCCGACGCCCTCGGCTACTCCCGCCGCACCCTCGTGCGCGCGGTGCGCGCCGCCACCGGCGAGACGCCCAAGGGCTTCATCGACAAACGGGTCGTCCTGGAGGCCAAGCGGCTGCTGGCCCACACCGACCTGCCCATCGGCCGCGTCGGCGCCGCGGTCGGCTTCCCGGACGCCGCGAACTTCTCCAAGTTCTTCCAGCAGCACACGGATGTGACTCCGGCGGCGTTCCGGACGGAGATGCGCTGATGCGCGGGAAGGGGGCTCCACGCACGCGTGGAGCCCCCTCACGGGCCGCGACCGGGCCGTGACCGGCCGGTCGGCGGCCGTACGGCGGCGGGCCGGTGGCCGTACGGCGGCCGGTCAGTGGCCGCCGGTCCACGGCCGGTCCACGGCCGGTCAGTGGCCGGTCAGTGGCCGAAGTCGAACCAGTTGACGTTGACGAAGTCGGACGGCTGGCCGCTGGAGAAGGTGAGGTACACGTCGTGCGTGCCGGTCACCGCACTGATGTTGGCCGGGACCGTCTTCCAGGTCTGCCAGCCGCCCGTGTTGGCCAGCGCGAAACTGCCGACCGGGGTGCTGGTGCGGCTGTCCAGCCGTACCTCGACCAGGCCGCTGACCCCGGACGCGGCGCCGCTGGCCACCCTCGCGAAGAACTGAGTGGCCGCCGTGGAGCCGAAGTTGACGCCCTTGTACAGGGCCCAGTCGCCATTGGCGAGGTAGCCGATGTCCTGGCCGCCGCCGGTGTCGGAGGTGGTCTCGGTGACTACGCCGGACTGGCTGTCGTAGGACTCGGCCTGGATGGCGCTGTAGGCGTCACGGTTGCCGGAGGGCGGCGGTGTGGTACCGCTCCCACCGCCCGCCTGGAGGACCTGGACATAGTCGACGACCATGGGATGGCCCGGCTGGGTGTCGGCGTCCAGGCCGCCGCCGAAGGCGTCCGGGAAGCCGCCGCCCATCGCCACGTTCAGGATGACGAAGAAGCCGTGGTTGGTGGCGTTGGCCCATGTCGTCGCGTCCATCTGACTGGCCGTCACCGTGTGGTAGTTGACGCCGTCGACGTAGAAGCGGATCGCCTCCGGGCTCACCGAGCGGTCCCACTCCATGGCGTAGGTGTGGAAGCCCGACTGGCAGGTGGTGTTCGGACACGCGACGGAGTTGCCGATGCCGGACGTCTCGTTGCAGGGGCCGCCCGGGTTGGTGCCGCAGTGCATCGTCGCCCAGACCTTGTTCAGGCCCTGGACGTTCTCCATGATGTCCAGCTCGCCGACGCCCGGCCAGTTCTGGTAGTTGCCGCGGAAGGGGGCGCCCAGCATCCAGAACGCCGGCCAGTAACCCTCCGCCGCGGTGCCGGTGACGTTCGGCATCTGGAGGCGCGCCTCGACGCGCAGCTTGCCGCCCGACGGCGGCTGGAAGTCGGTGCGCTGGGTCTCGATGCGGCCTGAGGTCCAGCGGCCGGAGGGGGCGCGCAGCGGGGTGATGCGCAGGTTGCCGTTGCCGTCGAGCGAGACGTTGCTCGTGCTGTTCGTCATCGTCTCGACCTCGCCGGTGCCCCAGTTGGCGGCGCCGCCCGGGTAGGAAGTCCCGGTGTCGTAGAGCCAGTTCGCGGTGTTGACGCCGGAGCCGGCGGCGCCGTTGAAGTCGTCCAGGAACACCTGCGTCCAGCCCGACGGCGGCGTGGGCGCGGAGGCGTTCGCGGACGGTACGGCGATGGTGGTGGCGGCGGCCGTCAGGCCGAGCGTGCCGAGGACGGCGACGAGCACCCGCCGCAGCGGGCGCCGTCTGCGGTACGTGCCGGAGGTGTCACTCATGTGGGGTGCCTCTCGGGTACGGGGTTCCATGCGGAGTTCCATGCGTGGGGTGCCTGGTGCCTTCGGGAGCAGTGTGAGAGCGCTCTCAAAGTGGCCCCAATGTGCTCTCCATCCCTCCGGTCGTCAAGACTTAAAACAAGGAAAGTCCTTGCGGCGCAGGTGAGTTCACCGCATGAATAGTGCGAATCGGCCGAGACTTCCACAGCGCGGTGCCCGCTTTCCACGCCCCGGCGTCCCCCACGCCCTGCTGCTTCCGCTCAGGGACTCTCCCGCCACTGCGAGCCCGTCCCGAACCGCCACATCACAGACGAGATCCGGGTCTGCCGCCGTCCGCCGTCGGCTCGAACCAGGCTTCAGGCGAGACCACGATGGGCTGCCCACAGCGCCCCGGCACGGCCGGCAGCGTCGGCGGCCAGGGCCGCCAGTTCGGGTTTGTCGGGGACCGGGAACGAGACGTACGCGCCCCGACCACCATCGACTGGTCTGCCGTAAGCCTTCACGGCGAGGCGACCGTCCGGGAGGAGCCGGACGTTGAGTGTGGTCAGCGTGAACGCTTCACCGCGTCGAGTGTCCGTCCAGCGGAGCGCCTGCGGGATCGTGACGTTGATCGCCAGAGCACTCACTTCCACATCGCCGCTCATGGACGGATGATCTCACGCGCGCCGCCGCGGGCGACCGCCACCGCGTATCGAGGGACGCGTTCCGGCGGGCGGGCGGGCGACCGGCACGGCAGTCGGCACGGCAGTCGGCACGGCGGCCGTTGCGGCGGGCCGTGGCCGCCGCCTGTGGCAAGGTCGTCCTGCCCGCCGGCTCCGCGGGTTCCCCGGGAACGGGGACGGCGGGGGCGTGCGGGCGGCGGGACCTGGACGTGGTGGTGACGAACGCGCCGGCCGCCCCGCCGGCCCGTTCCTCCCCGCGGGAGGCGGGCCGGCGCGGCGGTCCCGGCGGGAAAGGTGCAGGAGTGAGGCTGACGATTCTGGGCGGCGGCGGGTTCCGGGTGCCGCTGGTGTACGGGGCGCTGCTCGGGGACCGCGCGCCGGGGCGGGTGACCCGGGTCGTGCTGCACGACCTGGACGCCGGGCGGCTGGCCGCGGTCACCCGGGTCCTCGCCGAGCAGGCCGCCGCCGTGCCCGACGCCCCCGAGGTGAGTGCCACCACCGACCTCGACGAGGCCCTGCGCGGCGCCGACTTCGTGTTCTCGGCGATCCGGGTCGGCGGCCTGCGGGGCCGGGCGGAGGACGAGCGGGTGGCGCTGGCGCAGGGCGTCCTCGGCCAGGAGACGGTCGGCGCGGGCGGCATCGCCTACGGGCTGCGCACGGTCCCGGTCGCCGTCGACATCGCCCGGCGCGTCGCCCGGCTCGCCCCCGACGCCTGGGTCATCAACTTCACCAACCCGGCGGGCCTGGTCACCGAGGCCATGTCGCGGCACCTCGGCGACCGCGTCATCGGCATCTGCGACTCGCCGGTCGGCCTGGGCCGCCGGATCGCCCGCGTGCTGGGCGCCGACCCGAAGGAGGCGTGGATCGACTACGTCGGCCTCAACCACCTCGGCTGGGTCCGCGGCCTGCGGGTGGCCGGCCGCGACGAACTCCCGCGGCTGCTCGCCGACCCCGGCCTGCTGGGCTCCTTCGAGGAGGGCCGGCTGTTCGGCGCGGACTGGCTGCGCTCCCTGGGCGCCGTCCCCAACGAATACCTGCACTACTACTACTTCAACCGCGAGACCGTACGCGCCTACCAGCAGGCGGAGCAGACCCGCGGCGCCTTCCTGCGCGACCAGCAGGCCCGCTTCTACGAGGAGGCCGGCCGCCCGGACGGGTCGGCGCTGGAGGCCTGGGAACGCACCCGCGCCGAGCGCGAGGAGACGTACATGGCGGAGAACCGGGAGGCCGCCGGCGCCGGTGAGCGCGAGGCCGACGACCTCTCCGGCGGCTACGAGAAGGTCGCCCTGGCCCTGATGCGGGCCATCGCCCGCGACGAGCGCGCCACCCTGATCCTCAACGTCCGCAACCGCGCCACCCTGTCGGCGCTGGACTCCGAGGCCGTCATCGAGGTGCCCTGCCTGGTCGACGCCAACGGCGCGCACCCGGTCGCCGTCGACCCGCTGCCCGGCCACGCGACGGGACTGGTGTGCGCGGTGAAGGCGGTCGAGCGCGAGGTGCTCGCCGCGGCCGGGTCCGGCTCGCGGGGGACGGCGGTGAAGGCGTTCGCGCTGCACCCGCTGGTCGACTCGGTGACCGTGGCCCGGCGGCTGGTCGACGGCTACACCGCGGCGCATCCGGAACTGGCGTACCTCAAGTAGGCTCCCGTCGGGAAAGCGCTTTCCCGGCCGGCTCCCCACCGGCTGCCCATCGGTTCACCATCGGCTCTCAACCGGCTTCCGCTCGGCTCCCTGGCTTCCTGGAGACCCTTCATGCACGACGAACGCCGCCGGATCGAGGAGCGCGCGCAGCGCCTCCACACCCAGCGCATCAAGCCCGCGGTCTACGCGGCCACCGTCCCCCTCGCGGTCGAGGCCTGGCAGGCGCCGGGCGAGCCGGTCCCGTTCGACCGGGCCGCGGCCGCCGCCTACGAGCCCTTCGCCATGGACACCCCCTGGGGGCCGCCCTGGGGCACCACCTGGTTCCGGATGCGCGGACAGGTGCCCGCCGAGTGGGCCGGACGGCGCGTCGAGGCCGTCATCGACCTCGGCTTCGTCGGCGGCTGGCCGGGCAACCAGGCCGAGGCCCTGGTCCACCTCGCCGACGGCACGCCGCTGAAGGCGGTCAACCCGCTCAACCAGTACGTGCCCGTCGCCGCCCCCGCGGCGGGCGGCGAGGAGGTCCACTACCTCGTCGAGGCCGCCTCCAACCCCGACATCCTGGCCGACGACTTCGCCCGCCCGACCCCGCTCGGCGACGTCCTCACCGCGGGCGACCGGCCCCTCTACACCTTCCGCAGCGCCGACCTGGCGGTGCTCGACGAGCAGGTCTGGCACCTCGACCTCGACCTGCAGGTGCTGCGCGAGCTGATGGCGGAGCTCGCCGAGCACGACCCGCGCCGCCACGAGATCCTGCACGCCCTCGACCGCGCCCTCGACCTGCTGGACCTCGACGACGTCGCCGGCTCGGCCACCGCCGTGCGCGAGGCGCTACGGCCGGTGCTCGCCAAGCCCGCGCACGCCAGCGCGCACGTGATCTCCGGCGTCGGCCACGCGCACATCGACTCCGCCTGGCTGTGGCCGATCCGCGAGACCAAGCGCAAGACCGCCCGCACCTTCTCCAACGTCACCTCCCTGGCCGAGGAGTACGAGGAGTTCGTCTTCGCCTGCTCGCAGGCCCAGCAGTACGCGTGGGTGCGCGACAACCACCCGCAGGTGTGGGAGCGGATCAGGAAGTCGGTCGAGAAGGGCCAGTGGGCGCCCGTCGGCGGCATGTGGGTGGAGGCCGACGGCAACCTGCCCGGCGGCGAGGCCATCGCCCGCCAGCTCGTCCACGGCAAGCGGTTCTTCCTCGAACACTTCGGCATCGAGACCAAGGGGGTCTGGCTGCCCGACTCCTTCGGCTACACCGCGGCCTACCCGCAGCTCGCCAAGCTCGCCGGCAACGAGTGGTTCCTCACCCAGAAGATCTCCTGGAACCAGACCAACAAGTTCCCCCACCACACCTTCTGGTGGGAGGGCATCGACGGCACCCGCATCTTCACCCACTTCCCGCCCATCGACACCTACAACGCCCGCTTCAGCGGCGAGGAGATGTCCCGCGCGGTGCGCAACTACGCCGAGAAGGGCGGCGCCAGTCGTTCCCTGGCCCCGTTCGGCTGGGGCGACGGCGGCGGCGGACCCACCCGCGAGATCATGGAACGGGCGCGCCGGCTCCGGGACCTGGAGGGATCGCCCCGGGTCGAGATCGAACACCCCGACGCCTTCTTCGCCAAGGCCCGCGAGGAGTACCCGGACGCGCCGGTGTGGGTCGGCGAGCTGTACCTGGAGCTGCACCGGGCCACCTACACCTCCCAGGCCCGCACCAAGCAGGGCAACCGGCGCTCCGAACACCTGCTGCGCGAGGCCGAGTTGTGGGCGACGACGGCCGCGCTCCACGCGCCGGGCTACGCCTACCCGTACGAGCGGCTGGACCGGCTGTGGAAGACGGTGCTGCTGCACCAGTTCCACGACATCCTGCCGGGCTCATCCATCGCCTGGGTGCACCGCGAGGCGGAGGCCGAATACGCCCGTGTGGCGGAGGAGTTGCAGGAACTGGCCGGCGAGGCGGTGGCCGCGCTGGGCGGCGGCGGAGCGCGGGCGTTCAACACCAGCCCCTACGACCGGGCCGAGGTCGTCCGCACGGCCGGCGGAGTCCCGGCGTACGTCGAGGTGCCGGCGAACGGCAGCGCGCCGCTCGCCGTCGCCGAGCCGCCGCGGCCGGTGACGGTGGACGGCCGCGTCCTCGACAACGGCCTGGTCCGCGTGGAGGTGGCCGAGGACGGCACCCTGGCCTCCGTGTTCGACCTGCGCGCCCACCGCGAGGTGCTGGCCGGCCCGGGCAACCTGCTGCGCCTGCACACCGACCTGCCCAACTACTGGGACGCCTGGGACATCGACAAGCACTACCGCAACCGGTACACCGACCTGCTGGACGCCACCAGCGTCGAGGTCGTCGAGCAGGACCCGCTGCTCGCCTCGATCCGGGTCTCCCGGTCCTTCGGCAAGGGCTCCACGATCGTCCAGACGATCACGCTGCGCGCCGGCAGCCCCCGCGTCGACTTCGAGACCGACCTCGACTGGCACGAGGCCGAGAAGATCCTCAAGGCGGGCTTCCCGGTCGACATCCGCGCCGCGCACGCCTCGGCGGAGATCCAGTTCGGCCACGTCCAGCGCCCCACCCACGTCAACACCAGCTGGGAGGCGGCCCGTTTCGAGGTCTCCGGCCACCGCTGGGTGCACCTCGCCGAGCCCGGCTACGGCGTCGCGGTCCTCAACGACTCGACGTACGGCCACGACGTCACCCGCACCGTCCGCGAGGACGGCGGCACGACGACCACGGTCGGCCTCAGCCTGGTGCGCGCCCCGCGCGTGCCGGACCCGGGGGCCGACCAGGGCCGCCACCGCTTCACCTACTCCCTGCTGCCCGGCGCGGACATCGAGGACGCGGTCGCCGAGGGCTACGCCCTCAACCTCCCGCTGCGGGTGGCCGACGCGGCGGGCGCGCCCGAACCGGTCGTCTCCGTGCGGGGCGACGGCGTGACCGTCGAGGCGGTGAAGCTCGCCGACGACGCCTCCGGCGACGTCGTGGTACGGCTCTACGAGTGCCGCGGCGGCCGCGTCCGGGGCGTGCTGCGCACCGGCTTCCCGCTCGCCGGCGCCCAGATCACCGATCTGCTGGAACGGCCGCTGGAGGAGGTGCCCGTCGACGACGGCGTCCCCGTCGCGCTGCGCCCCTTCCAGATCCTGACCCTGCGCCTGCGGCGCGCCGCAGCGGGCTGACGGGCGGCCGACCCTGACGGGCGGCCGACCCTGACGGGCGGCCGACTCTGACGGGCGGCCGACTCTGACGGGCGGGCCCCGGTTCACCGGGCCCGCCCGTGCGCCGCTCCCCGCGTGCCGTCCCGTGGCACCACGGTAGGGCCCCCGCGGCGGTCGTGATTCCTCCCGCCGCGGGGGCCCGGCGCCGGCGCTTCCGCGGGCCGGCGGGGCTCAGCCGGTGAAGCCGGCCGTGATCGAGGTGAACTGCCAGGTGTCCTGGCTGATGCCGGAGCAGTTGCTCACCACGCCGCCGCCCGGGCACGGCCGGTCACGGTTGACCGACCAGAACGCGAGCCGCGCGATGTGGTGGCTGTTGGCCCAGTCCCGTACTTGCGTCCAGATCGCCGGAGTGGTGTTCTCCTGCTGGTCGGACAGGCCGTTCATGCCGGAGATGCCGATGTGCGAGTAGGCGGTGGCGTCGTCCCAGCCGAACGTCGACTTGAGCTTCGCCTTCAGGCCCTCGGCCGCGTTCACCGTGTTGCCGTACATGTCGGAGCCGCCGCCGAAGTCGAACGGCATGATGGTGAAGACGTCGATGTTCGCGCCGAGCGACTGCGCCTGCTCGATGAGCCGGTTGCCGTAGTACGTCGGGCCGGTGGTCGAGGTGCCGAACGTGACGATCGTCCTCAGACCGGGGTTGTTGGCCTTGACGGTCTTCAGCGCGGTCAGGATCTTCGCCTGCACGGCCTCGTTCTCGAACTCGTCCGTGTTCTCGATGTCCATGTCGATCGCCTTGAGCGAGTAGGCGTCGATCACCTTCTGCAGGGCCCCGGCGAGCGCGCTCGCGGAGGAGCAGTTGGCGCCGAGCTTGCTGCCCTGCCAGCCGCCGAACGACGGGATGATGTCACCGCCGGCGGAGCGGATGGCGTTGATGGCGCTCTGGTCGACGCCGCCGGTCAGCGGCCGGCTGCCGTCCCACGAGGGCGTGCAGCCGGCGGAGTCCAGCACGAACGCCATCGTGAACCACTTGACGCCGGTCGCGCTCATCACCGTGCTCGGGCTCGGCGGGTCGCCCCAGCCCTCGTAGAGGTAGGGCGCGGCCTGCTTGAAGGAGGTGCCGGTGCCGGTGCCCGCGTCGGTCGTCACGGACACGGAGTTGGACGCCCCGGAGCTGTTCCCGGCCGCGTCCCGGGCCTTCACGGTGAAGGTGTAGGCGGTGCTCGGCGACAGCCCGCTGACCGTGGCGCTGGTGCCGGAGACGCTGAGCACGCTGTTGGAGCCGCTGTAGACGTCGTACGCCGTGACGCCGACGTTGTCCGTCGAGGCGTTCCACGACAGCGACACGCTGGACGACGTCTTGCCGGTGGAGGTCAGCCCCGTGGGCGCGGTCGGCGCCTGGGTGTCGGAGCTGCCGCCGCCGGGCCCGTCGAGGCTGATGTCGTCGGCGTAGTAGGTGCCCTGGGCGTACCAGCCGTGGACGTAGATGGTGGCGCTCGTCTGCGAGGCGCCGGTCGTGAAGGACACCGACAGCTGGCTGTACGCCGACGGCGAGGTCGTCCAGGTGGAGGCGCCGCCGTTCACGCCGAGGTAGACGTAGGAGCCGCGCACCCAGCCGCTGAGGCTGTACGTCGTGTTCGGCTGCACCGCGACGGTCTGGCTGCACTGCGCGTCGTCGCTCGAAGTCACCGCTCCCTGAAGGGCCTTGGAGCCGCTGTGCACGGGGGAGGAGACGACCGAGCCGAGGTTGCCGGTGCAGGTCCAGGGGGAGAGGCCGCCCGACTCGAAGCCGGGGTTGGTGAGGATGTTGGCCGCTTGGGCCGTGCCGGGGAGGGCGATGGCGCCGGCGAGCGCGAGGGCCGCGGAGCCGAGCAGGGCGAGAAGCCGACGTCTGTGACGTCCGAGTGTGTTGCGCACGCGATCTCCCTGGGGAGTGGGGGTTGTTCGGGAGTGCACGGGTGTGCGGGAAAGCAGGGAAGTGCGAAGGTGCGCAACCAAAGTTGGTATGGACCAATCATGGTGTCAAGATGCTGCGCCATGATTGGTCCAGACCGGTATGAAGATGTGGCCCGGCGGCAGAAGTCGCCGGCCGGGCAGCGGGGTCAGCATCCGGGGCCGACAGGCGGAGACGATGTCAGGGCGATCGCGGCGTTCCGCAGCCGGGCCGCCCACGTCTGCTGGTCGAGCCCCAACGTGTACTCGATGCAGCAATCGCAGTGCGGGATCAGCGCCACGAACGATCGCTCCGCAGCGGTCTCGGCCTCCGTCTCCCACCGGTCGTCCGTCGCCAGGTCGGCAGGGGTCAGCTCCCCGTCGATGAGTCTCGCCGCCAGCCGGCGCAGAGCGTGGCGCCGTGCCGGGGCCCGGTCCGGCAACCCGGTCCCGGACTCGGCGAGTGCCTGCTCGAACGCGTCGCGGACATCGCGGGTGTCCGCGTTGCGAGGCAGGCCGGCGAGCTCGCGCAACGTCGGGGTGTCCAGTCCGGCTGCGAGCGCCTCGGCGGCGATCATCGGCAGATCCTCCGGGCGTATCTCCCCCGCCTGGTAACGGCACGCCACCTCACCCAGAGATGCGAGCCCACTCCGCCCAGAAGTCTCCGGCTCCCGTGAGGGCGTCGATGCGCCGGCGGGGGCAACTCCCGCAGCGGGGTCACGCATCCGGGGTGTCCGGGGCGGCGGCCTCCAGGTCGGCGATGCTGCCCGACATGATCGTCCGCACGTGGTCGGTGATGTGCTCCGCGGGCCAGTCCCACCAGGCCACGGCAAGCAGCCGAGCGACGTCCTCTTCGCTGTACCGGGTGCGGATGAGCCGTGCCGGGTTGCC
The DNA here is from genome assembly GCF_044335305.1 of Streptomyces sp. NPDC020490. NCBI lineage: Bacteria > Bacillati > Actinomycetota > Actinomycetes > Kitasatosporales > Streptomycetaceae > Streptomyces > Streptomyces sp. NPDC020490. The sequence continues at coordinate 164,727 of NZ_JBIRUY010000015.1, read as the reverse complement.
GCCGACGATCCCGTAGTCGGGTACGTCCGCGGTGACCACGGCGCCGGAGCCGATGATCGCTCCGTGTCCGATCCGCACGCCGGGCATCACCGTCGTGCCGTGGCCGAACCAGACGTCGTTGCCGACGACGGTGTCCCCTCGGCCGGGCAGGCCGGTGAGCAGGTCGAAGTGTTCCGCCCACGAGCCGCCCATGGTGGGGAAGGGGAAGGTGGAGGGGCCGTCCATACGGTGGTTGGCACCGTTCATGATGAAGCGCACCCCCGTACCCAGCGCGCAGAACCTGCCGATGATCAGCTTCTCCGGCCCGTAGTGGTAGAGCACGTTGCGGGTCTCGAAGGCGGTCGGGTCGTCCGGGTCGTCGTAATAGGAGTACTCCCCGACCTCGATCAGCGGGGACTTCACCAGTGGTCTGAGCAGCACCACCCTCGGCTGCTCGGGCATCGGATGGAGGATCGTGGGGTCGGCGGGCACAGGCATGGGGAGTGATCTCTCATCGGTGGCGGTCCGTGTCCGCTCCATGGTCGCGGCAGCGCGCCGTCCAGGCACACCCATTTTCCGCCCCCGCCGATTCACACCTGCCACCCGTGGGGCGTTGTCCGGGGCCGGCAGCGGGCGCAGCCCCACGGGAAGGCGAGATCGCGTCTCCCCGCGGGGCCGGCCGTGCGTCCCGGGGACAGCGTCCGACGAGCAGCCGCCTGCCGTGAGCGGTCAGCCGGGCGTGACGGTGGGCCTAGGCAGGTGCGGTGGCGCGGCTGCCGGTCTCGGTGACGACCGCCTCCGCCGTGGCCGCGGTGTCCAGGGTGCTCGCGGTGTCCAGGGTGCTCGCGGTGTCCGCCGCCGGGACGGGGGCGGCGGGCAGCAGCGGCTCCGTGTCCTCCGCGCGCTGCTGCGGGAGCGACACCGCGCGCAGCGGACGCGGCGCCGACACCACCGTGTAGTCCTGGCCCAGGAACGGCGGCGCCATCTCGCCCGGGTCCTCACCGAGCGCCAACTGCACAGCCGCCCAAGGGGCGTTGACGCCGCACAGCGACAGCTGGTGCAGGCCGCCGGCCGGGCGGGTGTTGACGTCCATCAGCACCGGCCGGTCGCCGTACATCCGGAACTGGATGTTCGACAGGTAGTGCAGCCCGAAGCCCTCGGCGATGCGCCGCGCCGGCTCCAGCCACTGCTCGTGCAGCGTGAACCCGCGCCGACGGCCGTTCTTCGTGCGGCCCACCGCCAGCCGGACCCGGTTGTCGGGGCCGGTGAGGCAGTCCACCGACACCTCCGGCTGCTCCAGGCGCGGCATCACCAGCCAGTCCACCGGCTCCTCGGCCCGCTCCAGCGCCTCGACGACCAGGTCGAGCGGCACGTACGGGCTCGGGAAGCCGTTCAGGTGCGCCAGCGCGAAGGGGGAGCGGGTGACGACGCGGAAGCCGACCCCGCCCGCGCCGGACGCCGGCTTGAAGCACGCCTTGTGGCCGCCCGCCTCCAACTCGTCGACGGCAGCCACCAGTTCGTCCGCCGTGCGGACCCGCCACCACTGCGGCACGGGCACGCCGATCGCCTGGACCGCCTCGTAGGCGATCACCTTGTCCTCGAAGACGGCCACCGCCTGGGGCGGCGGCGCCAGCAGCGCCGTGCCGACGGCCTCGAACTCGGCGCGGTGTTCGACGATCGCCGCCTGCTGCAGCCGGGGCACGAACACGTCGATGCCGCGACGCCGGCACTGGGCGAGGGCGTACTCGACGTAGGCGGCCGGGGACAGGCCCTCCGGCTCCAGTTCGGCGGTGTCGGCGGCGGCCAGCACGGGAGAGTCCGCGTCCCCGTGCGTCGCATGGATCTCGACCGCGCGGTCGCTGGGATTTCTCCGCAGCTGATCCATGAAGAACACGTTCTCCGCGTACGTGCGGTTGAGCCAGACGCGTACGCGAGAGACCATGCAGGCCGCCTTTCACGGTGAACGGGCAGGGCGAAGCAGGCCCGTGCCCGGGCAGGGTGGTTGGAGGGTCACCAAACCGCCCCTGAAAGAAGGGAAAGGGCAGTGGTGTCGGGGCGATCATACGGCTTCGCGAGGGCCCGGCGTGCAACGTGCGTGTTACGGATTCCCCGACCGGGCCCACCCGGCCGGCCCCACCGGCCGGGCGTTCCGTCCGGGCGTTCCGGGACACGCCCCCGTGGCCTGTCGAGGCACCTTGTCCGGCAGCCGGGAATGTGTTGTCGTGGTGGCGGTCGCCCGCGCGGAGGCGTGCGGCCCTCAGGCAGGTCCGTACGTGGGCGCTCGGGCGAGCGCGGAGGGGGCGACAGGTGACGTCGACGGCCGGTGGTGCCGGACAACTGCTGGCCATCAGCGACCTGCACATCGGCTACGCCGAGAACCGTGCCCTGGTCGAGGCGATGCGCCCCGAGTCGGACGAGGACTGGCTGCTCGTCGCCGGTGACGTCTCCGAGATCGTCTCCGACATCCGCTGGGCCCTGAAGACGCTCGCGAGCCGCTTCGCCAAGGTCGTCTGGGTACCCGGCAACCACGAGCTGTGGACCCACCCGAAGGACCCCGTCACCGCGCGCGGAGTCGCCCGCTACGAGCACCTGGTCACCCTGTGCCGCGAACTCGGCGTCGTCACCCCCGAGGACCCGTACCCCGTCTGGGAAGGTCCCGGCGGCCCGGTGGCCGTCGCCCCGCTGTTCCTGCTGTACGACTACTCGTGGCTGCCCGCCGGATGCGTCACCAAGGCTCAGGGACTGGAGTACGCGCACGGCACCGGCATCGTGTGCAACGACGAGTACCTGCTGCACCCCGACCCCTACCCGAGCCGCGAGGCCTGGTGCCGGGCCCGGATCGCCGAGACCGAGCGCCGGCTCGCCGAGCTGCCCGCGGACCTGCCCACCGTCCTCGTCAACCACTATCCGCTGCACCGGCACCCCACCGAGATCCTGTGGCACCCCGAATTCGCCATGTGGTGCGGCACCGCGGCGACCGCGGACTGGCACCGCCGCTTCCGCGTCGAGACCATGGTCTACGGCCATCTCCACATTCCGCGGACCACCTGGCACGAGGACGTCCGCTTCGAGGAGGTGTCCGTCGGCTACCCGCGTGAGTGGCGCAAGCGGCAGCAGCCGCCGGGGCGGCTGCGCCGCATCCTGCCGAAGGAGGTCGAAGCCGGGTGATCGAGGAGCTGCTGCCGGACACGGTGGTCGTCGTGGAGGCGCACGGTGACGACGGGAGCGAGCCCGCGCCGCTGTACCCGGAGGAGGCGGCGGTGGTGGCGAAGGCCGTCGACAAGCGCCGCCGCGAGTTCGCCCTCGTGCGCTCCTGCGCCCGCCGGGCCATGGAGAAGCTCGGCGTGCCGCCGCAGCCCCTGCTGCCCGGCGAACGCGGCGCCCCGGTCTGGCCGCCCGGCGTGGCCGGCAGCATGACCCACTGCGCCGGCTACTGCGCCGCCGCACTGGTCCGCGCGGGCGACCTGGCCTCCCTCGGCATCGACGCCGAACCGCACGGCCCGCTCCCGGAGGGCGTCCTGGATGCCGTGGCCCTGCCCGCCGAGGCGGCCCGGCTGCGCCGCATGACCGCCGAACGCCCCGACGTGCACTGGGACCGGCTCCTGTTCAGCGCCAAGGAGGCCGTCTACAAGGCGTGGTTCCCCCTCACCGGGCAGTGGCTGGACTTCTCCGAGGCCGACATCGAGGTGCACACCGACCCCGGCGACCGGCTCAGCGGCGGATTCCGTGCCGCGCTCCTCGTCCCCGGCCCGCTGGTCGGCGGCGGGCGGGTCGGCCACTTCGAGGGCCGCTGGACCGTCCGGCGCGGACTGGTGGCGACGTCGGTGACGGTGCCGCACCCGGACTGACCGCCGCCCGGCGCCCTGTTCGACCAGCCCGTGGCCGGCGCACGCGGGCCGGTCGGTCTCCTCAGTGTCCGTGGCCATGGCCGTGGCCGTGACCGTCATCGTCGTCGTCGCTGACGATCGTCCACGGACGCATCAGGTCGTCGTCCTCGTGTTCGAGGATGTGGCAGTGGTGGACATAGGTCGCAGGCAGCTCGGCGCCGCTGCCCGGAATCGACGCGATCGTGGCCTTCGGCGGGACGAATTCCTGGATGATGATCCTGGTCACCATCTCCGCGTGCGCCTTCACCGTGTCCTTGTGGGACAGCGCTTCGTCCGGGGCCGGCGGAACCGGTGCATCGGGTGGGCGTCGTGGTTGGGATTGATGTACTCCCAGATCTCGGTCGAGCCCTCCTTGATGAAGTCCTGTGACGGTTCCATGAACGGCACCGCGTTGAACGTCATGGTGCTGAAGAGCTTGTGCTGGTACACGACCCATTCCCGCCGCCGGGTGCGCGGTTTCGGCCTGATGGGGGCGACCGCCGGCAGCATGAGTTTCTCGGGCGGCGTCGACCTGTCCCCTCCTCCGGACAGCGGCTTGGTGACCCGGAACTGCATGCGTGGAAGCCGTCCGGGCTGAACGACTGCAGCGGCATGCCGTCGGACTGCGGCGCCGTGTAACCGCCGTGCTGATGCACGACGTTCCACACGTTGATGTTCGGAGGAAAGGGCTGGACGCTCTTGTAGGGAGGCGGTGCGATCGGAGCGAGCTCGGGATCCCCATTGCGGATCTTGTCGATCACGAACTGGAACATGTGGGTGGTCGGCAGCTCGTTGCGCCACTTGACGACCGTCGGGTGGTCACGGGTCGCGCTGATGGTCGGGCCGAGGTAGCCCGTGCCGATCGACTGGCGAGGATCATGCGGGTCCGTGGCCCAGTAACCCCACACAGGTGACGGCCCGAGATCCCGGTGGAAGCGCCACGATCCCTGCCGCATCGTGATCTCGTGGTAGTCGGCACCCGGATAGACGGAAGGATCGGGGACGGCTGTCATCGGCCTGGGCAGCGGGTCGACGTACTTTTCCGGCGGAGGCGTGTTCGGCGCGGAGGTTTCCGAACACCCCGTCGGCGGGTGGGCCGTCGCCGCATACGCCCGAGCTCCCAGGACACTCCGCGGAAGCATGGCCGCAGCCCCCATGGCACCGGCCATGAGGAATTCCCTTCGCGCGATCATCGTCGCCGGCCGCCTTCCCTCGCCTCACCTGACGTCCAAGGGATACAGGGATGCTTCGGCCTGTTTCCGCAGCACGCACGTCCGGAAAGACCACTCAAACGCCCACTGCCTGGATGAACCGGCCTGCCGGCCGAGAGTCTTCGCGGGCCGCGAGCGTGGGCTTCACCGGCCTCGGGCCGGATCGGCTCGGACGATCGCCACCGCTTTCTCCCGGGCTCACGGCTCCGGGCACCAGCCGCGCAGCAGGCGGAAGAACTCCTCCTCGTTGCCCGTCAGTCCCGCCCGCGCCAGCGCCTGTTCGGCCTCGGCGAGCACCGACGGCGGGACGACGGGTGGCCGGCGGGAACCGGGCGGACCGTCGAGGGAGGCCCGTACCGTGTGCAGCAGCCGCAGATAGGCCTGGACTGCGGTGCGTTCGTGGTCGGTCAGAACGGCTGTGGGCATCGGTCGGCTCTTCCTGTCGGCGTCGTCGGTCGCGCACCCCCCGCGATGAAGACGAAGGGGTGCGACTCCAGCTTGCCGTCCACCACTGACAGTCGGTCCGGCCACCGGCGCGGTCCGCCCGCTCGGCGGAGATCAGGACTGGGGGCCCAGGTAGCCCAGGGACGCCTCGATCCGGCCCGCGAGGTGGTCGCGCTGCACCGGCGCCCGCAGGGACGAACCGACCAGCCAGGTACGGCATCTGCTGGCCAGGAGGAGGCCGAAGGCCTCGGCCTCCTTCTCGTCGGCCAGGTCGAAGCGGCTGCGGGCGGCCACCTTGCGGACGGTGGCCTGGAGGTCGGCCTCGTCGTCGAGGAGGCGGGCGGCGACCTTGGCGCCTTCGAGGTGGTGGCCGCAGTGGCCGGCCTTCATGTGCCACAGTTCGTGGCCGAGGATGACCAACTGGTGGTCGGGGGCGGTGCGTTCCTCGATGACCACGAGGTCCTGGTCGGCCATGTCCAGCCACAGGCCGCTGGCGGTGCCGGTGGGGAAGGCGGCCGTGCGGAAGTGGACGGGGCGGCCGCGGCGCCGGCTCATGGCGTGGCAGAGGGCGCCGTACAGGTCCGCGGGGTGCGCCGGTGCGGGGAGGTTGAGTTCCGCGACCAGTTCGCCGCACAGGCGGCGCATTTCCTTGCCGATGCCCACAGTTATCCCCCGGCTCACGACTCGGGCCGCTTGACGCTCTCCAGGAGCATGTCCAGCCACTCCGCGACCTTGTCCCGGTGCTGGTCGGTGGGCAGCTGCGCGGCCCGCCAGGCGATCCCGCGGACGCCGTGGTCCTGCAGCAGGCGCTCCAGGGGATCCTCGGAGGCCGCGGCCGCCTCCCGTTCGGCGAGCTTCTGCAGGAGTTCCTGCTCGGTGTGTTGCAGGGCACCCGCGAGGGCCTCGGGGTCCTCGGCCGTGAGGAAGCCGGCGTGCACGCGGAAGAAGCGCTGGATGGCGTCGCAGTGCTCCATGGTGGGACGCCGGTCGCCGTTGATGAGGGCGCCGGCCTGCTGGCGGGACATGCCCGCGCCGTCGGCGATCTCCTGCTGCGTGTACTTGCGGCCGTTGGGCTTCAGGCGGGTGCGCCGCAGCAGGTCCAGGCGCTGCAGGAAGCGGGCCTGGACATCGGGTTCGCCCGCGGGGCGGCCGCCGAGCAGGGCCTTGACGACCGGTTCGGGCACGCCGGAGGCGACGGACAGGCGGGCGGTGTCGAAGACCTGCGAGTGGGGCACGCCGAGCCGGTCGGCGAGCGCGGTGACGCGAGCGACGACGGCAGGCAGCGCAGCGGTCGCCGCGGTGCCCGGACTCTCGAAGCCATCCGTCACCGACCGATCTCCTACGTTTCTCACAGGCTTCTCACAAACGGTTGCCGTGAACTCGACGGAGATTACCGGTCGTTCGAACCCACATCCAGGTCTCGCCACAACTGTGGCCAATTTCAGCCGTCAACAAGCGCTCAACAGGCGTGGAATGCCACGATAGTTGACACGGCTCGTGTCGTGGCCCCAGGATCAAGGCGCCGCGTGAAGGCCGCATAGGCAAGAGGGGTGACCTCCCGATGGCATTTCAGGCAGGAGGGCAGCGGTCGGCACCGCGGCCCGTCCCCGTGAGTCTCGAGGCCCAGGCCTATCTGCAGGACTGCGCCGTCCTCCTGGAGGCCGTCCCCCACCCGTCCGTCGTGCTCGACCACCGCTGGGACGTCGTTCTGTCCAACAGCGCTTTCGCGTCACTTTTCCGTGAGGTGTCCCCGCATCCGACGGCCATGCCCGGCGACAACTTCCTCCGTTTCGTGCTGTTCCACCCGGACGCGGGCACCGTCCTCGGTGAGCACGAGTCGAGCTGGTGCCTGCCCATGCTGGCGCACTTCGCGGACGCCGTGGAACGCCACGGCCATGATCACGGCCTGCAGGCCATCCGGCGGGAGATCGCGCAGGACCCCCTCATGGAGGCCGCCTTCCGGCAGGGGCTGCCGCACTGGATCCGCGCGGTCGGCGAGCGGGCCGTCCGGCACGACGGCGCCGTACGGCCCGTGACGCACCCCGATCCGCGTTGGGGCGCCACGGACTGCCGGGTAATGGATGAGACGACGCCGACGCTGGAGGAGATGGGGTACACGCGGCTGACGCTGGTGCTGCGGGAGGCGCGGCGCGACCGGTCCCGGGGCCGCACGGCCCGCCCCACGGCCGCCCACCTGCGGGTGGTGCCGGCCCCCGAGGTCTGACGGGCACCGTCGGCGTTCAGGTCGCCGACGGCGCCTTGTCGGCACGGCGCGCCTTGTCGGCACGGCGGCCTCGGCAGGCGGTACCAGTACGGCTGTCCGCGCGCCTGCCGCCGTCAGCGCTTGTCGTGACACCGGGCGCCGTCATGGCCGGCCGCGACACCGGGAGCCGTCATCGGCCCGCCGGGTCACCGTCCACCGTCACGACGTCCGGTGCGCCGCGGTCACCAGGACGAGCGGGACGCCCCGGCACGGGACGAGCCGCAGTCCGGCGAAGCGCGCGGGGCGCGAGCGCTCCAGGACGGCGGCGAAGTCCGGTCCCTTGACGAGGGAGCCGGCCAGGTGTGCCGGGTCCGCGGACGCGGCGACCCGGCCGCGCGCGTTCACCAGGTACGCGGGTCCCGGCAGCCGGCGCAGCAGGGGCAGCACGGCCGCCTCGAAGTGGCGCAGGTACACGTCGGCCGCGGCGACGCCCACGAACCGGCCGTCCACCTCGACCGGCGCGGACAGCGTGAGGCTGTACTCGTCGGAGCAGAGGTAGTCGACGTAGGGGCCCGCCACCGCGCGGCGGCCGGTGTCACGGGGCAGGGCGAACCAGTCCCAGTGCGTGTAGTCCGAGTACGCCGACCGGCTGGGGTCCAGGTCGAGCAGCAGGGGACGTACCTGGCCGTCGGCGGTGGTCTGCCACCACTCCAGCCAGGCCGGCACGTCGCCGAGCAGACCGGGCGCGGCCACGAAACCCGCCCCGGAGACCAGTTCCTGCCGGGTCAGCCGCAGGTGCAGGCCGGGGCGGAGCGCGGCGAGGTCGGCGGTCGCGGGACGGCCGTGCCGGTCGGCCACCCGGGCCAGCAGCGCCGTCGCGTCGGCGCGGGTCTCGGCGACCGCGTCGAAGACCGCCTCCAGCGCGCCGCCGACCCGTGCCGCCACCTCTGCCTCGGTGGACGCGTCGAGCGTGGCGGCCGGCGCTCCCACGAGGCCGGGGCTGGTGATCATGGCGCCCTCCAGCGGACGAGGACCGGGCGCGGCGCGCGGCTAGAGGGACAGGCGCAGGGCGATGAGTCTCGCCGTCGACTCCAGGACGCACCGCTCGGCCAGCTCCCTGGCCGATTCGTGCGCCCCATCTTGCACGGCCGAGATTACGGACCGGTGACGGTCTGCGACTTCTTCACCATATTCGTCGTCCCCGAGCACAAGGCACAGCAGCGCCCCGATGTCGGTCTGGAGGGCCACCTGCTCCCGGGTGAGCCGGGCCGACTGCGCGGCCGCCGCCAGTTCCACATGGAAGCGGCCGTACACCCGGCTGCGCGCCGCCGCGTCCTCGGCACTGGCGAACTCATCGACGCTGCGGCGGAGTTGGGCGAGGTCGTCGGCGTCCGTGCGCTGCGCGGCGAGGCGGGCCGCGGCGCCCGACAGGGCCGCCCAGTGGTCGCCCAGGTCGCGCAGTTCCTCGGTGCTCCAGCCGCGCAGCCGGACCTTGAGGCGCTCCTCGCCGGGCAGTTCGGGCAGGGAGACGAAACTGCCGCCGCCGCGACCGCGGCGGGTGGTGACCAGGCCCTGCTGGCGCAGCGCCATCAGCGCCTCGCGCAGGGTCACCGTGGACACGCCGAGCTGCCCGGCCAGCTCGCTCTCGCCGGGCAGCTGCTCACCGTCGGCGAGCAGGCCGAGTTCTATGGCGTCGCCGAGGCGCTGGACCACGGCCTCGACGCGCGCCCGGCCCTCGACCGGCGCGAAGACGGCTCTGCGGGCGCCGCCGTCGATCGATTGCTTCACGGCCACCACCTTGTGCGTTGACTCAAGCTTTACCCTAAGGGGGCCTTGAGGTTTGAACTATGACTTCATATGTTTCACGTCAAGAGGTCAACTCACCAGAACGCCAGAAAGGTTCCCGCTCATGGAGGGACGTGCGATCCGGCTACAGGATCTGCGGAAGTCGTTCGGGGAGACGACCGCGGTGGCCGGGGTCGACCTGGAGATCCGGGACGGAGAGTTCTTCTCGATGCTCGGACCCTCCGGCTCCGGCAAGACCACGGTGCTGCGCATGATCGCCGGATTCGAGACGCCCACCGGAGGCCGGATCGAACTCGCGGGCAAGGAGGTCACCCGCCTCGCGCCCTTCGAGCGGGACGTGCACACCGTCTTCCAGGACTACGCCCTGTTCCCGCACATGACCGTGGAGCAGAACGTCGCCTACGGCCTGAAGATCCGCAAGGTGCCCAAGGCGGAACGGCTGGTGCGCGCCCGCAAGGCCCTCGTCGAGGTCCGGCTGGACGGCTTCGGCCGGCGCCGGCCCGCCCAGCTCTCCGGCGGCCAGCGCCAGCGCGTCGCCCTCGCCCGTGCCCTCGTCGGCCGCCCCAGCGTCCTGCTGCTCGACGAACCCCTCGGCGCCCTCGACCTCAAGCTGCGCGAGCAGATGCAGGTGGAGCTCAAGGCGCTGCAGCGCGAGGTCGGCATCACCTTCGTCTTCGTCACCCACGACCAGGAGGAGGCGCTGACGATGAGCGACCGCATCGCCGTCTTCCACCAGGGCCGCATCGAACAGGTGGGCACCCCCGCCGAGATATACGAGCGCCCCGCGACGGCCTTCGTCGCCTCCTTCGTCGGCACCTCCAACCTCCTGGCGGGCGAGTCCGCCCAGCGCGTCGTCGGCGCGCCCGGCACCTACAGCATCCGCCCGGAGAAGATCCGCGTGCTGAAGGAGTCCGCCGAGACCGACGAGCCGGAGCAGGCCGGCGCCACCGGCACGGTCGCCGAGGTCGTCTACCTCGGGGACGCCACCCGCTTCCTCGTCGACCTCGACGCCGGCGGACGCCTCACCGCGCTCCAGCAGAACCTCGAGACCTCCGCCGAGGACGTCGCCGCCTACCGCGGCACCCGGGTCCGCCTCCAGTGGCACCGCCGCCACACCGTCCACGTCCCCGACTGAACCCTCACCCCATGGAGTACGTCGTGCGCCTCACCCGATCCATCCGAGCAGCGGGCGCCGCCGTGCTGCTGCTCGCCGCCACCGCCTGCGGCTCCTCCGGCTCCGGCGGTTCCTCGGCCGGCGGCCTCAACCCCCCTGACCTGAAGGCGCCCTCGAAGCTCGGCAAGACCGAGGGCCAGGTCAACCTGATCGCCTGGGCCGGCTACGTCGAGGACGGATCCAACGACCCGAAGGTCGACTGGGTCAGCGACTTCGAGAAGCAGACCGGCTGCCAGGTCAACTCCAAGGTCGCGGCCAGCTCCGACGAGATGGTCAAGCTGATGAAGACCGGCGAGTACGACGCCGTCTCCGCCTCCGGCGACGCCTCCCTGCGCCTGATCGCCTCCGGGGACGCGGCCCCCGTCAACACCAAGCTCGTACCGAACTACCAGGACGTCTTCAGCGGCCTGAAGAACGGCAACTGGAACTCCGTCAAGGGCCGGATGTACGGCATCCCGCACGGCCGCGGCGCCAACCTGCTGATGTACAACACACAGAAGGTCAGCCCCGCGCCGACCTCCTGGTCCGCGGTGTTCGACGACGCGGCGAAGTACAAGGGCCACGTCACCGCCTACGACTCGCCGATCTACATCGCCGACGCGGCGCTGTACCTCAAGGCCACCAAGCCCGAGCTGAAGATCAAGGACCCGTACGCGCTGGACCAGAAGCAGTTCGACGCCGCGGTGAGCCTGCTGAAGAAGCAGAACACGAACATCGGCGAGTACTGGAGCGACTACCTCAAGGAGGTCTCCGCCTTCAAGAGCGGTGACTCCGTGGTCGGCACCACCTGGCAGGTCATCGCCAGCCTCGCCGCCGACGAGGGCGCCGAGGTCAAGGCCCTGGTGCCCGAGGAGGGTTCGACCGGCTGGTCCGACACCTGGATGGTCGCCGCCAAGGCCAAGCACCCCAACTGCGCCTACAAGTGGCTGGACTGGATCATCTCGCCCAAGGTCAACGCCCAGGTCGCCGAGTACTTCGGCGAGGCGCCCGCCAACGCCAAGGCGTGCGAGCAGACCAGCGACAAGACCTTCTGCACCACCTACCACGCCGCCGACGAGGCCTACTGGAAGAAGATCGCCTTCTGGAACACGCCCATCGAGCAGTGCCTGGACGGCCGCACCGACGTCAAGTGCGTGCCGTACGCCAAGTGGGTGCAGGCCTGGACCGAGATCAAGGGCTGACGTCATGACCGTAGAGGCGCACGCCGCCGGGCGGGGAACCGTCCGGCGGCTCGCCGGGACCCTGCACCGCCGGCCCCGGCTGCGGCTGTCCCTGCTGCTGACCGCTCCGCTGCTGTGGCTCGCGGTGCTCTACCTCGGGTCGCTGGCCGTGCTGTTCGTCTCCGCGTTCTGGACGACGGACTCCTTCACCAGCGAGGTGGTGAAGGTCTGGTCGACCGACAACTTCCAGGCGCTGTTCACCACCCCCGTCTACCGGCAGGTCGTCCTGCGCAGCGTCGGCGTCGCCGTCGCCGTCACCGCCCTGTGCGCGGTGATCGCCTTCCCGCTCGCCTTCTACACCGCCCGCATCGCCCGCCCCCGGTGGCGTCCGCTGCTCGTGGTCGCCATCCTCACCCCCCTGTGGGCGAGTTACCTGGTCAAGGTGTACGCCTGGCGGCTGATCCTGTCCCAGGGCGGGCTCGCCGACTGGATGCTGAAGCCGTTCGGGCTGAGCGGGCCGGGGTACGGGCTGCCGGCGGCGGTCATGACACTGACGTACCTGTGGCTGCCGTACATGGTGCTGCCGATCCACACCGCGCTGGAGCAGCTGCCCGCCAACCTCCTCGACGCGTCCGCCGACCTCGGCGCGCGGGCCGGGCGGACCTTCCGCTCGGTGGTGCTGCCGATGGTGCTGCCGTCGGTGGCCGCCGGGTCGATCTTCACCTTCTCGCTCAGCCTCGGCGACTACATCACCGTGCAGATCGTCGGCGGCAAGACCCAGCTGATCGGCAACCTCGTCTACTCCAACATCGAACTCAACCTGCCCATGGCCGCCGCCCTCGGCACGGTCCCCGTCGTCGTCATCGTCCTGTACCTGCTGGCGATGCGCCGCACCGGCGCGCTGAGCAGTCTCTAGGAGCCCGCCGTGCAACTCTCCCGCTCCGCGCGGATCGCCCTGCGGGTCGCCGCGGGGCTCGGCTTCGCGGTGATCTACGTGCCGCTGCTGCTGGTCCTCGTCAACTCCCTCAACCCCGACCGCAGCGCGAGCTGGCCGCCGCCGGGGCTCACCCTGCACTGGTGGTCGGTCGCCTGGGGCAACTCCGGTGCCCGGGAGGCGCTGTGGACCTCGGTGAAGGCCGGTCTGGGCGCCACCGTGATCGCCCTGGTCCTCGGCACGCTGATCGCCTTCGCCGTCGCCCGGCACCGCTTCTTCGGCCGGGACACCCTCTCGTTCGTGGTCGTCCTGCCGATCGCGCTGCCCGGCATCGTCACCGGCATCGCGCTCAACTCGGCGTTCAGCACGGTGCTCGAGCCGCTGGGGGTGGGCCTCGGCCTGTTCACCGTCGTGGTCGGGCACGCCACCTTCTGCATCGTCGTCGTCTTCAACAACGTCGTCGCCCGGCTGCGCCGCACCTCCGGCACGTACGAGGAGGCCGCGATGGACCTCGGCGCCGACACCTTCCGGGCCTTCGCCGACGTCACCTTCCCGCTGGTGCGCTCGGCGCTGTTCGCGGGCGGGCTGCTCGCCTTCGCGCTGTCCTTCGACGAGATCGTGGTGACCACCTTCACCGCCGGACCCGGCGTCCAGACCCTGCCGATCTGGATCTTCGACAACATGACCCGGCCGCAGCAGGCGCCGGTGGTGAACGTGGTGGCGGCCGTGCTGGTGCTGGTGTCCGCGGTGCCGATCTACGTGGCCCAGCGGATGTCGGCGGACACGGCGTCGGGGAGCCGGGTGTGAGGCGCGGAAGGCGCGCCGGGCGCTGAAAACCGGTCGCCGGGAAAGTGCGCCCTTGTCATGACAGGGCGGCACGGCGGACCCTGGGGCAGGCACGTCCGTACGCGAACCGGATGCCGGTTCGTGCCCCGCTTCCCCGCGGCGACCCAGGAGGCTCCCCCGATGTCTCTCTCACCGGAGGACGGCGCTGACGGTCCACCCGCCGTCACCGAACACGAAGCGGAGGCACTGGTCGCCGGAATCTGCTTCAAGACCGGCCCGCCCCGCACCGTCGGCGTGGAGGTGGAATGGCTCGTCCACGACGAACGTGCCCCGCACCGCGCCGTCGCCGCCGGGCGGCTGGAAGCGGCCTACGCGGCACTGCGCACCCTGCCGCTGACCTCCGCGCTGACCGTCGAACCCGGTGGCCAGCTGGAGCTGAGTTCCCGGCCCGCCCCGTCGCTGACGCGGTGCGTCTCGGAGGTCTCCGCCGATCTGCGGGCCGTGCGTGCCCTGCTGCGCCAGAACGGGCTGACCCTGGCAGGCATGGGCATCGACCCCTGGCGTCCGCCCCGCCGGTTCCTGCGGGAACCCCGGTACGACGCCATGGAGGTCAGCCTCGGCCGCACGGGTCCGGCGGGACGGACCCTGATGTGCGCCTCCGCCTCCGTCCAGGTGTGCCTCGACGCCGGGGCCGAGGGGCCGGGCGTCATGGGATTCACCCGCCGCTGGTGGCTGGCGCACCGGCTGGGCGCGGTGCTGGTCGCGGCGTTCGCGAACTCGCCCATGTCCGAGGGCCGGGCCACCGGCTGGCGGTCGACGCGGCAGCTGATGTGGACCGAACTCGACCCGGGGCGGTCCGGCGGGCCCGCCCTGTCCCACGATCCGCGCCGCGCGTGGGTGCGCCGGGTCCTCGACGCACCGCTGATGTGCGTACGGCGGGACGACGGGCCGTGGGACGTGCCGGACGGAGTGAGCTTCCGCGACTGGACCCGCTCGGACACCATGCGCCCGCCCACCCGCGCGGACCTCGACTACCACCTCACCACGCTGTTCCCGCCGGTCAGGCCACGCGGGCACCTGGAACTGCGCATGATCGACGCGCAGCCCGGGGACGACGGATGGATCGTGCCGCTCGCGGTCACCACGGCCCTGTTCGACGATCCACGCGCCGCCGCGATCGCACACCGGGCCGTGGAGCCGCTGGCCGGGCGGGCCGCCGGGGATCCCGCCCCGCACAACCCGCTGTGGACGGACGCGGCGCGCCGCGGGCTGTCCGACCCGGAGCTGAAGCGCGCCGCCGTGACCTGTTTCGCCGCCGCGCTGGACGCCCTGCCCCGGCTCGGCGCGAGCGGCGACGTGGTGGACGCCGTGGCGGCCTACGCCGACCGCTATGTCAGCCGCGGCCGTTGCCCGGCGGACGACGTCCTCGAACGGCTGCACGGCCGGGACGGGTGCGCAACGCAGGCTCTGCGCTGAGCCGAGCGGCCGGCCGCCGAGTCGATCGTCACAGTTCCTCGGCCGCGGCCCGCAGGGTCGCCTCGAGGATCACACGGGCGACGAGATCCGGCGCGTCGTTCATCGGGATGTGGCCGCACTCGGGCAGTTCGACGAGCCTGGCTTCCGGGATCATGGCCAGCACGCGCGCGGCCTGCCGCGGCGGCAGGATCCGGTCGCAGGCGCCCCAGGCGACGGTCACCGGCAGGCCGGGGACGTCCCCGCAGAACAGGCCGGGGGCCCGCCCGGCCCGCAGGGTCGCGTTGAAGGCGGTGGCGTCCCGCAGCGCCCGCAGATCGGCGACCAGCGTCTCGGGCGGGCAGCTCTCCGGCCGGCCGTAGACCGTGCCGGCCAGCGCGGCCCGGGCGGTCGCCGTGTGCGCCAGGCGGACCATGGCCATGTCAGGCAGCAGCCGCACGCTGTGCCGGGCCGCGGCGAGCAGGGCGTACGTCCGCCGCCGTTCCGCGTCGGTCCAGAACCCCGCCGGCGCCAGGGCCGTCACGCTGCGCGCCAGTCCGGCCTGGCCCAGACGCAGCGCGATCAGTCCGCCCAGCGAGTGCCCGACCACGTGCGGCCGCTCCACGCCCAGTTCGGCGAGCACGGTGCCCAGCCAGCCCACCGCGGTCCGCAGATCGCGCGGCACGGCCGGATCCAGGTCGGGAGACTCCCCGAACCCGGGCAGGTCGATGGCGATCGTCTCGTGCCGCTCGGCCAGCAGCGGCACGACGGCGTCCCAGGCCCGGCGGTGATGACCGACGCCGTGCAGCAGGACCAGCGGCTCCCCGGTCCCCTGCCGCTCGTACGCCACCGTCACCGGGCCCAGACCCGCGGCCCGGCCCTGCACGAACGACGTCGTCCGCACCGGCACGACGACCTCGCCGCTCTCACGTCTGCCGTCGGGTTCCGCACGTCCGGGAGTCAGCAGGCCGTAGAGGTAACTCGCCGCCGCACGCACCGAGCGTGTCGGGCCGTCCGTGGCTGCTATGAAAGAAGAGATCAGGGCCATCGTCGGACACCTACCTCACCGATAAGCACTCCTTCATCAGAAGTCAGCGCTACCGACCATGGTATTCCAACCTCTCGTTCCCCGCGCGCGGTGAACATCCGGCAGCGGACCACTGACCTGGCACTTCACCGCCGGGTCCATGGTCAGGGCCGCACTCACGGGCCGCACTCACCCGGGGGAACGGAACGGTTCCCGCCCCCGCCGGAGGCGATCCGTGCCGCGCCCCGCGGGTACTCGGTCACGTACACCGGGGAAGGAGGCGGCCATGGAACAGCAGTCACGGGCGGCCCCCGACGAGCGGGAGGTGCTGGCCCGGACGGTCGCCGACGTGATGCGCCCCGCCGCGGTCACCGTCGCCGGCGACGAGACCGTTCTCGTCGCCTGGGAGCTGCTGGAGCGGTCCGGCACCCGTCACCTCCCGGTCGTACGTCCGGACGGCCGCTGCACCGGCCTGCTGGACCGGGCCGACGTGGCGGTCGCCTGTGCGGCGCCGGCCGCCTCGCTGTCCGGCCGGCGCGTGGACGAACTCCTGCCCCGCCACAGACCGGCGCTCGTGCACGCGGGGCAGACCGTACGCCACGCGGCCGACGTCATGAGCTGCGCCGACGCCGACGCCCTGCCGGTGCTGGCGGAGGACGGACGACTGGCCGGGGTGCTGACGGCGGCCGACATCGTCGCGGCCCTCGCCGGCCGGGCGGAGCGGGGCGAACCCGCCGGCACCCACCCGCCGGCCCCGCCGACGACGCTGCCCGGGCTCCCGCCCCGACGGGCGCGGCGCGGCACGGCGATTCCCTGACCGCCCGCACACACCGCCCGCCCGGCGGCTGCTCAGGAGGGTTCCCCCGAGGGGGCGCGGAAGACCGGGGTCCGGTCGGCGTCGTGCGGGCGGACGGCGGCCAGCGCCCGGGCGACCGCGGCCTCCAGGGAGCCGCTCGTGTCGACCGTGACGGCCCTCGGCCACGGCCGTTCCGCGGCCGCCATCGCGGTCGCCACGCCGGCGTCGGCGTCGGAGGCCCCGGAGGTGCGGGTGGCCAGGCGGGCCGCCGACATCGCGCCCGGCACCTGGCAGTGCAGGGCCACCAGGTCGGCGTGGGCGCGTTCGGCCATGCGCAGGGCGGCTTCGCGCTGTCCCGCGTCGTGCCAGGTGGCGTCCAGGACGACGGACTCACCGCGGGACAGCAGGGCCGACGCGCGATCGAGCAGGGCCGCGTACGTCCTGGCGGTCCACTCGGGTGTGTACAGGCCCTCGCCGTAGGCGGCCGCCGCGGACTGCTCCACCGGGATGCCGGCCAGCTCCTTGCGGAGGCGGTCACTGCTGAGCAGGGTGACGCCGAGCCGGTCGGCGAGCGCGCCGGAGAGCGTGGACTTCCCGCTGCCCGGGAGCCCGCCGACGAGGGTCACCCCGACGACGGAGGCGCGCAGATGGCGCAGGGCGGCCGCGATCAGCCGGTGCGCCGCCGTCCCGGCGCCGGGTGCGCCCTGGCGCGCCTGGATCAGCGAGACCTTGGCGCGGACGAAGGCGCGGTAGGCGACGTAGTGGTGCCGCAGCGAGGGCGGCGCCGGGTCTCCCGAGTACTCGCCGTACGCGGCGAGGAAGAACGCGGCGGCGTCCGCGGCGCCGAGCTGTTCCAGGTCCATGGCCAGGAAGGCGGCGTCGTCGAGGCCGTCGACGTAACGGAGGGTGTCGTCGAACTCAAGGCAGTCCAGGACGCGGGGGCCGTCGTCGAGGCAGAAGATGTCCTCGGCCAGCAGGTCTCCGTGGCCGTCGACGATCCGCCCCTGCGCGATGCGCGCGTCGAACAGCTGCCCGCGGCCGACGAGGTAGCGGCGCACCAGCCGCTCGGTCTCCGCCACGCCGTCCGGCACGGTGCCGTCGCCGGACATCGCCCGTACCTGGGCGAAACTCGCCTCCCAGCGCGCCGACAGCGCCTCCCGCGTCCCCTGCCGGTCCACCTCGGGCCTGCGGGGCGCGTTCGCGTGACGGGCGGCGAGCAGCCGGGCGACGGCCCGCAGCGCGTCGTCGACGGGCGCGCCTTCCCGCACCAGCCGGGACAGGCGCCGGCCCGCGGGCATGCGGCGCATCACGACCAGGGGCTCGGACACGTCCGTGTCCGGGCCGCGGAACTCGCCCAGGCCCAGATAGACGTCCGGGGCGAAGCGGCGGTTGAGGGCGACCTCCCGCTCGCAGCCGGCCCGCCGGGCGGCCACCGTGGAGTAGTCCAGGAACTCCAGGTCGACCGGCTTCTTGACCTTGTAGGCGCGGTCCCCGACGAAGAACAGGACCGCGGTGTGGGTCTCGCACACCTCGGCACGGGGGAGCGGCGCAGTCCCGGGAACGGCGCCGGGGCGCGGGTCGGCTGCCACGCTATCGCCCCCGGTACAGCCGGTCGGGGTCGACGAGGACCACCTGCCCGTCGGCTTCGGCCGCGCGGAGCGCGGGGGTGAAGCCGACGCCGCTGTAGCAGGCGGGCCGGGTGCGGGTGACGTCCTCGCCGCGGGCGGCGAGCAGACCGAGCAGGTGACGCAGGTGCTCCAGGTGGGGGGTGTCCATGACCTCGTCCCAGCGGGCCACGCCCACCGACAGCAGGGGCGCGAGGCGGCCGTCGGCCCGGCCGCGTACGACGACCTCCGCCTCCACGTCCCGGCCGGCCCGGCGTTCCGGGTCCGGGAGCGAGCCATGGGCCGCGCTCGCGGGGTGCCCGCCGAAGACGGCCGGGTCGGCGAAGTCCAGCGCCCACTCCCGGCAGATCCGCGCGAAATGGGGGCCCGCCACGGCGGAGTCGAAGACGGGACGTGCGCGCCGCCAGACCTCGCCGGCGTCCTGCTGTTCCAGCGCCTGACGATGCGGCCAGACAGACCCGTGTTCGAAGGCGAGCAGCGGCTCCGCGATGCGCAGCCGGACCAGGTTCGGCCGGAAGGCGTCGGGTTCGCCATACAGCAGACCGCTCGACCGCAGCAGCGTGAGACAGTGCGACGCGTCGGTGAGCGGCGTGCCGAGACGTTCCGCGATCTCGCCCTGGGTACGGCAGCCCGAGGCGATGGCGGCGAGCGCGGAGTGGCACAGCGCACGGTCCCAGTGGTCGGTCTCCTCCTGCATCAGGTGATGCGCCTCCAGGAACAGGGGAGTGCCGGGGTTGAGGACCGTCCGGCACACCCAGGCGTCGAAGTCGTCCGGCCCGCCGGGGGCGTCGTCGCCGGCGTAGCGCCGGTAGGCGGGGGTGCCGCCGACGACGGCGTGGACCAGCAGCGCGAGCCGGGGGTGGTCGATGCCCCAGAACCGCGCGGCCTGCCGGAAGTCCAGCGGGCGCAGGGTGAGTTCCAGATCGGCCAGCCCGCGCAGCGGTGAGGCCGCGCCGAACAGCCGGTGCATCACCGGCAGGGAGCTGCCGCTCAGCAGCAGGCGGGTGCGGTTGTCCCGGCCCGTGTCGCGCAGCCGCCGGTAGGCGGTGTGGATGACGGAAGGCAGTTCCGGGCTCTGCCGTACCAGCTCGGGGAACTCGTCGAGCACGACCGGCACCGCCCGCCGGTCGCCCAGCGCGAGCACCGCCTCGACGGCTTCCTCCCAGCCGGTTCCCCGGGCCGGCCCGCTGCCCGTGTGCCGGGCGAGTTCGTCGCCGAGACGGCGGAGGGACTCCGCCCGGGCAGCCTGCTGCGCGCCGAAACAGAAGCCGCCCAGCGCTCCGGCGAGTGCCTCCAGGAGGTAGGTCTTGCCCTGCCGGAGCCGTCCGGTCACCACACCGAGACCGGCTCCGGGCCGGTCGTCGCAGGCGAACGCGACGAGCGCGTTCCACTCGGCGTCCCGGTCGAAGACCGTCTCCGGCTTCGCGGGACGGAAGACGTCGGACGACGGCATGGCTGCTCCCCTCGCTCGGCAGCGCTCTCCTACCAGTACAACGTCGGAAACCGGCCGCCGCGACACGCGCGGTCACCCCGGGCGGCGGCCCCGCGAACCGAATTGCGGCCCGCCGCGGCCGGGTTCAGGCTGGAACGGTGTCCGAACACGCGCCTGTGGTTGTGCATCCGCCGGGACCCGGTGGCGGGAGAATGGTGACGATCCACGGTGAACCGGCCGGTACGGCCTATCACCTGCTCGACGTCCTGGAGTTCCTGCGCCGGGCCGGCCTGCGGGAATCGCACCGGGGGATCGACGACGAGGAACTGGTCGAGTGGCTGGGCGGCGACTCCAGAATGTGGCGCGGAGAGCCGTAGCCCGGTCGCGAAGTCGTGATGCGGGACGCCCGGATCAGTCGTGCGGGACGACGGCCACGGAGCAGCGCCCGTGGTGAAGGGCGGCCTGCGTCACCGGACCCAGGTGGGGCACCAGGCCGGGACGGTGCCTGCGCCGGCCGACGACCAGCAGCGCGGCCCCTTCGGCGGCCCGGACGACGGCCTTGGGCGGGCTCGCCAGACGGACGCTGTCGTCCACTTCCACCTGCGGGTACTTCTCACGCCAGGGGCGCAGTGCTTTGCTGAGCTGCTGCTGCGCCTCCCGGGTGATCTCCTCGCTGATGTTGTGGTCCACGCCCCAGGGCACGCGCGCGTGCAGCGGCACGCTCCGGCCGTGCACGGCCTGCAGCGGCACGCCCCTGGCCGCGGCCGTGTGGAAGGCGAAGTCGAGCAGGTCGTCGGAGGATCCGTGCAGTTTGAGGGCCACGACCACGCGGCTCGTGGGCGTCGGCCGCGGCTCTCCTTCCGGGGCTTCGGCGCGGACCATCACGACCGGCCGCTCGGCCCGTGCCACGACCGGCATGCTGACGTCGCCGAGGAAGTAGCTCTCGACGGGCGCCAGGCCGCGGGAGGCGAGCACGAGCATCTCCGACTCCGACGCCGCTCGGAGCAGGGCGCTCTGCGCGTCGTCGGCGACCAGCTCCGGGACGATGGTCAGGCCCGGGTGGCGCATCTGGAGTTCCGCCCGGACGGTGTGCACCAGACGCCTGGCCCAGTAGTTCTGGTCGACTTCCGAGGGCACGTCGGTCGGCTCCGGCACCAGCAGCGGCCACGCGTGCAACAGGCGCAGGGTGAGCCCCCGCTTCTGGGCCTCGTCGGCGGCCCAGCGGGCCGCGGCAAGGCTCTCGGGTGAGCCGTCGAGGCCCACGGTGACGACTGCGTGCATGGCGGCGGCCTCCGTTCTCTCCTTCGAGGAGTACCCCAATCCCCTCCGCGGCGCATGCGGACCCGCGGGACGGTTCGCACCCCGCGTCAGTCCCGGTCCTTGCGCAGGAACCGGCGCAGGCGTCGCAGCGGCCACGTGTTGATCACGTCGTCGGGGGTGAGCCATCCGCGCTGCGCGGTGCCGACGCCGTAGCGGAGGTAGGCGAGCTGGGGGATCGAGTGGGCGTCGGTGTCGACGGCGAACTTCGCCCCGTGGTCCCTGGCCCGGAGGATGTCCTCGTCGCCGAGGTCGAGGCGGTCGGGCTGGGCGTTGATCTCCAGGGCCGTGCCGGTGCGGGCGCAGGCGGCGAACACCTCGTCGAGGTCGGCGTCGATACCCGGCCGCTTGCCGATCAGGCGGGTGGTGGGGTGGCCGATGACGTTGACGTACGGGTTCTCGCAGGCGCGTACGATCCGCCGGGTCATCGCCTTGCGGCCGAGGCTGAAGTGGGAGTGCACCGAGGCCACGCGGATGTCGAAGCCGCGGAGGAACTCGTCGGGCCAGTCGACGTCTCCCTCCGGGCCGATGTTGAGTTCGGTGCCGTGCAGCAGCCGCATGCCGTGGTGTCCGCCGTCCAGGGAGCGCACCCGCTCGCGCTGGGCGAGGATCTTCTCGTCGGTCATGCGCTGCATGTACAGGTCCGGCGCGTGGTCGGTGACCGCGTAGTACGCGTAGCCCCGCCCGGCCGCCGCCGCCACCATGTCCTCCAGGGAGGCGAGCCCGTCGGTGAGGTCGGTGTGGGTGTGCAGGTCGCCCTTGATGTCGGCCTCCGTCACCACCTCGGGGAGTTCGCCGCGCAGCCCGGCTTCGATCTCCCCCCGGTCCTCGCGCAGTGTGGGCGGGATCCACGGCAGGCCGAGCCTGGCGTACACCTCGTCCTCGGTGCGGGAGGCGACCCGTTTTCCGCCGTCGGTCTCGAACAGGCCGTACTCGGAGAGCTTCAGCCCCAGGTGGACGGCGATCGTGCGGGTGCGGATGTTGTGGCCCTTGGAGCCGGTGAAGTACTGCAGACCGGCACCCCAGGCGTCGGGCCGTACCACCCGCAGGTCGACCTGGACGCCGAGGACGGTGCGGACCGAGGTCTTCTTCTCGCCGTGCGCGATGACCTCGGCGGTGGAGGGCAGTTCGGTCAGGGCGTCCATGAAGGGGGCCGACCGGCCGGCGGCGACGAGGATGTCGATGTCGCCGACGGTCTCCTTCATGCGGCGCAGCGATCCGGCGTAGGCGCAGTCCTCGCAGCCGGTGATCCGGGAGAGTCCGGCGACGATGTCCTCGGCCGACTCCATGGCGGTGCCCAGCGGGATCCGCCCTCCCGCCTGCCGCATGAGGGCGATGCCGTGCAGGATGTTCTCCTCGGTCTTCTCCCCGAAGCCCTTCAGGTCGCGCAGCTTCTCCGCCTCGATGGCGTCGGTCAGTTCGCTCACCGAGGAGATGTGCAGGTCCTCGTAGAGCGCCAGCGCCTTCTTCGGACCGAGGGTCGGGATGGTGATGAGCTGCCGCACCCCCGCGGGAATCCTGGCCCGCCGCTCCTCGACCACCGAGACCTTGCCGGTGCGGAAGTACTCGACGACCTTCTCGGCGATCGACTTGCCCACGCCCGGGATCTCCTTCAGGCCCGCGGCGTCCAGGTGGGAGACGTCGGCGGGATGGCCCCCGATCGCGCGGGCGGCCTTCTCGTAGGCGCGCGCCTTGAACGGGTCGCCTCCGGTGATGGCGATGAGGTCCGCGTACTCCTGAAGGAGCGCCTCGACCTCCTCGTTGGGCCGGACCACGGGTCAAGTCTAGGAAGCGGCCCGTCCGGGCCGCCAGTCGGCGCGCGAAGCCGCCGGCCGGAGGGTCTACTGGAGGGGTGCGGGCGACGTTCGTTCTGGGACGGATCGCCGGCGTACGCGTCGGCGTGCACTGGAGCGTCCTCGGTATCTTCGCCATCGTCGCGCTCGGTCTGGCGCAGGGCCGTCTGCCGGTGGCGCATCCGGGGCGTTCCTGGGTGGTGTACTGGGCGGCGGGCCTGTGCACCGCCGTGGTCTTCTTCGCCTCCCTGCTCGCGCACGAGGTGGCGCACGCCGTCGTGGCCCGGCGCAACGGGGTCGAGGTGGACGACATCGTGCTGTGGCTGCTGGGCGGGGTGGCCCGGCTCAGGACCGAGGCGTCCACGCCGGGCGCGGAGCTCAGGATCGCCGGCGTCGGCCCCCTCGTCAGCCTCCTGCTGGGAGGGTTCTTCGCGCTCGTGGCCTGGCTGCTGGACCTGGCGTCCGTGTCCGTGATCGTGGTGGAGATGGCGGCCTGGCTGGCGGGCATCAACGTGCTGCTCGCCGTCTTCAACGCGGTGCCCGCCGCCCCGCTGGACGGCGGCCGGCTGCTGCGCGCGTTCCTGTGGTGGCGCACGGGAGACCGGCTGCGGGCGACGGCCGGCGCGACCGCGGCGGGCAAGGGTTTCGGGTGGCTGCTCGTCATGTTCGGGCTGATCGTGTTCATGGCGCGGGGGGTGTTCGGCGGCCTGTGGCTGGCGCTGATCGGCTGGTTCCTCATCGCGACGGCCACCGCCGAGGGACGGCAGGCCCAGCTGCGCGGCCTGCTGGCCGGCGTCCCCGTGCGGGACGTCATGACCCCCGAACCCCTGACGGTCTCCGCGGACACCACGGTCGCGGACTTCCTCGCCGACGCGCGCTACCGCTACCGGCACTCGGCGTTCCCCGTGACCGACGGCGGGGCCCCGGTCGGGCTGGTCACCCTCGACGAGGCCAGAAAGGTGGCGCAGGCCGGAGCCGCGGCCGTACCGGTGCGGGAGGTGATGGTGCCGCTGTCGCGGACCGTCGTGACCGGGCCGGACAGCGCGCTGGCGGACCTGCTGCCCCGCATGGAACGGGGCGCCGAGAACCGGGTCCTGGTCGTGGCGGACGGCAGGCTCGTCGGAATCGTCTCGCTCTCGGACGTCAGCCGTACGGTGAACTGGCTGATGAACGCCCCCGGGCGGGGTGGCGGACGATGACCCGCGCCGCGCCGGCCGGCGACCGCGGCCCGGGACGTCGGACGGGCTGTGGGGGTACCTGGATCCGGTGGTCACACCGCCGGGGCGCCGACGGGGGGATGCGCGGCCGCGGTGGCGGGCCATCGGCACCGGCCGTCGCACGGGAACACCGGCCATCGCACGGAAAGCGGAGAACATGACGGAAACCGCCCCTCCACCCGAGGACCTCGTGAGGGCCGTCCGAGCGGTCGGCATCACCGACGAACGCCTGCTGGAGGCCGTACGGGCGACGCCCCGAGCGGCGTTCGTCCCCGCCGGCCACCGTACGCGGGCCTATGCGGACGCACCCGTTCCGATCGGGCACGAACAGGTGACCACGCAGCCCTCGCTGTCGGCGACGATGATCGAGGGCCTCGACCTGAGCGGGGACGAGCACGTCCTCGAGATCGGCACCGGCCTGGGCTTCCAGACCGCGCTGCTCGCCCGGCTGGCCGCCGACGTCGTGAGCATCGAGCTGTGGCCGGACCTCTCGCGGCAGGCCGGCGACAACCTGGCCCGGCAGGGCATCCGGAACGTCGAGCTGCGCGTCGGGGACGGCAGCGGCGGCGTGCCGGAGCGCGCCCCCTACGACGCCATCATCGTGTCCGCCGCCTTCCCGGAGGTCGCCGCGCCGCTGGCCGGGCAACTGCGCGTCGGCGGCCGCCTCGTACAGCCCATCGGGCCGGGCGGCCGGGACCGGGTGGTGGCCTTCCGGCGCACCGCGAAGGACCTGGAACGCCGACGGGTCCTCACGCCCGCCCGCTTCGTCCGCCTGCGCGGACGGTACGGCTTCCCCGCCTGAGCCGTAGCATGGCTCGTCGCCGGCGATCATCCTTCCCGGCCCGAGCTCGTCCATGGGACCCGAACGACGGCGGTGCATCGCGCTGACAGGAACGCACAACATGACCACGTCGCAGGCGCGGGGGGCGGTCGTCGCCGGGGTGGACGCCACGTCCGGCGCCGGGCCGGTGCTGGCCTGGGCGGCCGACGAGGCGGCGCTGCGCGGCCTGCCGCTGCACGTGGTGCTCGCCGTCGACGCGTCCGCGCCGGAGAGCGGCCGCGCCGCCCCCGGTCCGGTTCCGGCGCCGGGGGGTCCGGCGGCGCCTGCCGCGGTCGCGGCGCTGCTGGAGGAGGCACGCGAGGCCGCCGTCGCGCGGCATCCGGGACTCACCGTGGTGTGCGAGCCGGCCGACGGCTCCGCGGTGGACGCCCTGCGGGCGCTCGCGCCGGGAAGCGTCATGGTGGTGATCGGCTCGCGGCACCGTGGCATCGTGCGGGATCTGGTCAGCCGCGACTCGCTGGGGCCGTCGCTGGTCGCGCAGGCGGCCTGCCCGGTCGTCGTGGTGGGCGGGCCGGAGTCCGTACCCCAGGCTCCGCCGCGGATGGTGGTGGGTGTGGACGGTTCGGGCGTGTCGAGGGAGGCGGTGCGGTTCGCCTTCGAGGAGGCCGCCTTCCGCGGTGCCCGGCTGATCGCCGTCGCCGCCTGGGAGCCGCAGTATCTCCGGGATCTGGCTCTGGAGGACGCCGAGGACGAGGTGCGGCGGGTGCTGGCGGAGTCGACGGCGGGCTGGCGGGAGAAGTATCCGGATGTCGAGCTCCGGCACGAGGTGGTCCGCGGCCACCCGGCGGGTGTGCTCGGCGACGCGGCCCAGGGCGCTGTGCAACTGGTCGTGGGCAGCCGCGGCCTCGGCGGATTCTCCGGGCTGCTGCTCGGCTCGGTGAGCCGGTCGCTGATGCGCCGTGCGACCTGCCCGGTCGTCGTCGTCCCGCACCGCGCCGGGGAGGGCGTGGTCTGACTCGGGCGCGCATCCGTTCAGCGCCGGGGTGAGGATGGAAGTGCGGCGTGCGGGCCGTCGCCCGCCGTGTTCCTCCGGGGGGACGAGGAGGTCGCATCGTGTTCTATCTGGATCGTCGTGATGCCGGTCGGCGGCTGGCCGCCCGGCTGGCCCACCTCAAGGACGCTGGGGTGGTGGTGCTGGGCCTGCCCCGGGGCGGGGTTCCGGTCGCAGCGGAGGTGGCCGGGGCGCTGGGCGCGCCGCTGGACGTGTGCCTGGTGCGCAAGCTGGGCGTGCCGTTCCAGCCGGAGCTGGGAATGGGAGCGATCGGCGAGGGCGGCGTACGCGTGATCAACGATGACGTGGTGCGCATGGGGAGGGTCACCGCCGAAGAGCTGGCCCGGGTCGAGGCCCATGAGCGGGAGGTGCTGCAGAGCCGTGCCCGGCACTACCGGGGCGGACGGGAGCCGGCCGACCTCCGGGGCCGCACGGTGGTGGTGGTCGACGACGGGGTCGCCACCGGGTCGACGGCGCGCGCGGCCTGCCAGATCGCCCGCGCCCGCGGGGCCGCACGGATCGTGCTGGCGGTCCCCGTGGCGCCGCACGACTGGACCGCCCGGCTCGGCGACGACGCCGACGAGCTGGTGTGCCCGTACACCCCCAGGAGCTTCTTCGCGATCGGCGAGTTCTACGCCGACTTCTCCCAGACCGACGACGACGAGGTCGTCGCCTGCCTGGAAGAGGCGGCCGACCACCCGGTGAGCACGCGCCACACCGAGCCGCATCATCACGCCGTGCCCGAGGACCGGGAGGCGGACGTCCAGGCCGGCGGGGCGGTGCTGCGCGGGCAGCTGACGGTGCCCGACGGCGCGAGCGGAGTGGTGCTGTTCGCGCACGGCAGCGGCAGCAGCCGGCACAGCCCGCGCAACCGTTTCGTCGCGGCCGGGCTGAACCGGGCCGGGCTGGGCACCCTGCTGTTCGACCTGCTCACCGAGCGGGAGGAGATCAACCGGGCCAACGTCTTCGACACCGGCCTGCTGGCGCAGCGTCTGGCGGACGCCACCGGCTGGCTGCGCGGGCAGCCCGAGTGCGAGGGGCTGGCCGTCGGCTACTTCGGGGCCAGCACCGGCGCCGCCGCCGCGCTGTGGGCGGCCGGTGAGCCCGGCGCGCGGATCGCGGCGGTCGTTTCCCGGGGCGGCAGGCCCGACCTGGCCGGGCCGCGGCTGCCCGCGGTGACGGCGCCCACGCTGCTGATCGTCGGAGGCCACGACGAGCTGGTCCTCGACCTGAACCGCGACGCGCAGTCCCGGCTGCACTGCGAGAACCGGCTCGCGGTCGTCCCCGGCGCCACTCACCTCTTCGAGGAACCAGGCGCTTTGGAAAAGGTCACCGAGCTGGCCCGTGACTGGTTCGCCGACCACATGGTTCCGGTCACCCACGCGGCGTCCTGAATTCGGTCGCCCGCTCCGTCCGGCACGTGCGCGGGGAATATCCTCGCCCATCATTCGGTTGTAGTGGATGAGGGAGCGGGCGGGCTGTCAGTATTCCGGTGGAACACGAAGCGGTCCGGTCGAGATCCCGGGTTCCTTGAGAACTCGACAGCGTGCCGAAGCCAGCGCCGTTGTCCGCGTCGAGGTCGAAATGATCTCGTCGAGGCATTCACGGAGAGTTTGATCCTGGCTCAGGACGAACGCTGGCGGCGTGCCTAACACATGCAAGTCGAACGGTGAAGCCCTTCGGGGCGGATCAGTGGCGAACGGGTGAGTAACACGTGGGCAACCTGCCCCGGGCTCCGGAACAACCCCGGGAAACCAGGGCTGATACCGGATATGACCTCCACGGGCATCCATGGGGGTGGAAAGGGTTTCCGGCCCGGGAGGGGCCCGCGGCCCATCAGCTTGTCGGTGGGGCGACGGCCCACCGAGGCGACGACGGGTAGCCGGCCTGAGAGGGCGAACGGCCACACTGGGACTGAGATACGGCCCAGACTCCTGCGGGAGGCAGCAGTGGGGAATCTTGCACAATGGGCGCAAGCCTGATGCAGCGACGCCGCGTGAGGGACGACGGCCTTCGGGTTGTAAACCTCTTTCAGCGGGGAAGAAGCCTTCGGGTGACGTCACCCGCAGAAGAAGCACCGGCAAACCACGTGCCAGCAGCCGCGGTAATACGTGGGGTGCAAGCGTTGTCCGGAATTACTGGGCGTAAAGAGCTCGTAGGCGGCCCGTCACGTCGGCTGTGCAATCCCGGGGCTCAACTCCGGAACCGCAGCCGATACGGACAGGCTCGAGGAAGGCAGAGGCAAGTGGAATTCCCGGTGGAGCGGTGGAATGCGCAGATATCGGGAGGAACACCGCAGGCGAAGGCGGCTTGCTGGGCCTCTCCTGACGCTGAGGAGCGAAAGCGTGGGGAGCGAACAGGATTAGATACCCTGGTAGTCCACGCCGTAAACGATGGGCACTAGGTGTGGGCGGTAGCCATTCCGTCCGTGCCGCAGTCAACGCATTAAGTGCCCCGCCTGGGGAGTACGGCCGCAAGGCTAAAACTCAAAGGAATTGACGGGGGCCCGCACAAGCGGCGGAGCATGTGGCTCAATTCGATGCAACGCGAAGAACCTTACCGAGGCTTGACATGCCGGGAAATCTTCCGGAGACGGAAGGTGCCTTCGGGCGTCCGGCACAGGTGGTGCATGGCTGTCGTCAGCTCGTGTCGTGAGATGTTGGGTTGAGTCCCGCAACGAGCGCAACCCCTGTCCCGCGTTACCAGCAGGCCCTTTCGGGTGCTGGGGACTCACGGGAGACCGCCGGGGTCGACCCGGAGGAAGGTGGGGACGACGTCAAGTCATCATGCCCCTTATGTCTCGGGCTGCACACGTGCTACAATGGTCGGTACAATGGGCTGCGACACCGCGAGGTGGAGCGAATCCCCAAAGTCGGTCTCAGTTCGGATCGGGGTCTGCAACCCGACCCCGTGAAGCAGGAGTCGCTAGTAATCGCAGATCAGCATTGCTGCGGTGAATACGTTCCCGGGCCTTGTACACACCGCCCGTCACGTCGCGAAAGTCGGTAATGCCAGAAGCCGGTGGCCCAACCCGTAAGGGGAGGGATCCGTCGAAGGTGGGACTGGCGATTGCGACGAAGTCGTAACAAGGTAGCCGTACCGGAAGGTGCGGCTGGATCACCTCCTTTCTAAGGGAGCTGTCCTCGACCGCGCTGACAGGCCGGTCAGGCGCGCTGTCGGGTTCCAGGGAACGAAAAGCCTGCGGTCGTGGGCGGGGCCACCCGTCCACGACCGCAGGCGTCTGTGTGTCAGGCCTGGGTGATCTCGATGTGCTTGGACCTGGTCCCCTGGGACTTGGGGACGACGACCGTCAGCACCCCGTCGGCCAGCGTCGCGGTGACCTCCTCCTCCTTGACGTCGGACGGCAGCAGAACCCGGTACTCGAAGCGCCCCGTGCGCCGGGTGCTGCGCCGCAGCACACCTTCACGCTCCTGCTCCTTGTACTCGCCGGCGATGCACAGTTCCCGCTCGCTGAGCTCGACGTCGATGTCCTCACGCTCGATGCCGGGCAGTTCCGCCTCGACGAAGTAGGCGTCGTCGGTCTCCCGCAGATCGGCCGGCGGGGAGAAGACCGTGGCGGCGGGCGCGGCGCCGGCGGCCTCCAGGAAGCGGTTCATCCGCTCGAAGAGGTCACCGAACTCGGCGGCGATCGGCTCGCTCCAGCCCAGGGTGGGGAAGGAACGTTCCAGGAGCCGGCCATGCTGGTGGTGTACGGGCAGGGTCATCGCGGTTCACCTCCGCGAAACGACGGCAAACGGGTCAACTCCATGCTGCGCGCCTCCACCGCGCCGGGCGACTCGGGCACCGCACCGTCCTGGGCGGCACCGTCCTGGGCGGCCTCCCGCGTCGGCGGTCAGCCCGCGGGCTGGAGGAACAGCGCGCGGATGTCGTGCGGGAGTTGTTCCAGGACCGCCTCCAGGTGCCCGGTGGAAACGTGCTTGCGCACCACGGCCGTGACCGCGGGGACGATCCGGGGCACGTCCTCGGCGGCGACCTTGGCCTCCTGGACGAAGCGGTTGACGTAGCCCTCGCGGTCGTACTTGATCGGCACGATGCTCGGGTCCCAGCCGTCGTAGTAGGCGCCCCGCAGCAGTTCCGGGAGCTGGGCGGCGAAGTGGGCGGCGACATCGACGGTGACCCGGTCGCGGAGCGTGTGCAGCCAGGTGCGCAGGACCCGGTGGGCGAGGTGGCGGTCGTCGGTTCCCAGCGCTTCCGACACCGCTTTCAGCCAGATGTTCGCGGTGTGGATGGCGTGCTCGAAGTCGGGATGGTGAGTGGCGGGCATGGTCTTCCCTTCCGGCCTGTCCATGGCTGCCGTGCGCCGGGCGGTACGGCGACGCCTGCACGTGGGGGCGCCTTCGATTCCGGACGCCTTCCTGTGGTGACGCCTTCGCGTGAGCGGCGGGCGCGGTCGGCAGTCGGCTCGTTCAGAGGTGGCGGGGTACGGCGGCCCCTGTCCGGCGGCGCCGCGGATGCGCGGCACGGGGCCCGCTCGGCGGCCGCTCTCCCTGCCCTATGGGCTCCATGCTAGGGCGGAGCGAACCGGTCGGCAGCCGCAGCGCCGCACGGCAGCACGCCGCGTTCTCCGGCGCTGCCGGCCGATCCGATCCGGTCGAGTCACGAGTCACGCTTCGTGGGAAACGTGCCCGCGTGCGGTGTGTTCGCCCACGAATTCGAGGTGGGCCTCGGGGCCGGGGAAGAAGACGGTCTCCCGGCCGTCGTCCGTCCAGCGCACGACGTACGGCGGTGTGCCGTCCGGATGCTCGAGGCGCACGATCTGTCCCCGGCGGCGCTGCCCGCCCAGATGCAGGGACTCCACCACGATCCAGTCTCCGACGTGTGCGCGCATGGGGTGCTCCCTCCGCCTGTTGTCCGTCTCTCCGACGCCGTCGGCGCCGGGGAGAGCGCGTGTCAGGGGTGTCGAACGGCTCACCCCTTCCCCCGGGGCCGCCATCGGCGCCCGGGACCGGCACGCCCACTCTCCAGCGTACGCGGGCACACCCTGCCCCGCCCGGGACCGGCCCGTCCGCTCCGGTCCGCCCGCTCCGGTCCGCCCGCTCCGGTCCGCCCGCTCCGGCCCGTCCGTCCACGTCCGGACGGCCACGCGGCCGCGACCGCCGCCACCGGCCGCCGCTCCGGCCTGTCCGTCCACGTCCGGACGGCCACGCGGCCGCGACCGTCGCCACCGGCCGCCGTTCCGGCCAGGGCCTCAGCCCTTCAGCACGCCCAGCGGCACCAGGCGCGCGACCAGCCGGCCCAGCCCGTTGTGCTCGCCCGCCCGGACGACCGCGTCGACGTCCTTGTACGCCTCGGGCGCCTCCTCGGCGACGCTGCGCCAGGAGGCCGGCCGGACCGCGACCCCCGCACCCGCCAGCTCGCCGCGCAACTGCCGGACGGTGACCTCGCGCACCGCGCGGTGCCGGCTCCAGAGGCGGCCCGCGCCGTGGCAGCAGGAGTCGAACGCGTCGTTGCCGGGGACGCCGGTCATGACGTACGAGGCGGTGCCCATCGTGCCGGGCACGAACACCGGCTGGCCGAAGGGGCGCAGGGGCTCGGGCAGGCCGGGGTGGCCCGGCGGCAGGGCGCGGGTGGCGCCCTTGCGGTGCACGCACAGCAGCCGCCGCCCCCCGTCGGCCGGGTGGGTCTCCAGCTTGGCCAGGTTGTGCGAGACGTCGTAGATCAGGTCCAGGCCCTCGCCGGTGACCTCGCGGAACACCTTGCGGGTGGCGTCGGCCAGCAGGTGGCGGTTGGCGTGGGCGTAGTTGGCGGCCGCGGCCATCGCGCCCAGGTAGGCGCGGCCCTCGGGCGAGTCCACGGGCGCGCAGGCCAGCTGCGGATCGGGCACCTCGATGCCGTAGCGGCGCATCACCGCGTCCATCGTCCGTACGTGGTCGGTGCAGATCTGGTGGCCCAGCCCGCGCGAGCCGCAGTGGATCATCACGTACACCTGGCCCGGGCGCAGCTCGAAGGCACGCGCGCACGTCTCGTCGTACACCGCGTCGACGGTCTGGATCTCCAGGAAGTGATTGGCCGAGCCCAGGCTGCCCACCTGCCCGGCGCCGCGTTCCAGGGCGCGCTCGCTCACCTGGGTGACATCGGCGTCGTCCACGGCGCCGCGGTCCTCGCACCGCTCCAGGTCGCGCCGCACGCCGTGGCCCCGCTCGACCGCGTACCGGGCGCCACCGCGCAGCACCTCGTGCAACTGCGTCCGGTCGGCCGGCTGCCACAGGCCCCCGCGGCCGAGGCCGCGCGGGATGAGCGGGTCCAGCCGGTCCATCAGGTCGGGCAGCCGGGGCAGCAGGACGGAGCGGCTCACGCCCGCGGCGAGCAGGCGCACCCCGCAGGAGATGTCGAAGCCCACTCCGCCGGGCGAGACGACGCCGCCGGAGGCGATGTCGGTGGCGGCCACACCGCCGATCGGGAAGCCGTAGCCCCAGTGGATGTCGGGCATGGCGTACGAGGCACGCACGATGCCGGGGAGCGTGGCCACGTTGGCCACCTGCTGCAACGCCTGGTCATGGGGTTCGGCGGGCAGCAGTTCGCGCGGGGCGCAGACGACGCCGGGGACCCGCATGGCACCGGTCCGTTCGATCCGGAACCGCCAGGGGCCCTCCGCGGTCAGTTCGATGTCCATGTCGGTGCCGTTCCTCGGCGTTTTCGTCCCGGTGCCGGACACCGGGGCGGGCGTCACACATCCAACGTCACACGGCAGGCCCACCCGTGCGACCCCTGGGCCAGCGAGAGCCCGTGCAGGGCGACGGCCTTGGGCACGGCCCCGGTCTGCGCGGCCGCCCGGCTGTCGATCATCGTGAAACGCACACGCACCCCGTTCCGGGCCGGTACGACGACGACCTCCGCGGGAAGCTCACCCGCCGTGTCCATGCGGTAGACGACCTCCTCGAGCACGGCGGCCAGCAGGTGCGCGTCGTCCTCGGCCGGCACCGCGCACTCCCGGGTGACGCCGGGGGCGGCGGCGGGCAGGTCGGCGAAGCTGCCCACCACACCGCGCACCGCCTCGGCGATGCACTCCTCGCGGGTCGGCGCCCACGCCTCCACGCGCAGATCGCCGGTGTGCGGAAGGCTCCGGTGGCCGCGCGGCGACGGCTCGGGCTCGGCAGGGGGCACCGGACGTCCTCCCCGGCACGGTCGACTGTGCGGACACGTCCGCCGTTCGTGCGGACACATCCGTTGTATCGGCATACTCCCCGGACCGCGCGCCGGGGCGGGACGGGTCCGGCAGGCGGCGCCGGCCCGCCCGGCTGTCAGGGCGCGGAGCCCGGGCGGTCGCCGCGGCTCAGCGCGCGGGCGCACCAGCCGATGACCGCGGCGTTGACCAGCGCTCCGAAGACGACGGCCGCGACCAGCATCGCGGCGCCGTCCGGGAGGACGAGCAGCACCAGACTCGCCGGGGCGGTGGCGAGGAAGGGGATGACGGCCGTCATGGACTCACCCGAGTCGTCGGTCACGCTCACCGCGAACGCCCACACCAGCGGGGCGGCCCAGCCGAGAAGCAGGGCGGCACAGCCGAGAAGGTGGACGAGGCCGACGACGCCGAAGGCGTCGTGCGGCCGACGGGGCAGGGATCGGCCGGAAGCGGTACCGGTCACGGGACGGACTCCTTGGACGCGTCGCGGACCGTCCTCGTGGGAGGGGGCCGGCGCCCGTACCGCGCCGAGCGGGCGGGTGACCTTGCGGCCGGTCTCGACCGCGAAGTCCAGTGCCTCCCGGACCAGTCCCGGGCGTCGTTCGCGCAGGCCCAGGGCCGCGCCCGCGGTGACCACCACGGCCGTCAGATGGTGGGCGCTGACGTCGTGCAACTCCCGCTCCATCCGGCGCCGTTCGGCGGCCGGCGTCCGGTGCCGCTCGGACTCGGCCCGCTTCAGCAGCAGTTCGGCCGCGGCGCGCGCCCGACGGGTCCGCCGCCGGAGCAGGCCGGCGTCGCACGCGGCGGCGTACAGCACCGCGGTCAGGACCAGGTCGAGGCCGTCGCGCTCCCGCAGCCCGTGCAGGGTGTTGCCTGAAGGAGTTGCCGGACGGCGAGCGCCACCACGCTCAACACGGAGGTGCAGGCGTCGCGTTCGCTCGCCACCGTGAACAGCGCCGGCGCGCCGCCCGCGGTGCCGAGGACGGTCGTCGCCCCGGCGTGCAGCAGCCCGGCGCCCCCTTCCGTGTGCCGGAGCGCCCTACGAACTCACCTACGAACTCACCTACGAACTCACCTACGCGTTCTGCGAACTCACGGGGGATCTCCCATGCCCAAGCGCATTCTGCTCGCCTCCGTCAACGGCGCCGTCGCCCTCGGCGGGCCGGCCGCCGGCGGTCTCGCCCTCGCCCCGGCCCCCACGGAGCCGACCCTGGAGAACGGCGCCGTCCGCTACACGGCCCCGTCCGACGGCGGCGCGGGCTCGTTCAGTCACACCGTGGACGTCGGCGACGACTCCGGCGTACGGCGCCTGAAGGTCCTCGCCTGGCCCGCCGGTTCGAAGCTCGACCCGACCGAGGCGGAGCTGCGCTCGGCGGAGAGCGCCACGTGCCGGAGGTCCTCGGACGAGACCGCCCGCTGCACCTACACGCTCGAGCTCACCGAACGGCAGGTGGCCGGGCTGGACAAGGGCACCTGGTACGTCTCGGCGCTGGCGACGGGCCGGGACGGCGACACGACGTTCGTGCCCCGCGCCGCCCGCTTCGACGGCGCCCAGTGACTCCCGTTTGCCGGGCCGGTACTCGAGCGCCGCCGGCAACAGGTGCCGGTTACCGAGTCCGGCTTCGCCGTTCTTGCGGTGATTCGCCGGACATGTCGAGAACGGGTGTCCCGGGGTCGGTGACCCTGCCGTCATCGCCGGGTGACCGGCCGTCATCGTGGAGTAAAGGGTGATGAATACGGCGTCGGCGGGGCTGGCCAGGTGCCGGTACCGACGGGATAGTGTGCCCCGGTGACCACGCATTCGAACACTCCTGCAGGCTGGTATCCGGATCCGCACGGAGCGCCCCAGACGCTCCGTTACTGGGACGGCGCCCAGTGGACCCAGCACACCAGCCCGGACCAGGGCGCCCAACAGGCCCCGGCCGTCCAGCAGGTGCCCCAGCAGGTGCCCCAGCAGGCGCCTCACCAGGTGCCCCAGCAGGCCGCGGGTCCCGACCCCCGCGTACAGCGTCAGGTGCAGCAGCAGGCCGGTGTCGCCGCGGGCGGCCCCGGCGGCGGCACCCTGTTCACCGAGCCGGTCCTGGTGGTCAACCAGAAGGCCAAGCTGATCGAGCTGACCAACGAGTACAAGGTCATGGATCAGAACGGCAACCAGATCGGCTCGGTCACCCAGGTCGGACAGAGCGCGCTGAAGAAGGTGCTGCGCTTCGTCTCCAGCCTCGACCAGTTCATGACCCACAAGCTGGAGATCCGCGACGCCTACGGGCAGCCGCAGCTGCTGCTGACCCGGCCCGCGAAGTTCCTCAAGTCGCGGGTGATCGTGTCGCGTCCGGACGGCTCGCCGGTCGGTGAGATCGTCCAGCAGAACATGATCGGCAAGATCAACTTCGCCATGAACGTGAACGGCCAGAAGGTCGGCGCGATCAAGGCGGAGAACTGGCGCGCCTGGAACTTCGCGATCGTCGACCACGCCGACAACGAGGTCGCCCGGATCACCAAGACCTGGGAGGGCCTCGCCAAGACGATGTTCACGACCGCGGACAACTACGTCCTGCAGATCCACTACCAGCTGCCCGAGCCGCTGCTGAGCCTCGTCGTCGCGACGGCGCTCACCGTCGACACGGCGCTCAAGCAGGACTCGCGCGGTTTCGGCTGAGACCGGCCGTGACGGCGTACGGTGTCCCGGCCTCGTCCGCCGGGACACCGGCGCCGGTCCGCCTGGGGCGGTCTCCGGGCACGGTGCGGCCGTCGCCGCCGGGTTCGCGTCTGCCGTGTCCCTCGGTCGCGCGTGCAGTCGCCGCGCCGGACGGTCGCGCGGCGGCACCATGCCCTCGTGTCCCCGGCCGGGACAACGGGCGACGGCGGTAGGGACGGGGCCTGCGGTCCGGCGAGCGCGGGAGAGCTGTCGGCATGCGCGTGGCGGTGACGGTGAAGCCCGGCGGGACGCCGGCTTTCGGTCCGGCCGTGGCTTTCGGCCCCGTCTGAAGGTCTGCGGCCCGGTCTGAAGGTCCGAGGCCCGGTCCGTGGGCAGGTCCGGTCCGTGGGCAAGGCCCGGTCGGCGGCGCCTCGAGCTGGAGGCGGGGCGGGCTCTCCGGCCGAGGTCGGCACAGCCGTCACAGGGGTGTGAGGTGTCCTCGTTCCGGTTGCCGGGGGACCAGTGCCGGTTCCACCGAGGCGGTCTCCGGCTGCAGTGCGAGCACCGCCGCGACCGGGTGGTCGTCGTCCGCGGCCCCGGGCGTCGCACGGCTGAGCAGCAGCACGCCCCAGGACGCGAGGCCCGCTCCCGCCAGGGCGAGGAGCACGCCCGCCGGGCCGGCCTGCAGCCGCTCGCCGAGCAGGAGGAGCCCGATCACCGCGGCGGCCACCGGGTTGGCCAGCGTCACCACGGCGAGCGGGGCGCCCAGACCGCCCCGGTAGGCGGTCTGCGACAGCAGCAGCCCGCCCGTCGCGAACGCCGCCACCAGCAGCGCCAACCCGACCACCTGCCAGACCGGCAGCGCGCCGGACCCGCCGGTCGCGGCCACCGTCACGGTCTGGGTGAGCGCCGAGGCCACCCCGGAGGCGAAGCCCGACGCGGTCGCGTGCCGCAGGCCGGGCCGGGCGCCGGGCCGGGCCAGCAGCCCTATCAGCGCCGCCGTCGTCCCCGCCACCGCCAGCGCCTGCGGCACGCTCAGCACGTTGTCGGGCGCGGGCCCGGACGCCACGACGAGGATCGCGCCGAGGCCCGCCAGCGTGAAGGCGGTGCCCCGCCACTCCGCCGCGCTGACCCGCCGCCCGGCGATCCGCGCGCCGAGGGGCACCGCCGCGACCAGGGTGAGCGCACCGAGCGGCTGCACCACGGTCAGCGGGCCGTACCGCAGGGCGACGACGTGCAGCAGCGCGCCGGCCCCGTTGAGCGCGACCGAGCACCACCAGGCGCCCGAGCCCAGAAGCCGCAGGGCAGCCGTCCCGGAGCGGCGGGAGGCCAGCCGTTCCTGGGCCACCGCGGCGGACGCGTAGGCGACGGCGGAGACCAGCGACAGCACGAGGGCGAGGACGGCGGCGCTCATCGGCCCGCTCCGACCAGGGGAGCGTCCTCGGCGTGTCCGGCGTCCTCGAGGTCGCCGGCGTCCTTGAAGCCCTTGAAGTCGCTGAAGTCCTTGGCGTCCTCCGCGTCCCTGGCGTCCTCGGCGGCGGGCGCCTGGGCCGGTACGGGCCTCGCGCGCCCGTCGCCGGCGGTCGTCGCCGTCCGGTGCGGCGGGCGGATCGCCGCGAGGGCGACGCCGAGCAGCGCCGTCGCCGCGAGCGCGTCCAGCCAGTAGTGGTTCGCCGTGCCGACTATCACC
Organism: Streptomyces sp. NPDC020490; assembly: GCF_044335305.1. Taxonomy (NCBI): domain Bacteria; kingdom Bacillati; phylum Actinomycetota; class Actinomycetes; order Kitasatosporales; family Streptomycetaceae; genus Streptomyces; species Streptomyces sp. NPDC020490. The sequence continues at coordinate 127,204 of NZ_JBIRUY010000015.1, read as the reverse complement.
AACAGGGTCAGCAGCGGATGCAGCAGCCACAGCCATCGCAGGCGCGACCGGGTCACCAGGATCAGGCCGACCGCCACCATCAGGGCCCAGCCGAAGTGCAGCGACGGCATCGCCGCGAACTGGTTCGACAGGTGGTCGGTGCGCGGCGGCCCGTACACCGAGGGGCCGTACACGTGCCCGGTGTCGACCAGGCCGGTCGCCGCGAGCATGCGCGGCGGGGCGAGCGGAAACCCGAGGTGCAGCACCAGGGCCGCCGCGGTGACCGCGGCCAGGACGCGGCGGGCCCAGACGTAGTGCGCGGGGCGCCGCAGGTAGAGCCAGACCAGGAAGGCCGCGGTGGCGGGGAAGTGCACGGTCGCGTAGTAGGTGTTCGCGATCTGGGGAAGGCCGTCGCCGTGCAGCAGCAGGGACTGGACGGCGCCCTCGCCGGGCAGGTGGACCGCCCGCTCCAGGTCCCACACGCGGTCCGCGTTGCGGTAGGCCTCGGCGGTGTGGCCGGCCGCCAGTTGCCGGCCGGCCTTGTAGACGAGGAAGAGCCCCGCGACGAGCAGGATCTCGCGGACGAGCGGCGGCCGTGTCACGGCCGCCGGCGCTGCCGGTGCAGGCTCGGTGCGCGCATCCATCCCCCGGCCCCTTCACTGACGTGGTGTGTGTGCTGCTTGCGAGAGGAGACTCGGCTCATGGCCGAAACTCATCAGTGCGTCATCGGGACGCCCACGTATCGATACGTCAGTGTACCGATACGTTGGTGTACCGATACGGCAGTGTACCGATACGTGGCTGTACCGGTACACTGACGTATCGATAGACATACGCCACACCGGACCGCGGTATTCCCCGCCGTCGGACACGAGCGAGGAGAAGAGAGATGACGTCGCAGGCCGCGGAGGGACCGGAGTCGGTCGCCGCCTCGCGCCGCTCCAAGATCACGCCGGAGCGTGAGCGGGAGTTCTACGACGCCGTCCTCGAGCAGATCCGCGAGTGCGGGTACGACGCCGTGACCATGGAGGGCATCGCCGCGAGCACCCGCTGCAGCAAGTCCACGCTCTATCGGCAGTGGAAGACCAAGCCGCAGTTCGTGGCGGCGGCGCTGCGTTCGTCCCGCAAGGTGCGCTTCGCCGGCATCGACTCCGGTTCGCTCGCCGAGGACCTGCGGCTGGCCGCGCGGGCCGCGGGGGACTGGACGGGCAAGGACACCCGGCTGCTCCAGGCGCTCGGCCACGCCGTCACGCAGGACCGGGAACTGCAGCAGGCGCTGCGCGAGGCGCTCGTCGACCCGGAGATCACCGCGCTCAGGGAGATCCTGCGGCGCGGCGTCGAACGGGGTGAGATCGCCGCCGACCACCCGGCGCTGGAGTTCGTGCCGACGCAGATCTTCGGTGTCCTGCGCGTCCGCCCGGTCCTGGAGGGCAAGTACGCCGACCCGGACTACCTGGTGCGGTTCGTGGAGGCCGCCGTGCTGCCGGCGCTGGGACTGACCTGAGACCCAGGCCGCCGTCCGTGGGATGACAGGACGGTGACCTGCTCGCGCCGCACCGTGGGGACGGGGGCGGCGCGCACCCCCCCGGCCGGGTGGGGTTCCTCTCGAGCGGAGAGGCGCCCCACCCGGCTGATCCGCAGCGCTCAGACGTTCTGGCCGTTGCCGCTGCCGGTCGACACCTTGATGCCCTTGGTGATGTCGTCGATGACGGACTGCTGCTCGCCGACGTCCACGCCGAAGCGGACCACGACGATCCGGGAGGGGTTTGCGGGCGACGGGAACGCGAGCGACTCGACGTAGCCGTCGGCGCCCTTGCTGGTGACCGCCTTCCAGCGGACCAGATAGCCCTTCTGCCCGGCCACGGTGACCGCCTTCGCGGCCAGCACGTCGTGCGAGGTGATCGAGCCGTAGCTCTTGCCGCCGTAGGACTCCTCGGCGTTCTTCTTGATGTCGGCCTTCGCGACCGCCTCGGCCGTGCTGCCCGCGATGCCGAGCGCCTCGGCCGGCGCCGAGTACGCACCGCCCTTGGTGCAGGTCGCGGAGGTGTCGCCGGGGCACTTGTAGGAGTCGTTGGACGTCACCTGCGCGCCCGCGGTGATCTCCTGGCCGTACCAGCCGTCCGGGATCGGGATGCTGATGCCGCTGACCGCGTCGGTCACCGACCCGCTCTCGATCTTCGGCGCCTCGGACTGTCCGGGCCCGGGCGCCTCGGACCCGCCCGAACCGCCGGAACCTCCCGAATCCCCGGAGCCGCCGGGACCGCCGGGACCGCCGAACGGGCCGCCCTGGCCCTCCTGTCCGCCGGGACCGCCCTGGCCGCCCGGCCCCTGCGGCGCGCCGGCGCTGGTGCCGCCCGAGCCGCCGCCTTCGGACAGCGCGTACACGCCCACACCGATGCTCGCGAGGACCACCACGGCCACCGCGACGGCTATGCCCGTGCGCGCGCCGCGCCGCGGGGCGGCCGGAGGCGGGGCGGGATAGCCCGGGTAGCCCATTTGGCCCGGGTAGCCAGGTTGGCCCGGGTAGCCGGGTTGGCTGGGGTAGCCCGGTTGGGCCGGATGCCCGGGGTGGCCCGGATGTCCGGGGTGGCCGGGAAGGGTCGCCTGAGTGGCCGGATGCGCTCCGCCCGCGGGATCCTGCGCCGGGGGACCCCATACGGCGGCCGTGCCCGCGGGGCGGGTCCGGTCCGTCCATGCCTTGCCGTCCCACCAGCGCTCGGTGGCGGGACCCTCACTTGTCTGCCCGGGATCGGGGTACCACCCGGGAGGAGTCACCTGCGTCATGCCCCCACCGTATGAGGCGTCGGTGAAAGCGGGATGAGAGGATCCGCCCTCCGGACGGTTCCGGCGCGTGCGCGGTGTCGGCGAGGGGGCAGCGATGGCGTCGGCGAGGACGTCGGGCCGGGTCCCACGGGCGTGTTCCGGCCACCCGGACGCCCGCCGCCGCGGACGGCGCGGACGGCGCGGACGGCGCGAGGGCGGGCCCGCGGCCCGTCCGGCCGGGCGTCCGCGCCCTTGGCCGGTCCGGCTGGGCCCCCGGGTCCGTGGCCCGTCGGGGTGGGCGTCCGTGTCCGTGGCCCGTCGGGGTGGGCGTCCGGGTCCGTGGCCCGTCGGGGTGGGCGTCCGTGTCCGTGGCCCGTCGGGGTGGGCCCCCGGGTCCGTGGCCCGTCGGGCCGGCGTCCGCGCCCACGGCCCGCCCCGGGAGCGCGTGCGACGTCGTACGCGCTCCCGGGGCAATGGGTGAGGTACCGTCAGGGAAACGGCGGGCAAAGGCCGTTGGACGTCCCGCGCCACCCGCCCATACCTCTCGTGGACCGTCCTGGCAACATCCGGCCGGACCGGTCTCCGGTTCGGCATGCGGACGACTACGCTCGAGTTCGGTACGTCGTCCGGGCGACTCGGGGAGGTAGCGGGATGACGGAGGGCCGGCCCACAGAGGCCGCCTCGGCTTCCCTGTGGGAGCGCGAAGAGGAGGTCGCCGCCGTCACGCGGGCGATCGACACCCTCTGCGCCGACGAGTCGTCCGCGGGCAGCCTCCTGGTGATCAGGGGCGAGGCCGGTTTCGGCAAGACCGCCCTGCTGGCCGAGGCCCAGCGCATCGCCGAACAACGCGGCTGCACGGTGTGGGCGGCCCGCGGCGGCGAGACCCTCAGATCCGTCCCCTTCAACGTCGTACGGCAGTTGCTGCAGCCCGCGCTGGTGTCGCTGATGCCCGAGGAGGCCCGCGAGTACCTCGGCGACTGGTACGACGTCGCGGCCCCGGCGCTCGGGATGGCGGAACCCGGCGAGCACCAGGCCGACCCGCAGGGCGTGTGCGACGGCCTGGTCGCCGCGGTGCGCCGGCTCGCCGGGCGCCACTGGCCGCTCGTGCTGCTGATCGACGACGCGCACTGGGCCGACGAGGAGACGCTGCGCTGGCTCGCCGCGTTCGCCGAACGCCTCGCCGACCTGTCCGTGCTGGTCGTCGTCGCCCGCCGCACCGGCGGGATGGGCGGCGCGAGCGCCAGCCACCTCGACGCCGTCGCCGCCGCGGCGGACCGCCCCGTCACCACCCTGAGGGCGCTCACCCCGGACGCCACCGCGGGGCTCACCCGCGCCACTCTGGGCAGCCACGCCGACGACCCGTTCTGCCGCGAGGTGTGGGCGGTCACCGGCGGCAACCCGTACGAGACCGTCGAACTCCTCGCCAAGGTGCAGGACAGCGAGCTGGAGCCGACCGAGAACGCGGCGGCCGAACTGCGCGCCCTGAACCGCTCCTCGCGCGGCGGCGGCCTCGTCGCCCGCCTCGAAGGGCTCGGCATCGACGCCACCCGGTTCGCCTGGGCGGCCGCGATCCTCGGCACCGGCATCTCCGTCGACCTGGTCGCGCGCCTCGCCACCCTGAACCGCGAGGACGCGCTGCGCTGCGCCGAACTGCTGCGCGGCGCCCGCATCCTGACCGAGACCGACCCCGCCGATCCACAGGCCGACGACGGCGAACTGGAGTTCGTCCACCCGCTGATAGCGAGCGCCGTCTACCAGTCCATCCCCGACGCCCTGCGCACCGCCATGCACGGCATCGCCGCCCAGGTCGTCACCGACTCCGGGCTGGGCCCCGCCGCGGCCTCCCGGCACCTTCTCCTGGTGCACCCGGACGACGACCAGGAACTCGTCGACCAGTTGCGCGAGGCCGCTCACGAACACCTCGCCGTCGGCGCCCCCGACGCCGCCCGCCGCTGCCTCGAGCGCGCCCTGCGGGAGCCGCCCACCCCCGACGTCCACGCGCGCGTGCTGTACGAACTCGGCTGCGCCACCCTGCTGACGGCGCCCGCCAGGACCGTCGAGCACCTGCGGTCCGCGCTCGCCCTGCCGGGCCTGGAGGGCGACGCGCGCGTCGACGCCGTCTGCCGGCTCTCCCAGGCCCTGCTCCACAACGGCCAGCTGGACGAGGCCGTCCGCACCGTCGAGGCCGAGGCCGCCCGGCACCCGGAGGGCCCCGCCAGGACCCGGCTGCAGGCCGTGCAGTACATGTGGGAGGGCGTCCACGCGGGCGAGGCGGGCCCGCCCGGCCGCTCCGAGCGCCTCGCCGCGCTCGCCCGGGGCTGCGCCGGCCGCAACAACTCCGAACGCGCCGTGCTGATGCTGCGCGGCTTCGACGCCCTGCTCCAGGGCGAGAACGCCGAGGAGGTCGTCGGCCTGTGCGACCGCTCCCTGGTCAACGGCCGCCTCGCCCCGGGACTCGGCTGGACCGACACCGAGTGGGGTGTCGAACCGCTGCTGATGCTCGCCAGCTCCTACGCCTACACCGACCGCCTCGACCGCGCCGAGAGTCTCTGCAACGAGGCCGTGCGTGCCTACGAGTCGGCCGGCTGGAGCGGCGGCCACCTGGCACTCGCCCACGCCCACCTCGGACTCGGGCACCGCAGGCGCGGCCGGCTCCGTGAGGCCGAGGCGTCCTTGCGCGAGTCGCTGCGCCTGGCCGAACGCGTCGGCCGCGGCCTGCCCCTGTACTGGAACGCGGCCTGCAACCTCGTCGACGTCCTGCTCGCCCGCGGCCACGTCGACGAGGCCTGGACGGTCGCCGAGCGGCACGGTTTCGCGCCGCCCTACCCGTCCACCGTGGTGATGCCCGACCCGCGGTCGGTGCGCGGCCGGCTGCTGCTGGCCGTCGGCCGCGTCAAGGACGGCGTCAACGAGCTGGAGGAGGCCGAGAAGGCGGCCGCCGCGCGCGGCCACCACAACCCGGTGGCCGTCCCCTGGGCCCTCGACCTCGCCCGCGCCCTCGCCGCCGAGGACCCGGCACGTGCCGGGCGGCTCGTCGCCGACGCCCGCAGACGGGCCGAGCGCTTCGGCACGGACACCGCCGTAGGAGAGGCCCTGCGCTGCGCCGCCGCGCTGGAGACCGGCCAGCGCGCGGTGCGGCTGGCCGCGCAGGCCGTCGCCTACCTGGAGGCCTCGCCCTGCCAGTACGAGCACGCCGCCGCGCGGGTCGAGCACGGCATCGCCGCCCGCTCGGCCGCCGAACTCGACCGGGGCCTGGCGCTGGCGCGTTCCTGCGGCGCGGACGGCCTGGCGGCCAGGGCACACGAGGCGCTGCTCGCCGCCCGGGAACCGCGGTAGCCCACGAGGCGGCCGACGCCCACCCGGCGACGACGCCCAGCCGGCGACGACGCCCAGCCGGCGACGAAGCCCAGTCGGCGACGACGGCCGCCCGTCGCTGCCGGACGCCCGGCGACGACGCCCACCCGGCGACGACGGCCGCCCCAGTAGCGACGGGCCCCCGCGCGCACCAGGGCCGCAGACCGCTTGCTGCGCTGGCGCCGGCAGGCGGTCCGAGGCGGCCCGAGGCGGCCCGAGGCGGTCGGCCGGTCGGTCGGGGTGGTCGGCTGCTCGTGCCCGCTGGGTCGCGGGCCCGGTGCGCCCGGTGTGCCCGCGTCGGCCGGGTGCCGTCGTAGCAGCCGCCCGTGCGCGACTCCCGGGTCGCCGGGGTCGGCAGCCGCGGTGAGGCAGACGGCGCGCGCGGGCGGTGAGCGCGGACTCGCCCTGGCGGCAGGGCGAGGAGCCGGCCGACGGGGTCACCGTTCTTCCGGTGGCGCCCCGTCCTCCTCGGCGGGCTCCTCGGCGAGCACGCGCTGGGCCGTCGCGAACGCCGAGTTCGCCGCCGGGACCCCGCAGTACACGGCCGTCTGCAGCAGCACCGCACCGATCTCCTCGGGCGTCAGCCCGTTGCGCCGCGCCGCCCGCACATGCATGGCCAGCTCGTCGTAGTGGCCGTGCGCGACCAGCGCGGTGAGGGTGATCATGCTGCGCTCGCGGCGGCTGAGCGTCGGGTCGGTCCAGATCTCGCCCCAGGCGTAGCGGGAGATGAAGTCCTGGAAGCGTGCGGTGAACGGGGTCTGCCGGGCCTGCGCCCGGTCCACGTGCGCGTCGCCGAGCACCTGGCGCCGTACCTCCATGCCCCGTTCGGCGTGCCCGTCGAAGTGGGTCCGCAGGGCCGTGAGCACGGCCTCCGGGCGTTCGGCGGGCGCCAGGTGGGAGGCGCCCGGCAGTTCCACGAGCGCGGCGCCCGGCACCGCGTCCGCGATCTCCCGCAGATGGGCCGGGGGCGTCGCCGGGTCCTCCCGGCCGGCCACCAGCAGCGTGGGCGCGGAGATCCCGGCCAGCCGGTCGCGCAGGTCGTAGGCGGCCAGCGCGTCGCAGCAGGCGGCGTACGCGTCCGGATCGGTGTTCCGGTGGTCGCGCACCAGCTCCGGCACGGTGAACCCGGGCGTGAACCAGCGGGCGTCGGCGCTCTCGACCAGCCAGTCCATGCCCTCCCGGCGGATCCGCTCGGCCCGCTCCTGCCAGGGCCCCGCGCCGTTGAAGTGGGCCGAGGAGCAGATGACGGCCAGCGAGGACACCCGCTCGGGGTGGTGCACGGCGAGGTGCAGACCGACCGCGCCGCCCAGCGACACGCCCGCGTAGGCGAACCGGTCGACGCCGAGCGCGTCGGCGAGCGCGAGGACGAGGTCCGCGAGGTCGGCGACGGTGGCGCCGGGCCCGATGAGGCCGGCCGACGAACCGCCGTGTCCCGGCAGGTCCCAGCGGATCACCCGGTGGGTGACGGACAGCTCGGGCGCCACCTTGTCCCACAGGGCGTAGGAGGTGCCCAGCGAGGGCCCGAGCAGCAGCGGGGGAGCGGAAACGGGCCCCTCGGCACGGTGGTTGAGGAGTGTGTCGGTCAACGTCGCTCCAGCGCACGGTCGGTGAGGGTTCCGGCGGAGCCGGTGTAACGGGTGGGGTCGGTCGCGTCGCCCAGGCCGACGCCATCCAACCCCGGTTCCTCGGAGAGGAGTTCGGCCAGCGGGCGGCCTTCGGTGTGGGTGCGCCGGGCCAGTTCGGTGAGCAGGGCCTTGGCGCGGGCGCGGCCCAGGACGCCGGCCAGCTCGGCCGACAGCCGCTCGGAGACGATCAGCCCGTGGGTGAGGTCCAGGTGCTCGCGCATCGCGTCCGCGTGCACCCGCAGCCCCTCGGCCAGTTCGGCGGCGTCGCGGGCGGCCCCGCCGACCAGCCGGAGCAGGTCCCTGAGCGGCTCCCACTCGGCGTGCCACGCCCCGGCGGGCCGCTCGTCCTCGGCGACCAGCGAGCCGTACAGGGTGGCCGCGAGCTGCGGGGCGCGCCGGGCCGCGGCCGCCACCAGGGTGGCGCGCACCGGGTTCGCCTTGTGCGGCATGGCGGACGAACCGCCGCCGCTGCCCTCGGCGACCTCGGCGATCTCGGTGCGCGAGAGGGTCAGCACGTCGGCGGCGGCCTTGCCCAGCGCCCCGGCCGTGAAGGCCAGGCACCCGGCCAGGTCGGCGACCGGGGTGCGCAGCGTGTGCCAGGGCAACAGGGGTGCCTGGAGGCCGAGTTCACGGGCGTACGCGGCGGGCAGCTCGGTGGGGTCGGCGGCCCCGTACGCCGTGAACGCCGCCAGGGTCCCCGCCGCGCCGCCGAGTTGCGCGGGCAGCGAGCCGCGTACGGCTTCGACGCGGTCGCGTGCGTCGAGCACCAGCGACCGCCACCCGGCCGCCTTCAGCCCGAACGTGGTCGGTACGGCGTGCTGGGTGAGCGTGCGTCCCGGCATCGCGGTGTCGCGGTGGGCGGCGGCGAGCCGGGCCAGCGCCCGCTCGGTGCGGCCGAGGTCGGCGAGGACCGGGTCCAGGGCGCGCACGGCGACCAGCATCGTCGCCGTGTCCATGATGTCCTGGCTGGTGGCGCCGCGGTGGACGTAGGGGCCGTACTCCTCGCCGGCCGCCCGGGTCAGGTCGGCGACCAGGGGGATGACCGGGTTGCCGCCGGCCCGGGCGCGTTCGGCGAGGGCGGCCACGTCGAAGCGGGCCGGGTCGGCCGCCCGCGTCACCGCGTCCGCCGCCTCCGCCGGGGCGAGCCCGAGGGCGGCCTGCGCGCGGGTCAGCGCGGCCTCCGCGTCGAGCAGGGCCCGCAGGAACGCGCTGTCGCTCGTCGCGGACGCGGCGGGGGAGCCTGCCCACCCCGGGGCGAGCAGGCCGTCAAAGCCGGCAGATGTCACTGGAACTCCAGGAAGACCGTCTCGCCCTCGCCCTGAAGGCGGATGTCGAAACGGTAGGTGCCGTTGCCCTCGTCCCGCGCGATCAGCGTGTCGCGGCGGCCGGTGTCCAGCCGGGACAGCAGCGGGTCGGCCGCCAGCGCCGCCTCGTCGCCCGGCAGGTAGATCCGCGTGAACAGGTGCACGAGCAGGCCCCGCGCGAACACGCACACGCTCACGTACGGGGCGTTGTGCCCGCGCGCCCCGGGCCGCAGGGTCCGCGCGTACCAGTGGCCGTCGGCGTCGGTCTGGATGCGCCCGAACCCGGTGAACTCCACGCCGTTGCGGCCCAGGTGGTCGCCGGTGGCCGGGTCCCGCCGCATCGAGCCGTCGGTCGTCGGCAGGTTGCCCTCGGTGTCGGGGCCCCACAGCTCCACCAGGGCGTCCGGCAGTCCCCTGCCCTCGCCGTCGTACACGTGGCCGTGCACGGTGACGGTGTCCGGGTGCCCCTGGGGCGCGATGTCCTCGCCGCCGCGGAAGGGCAGCGCGAACCCGTAGAAGGGGCCGACCGTGTGCGAGGGGGTGGGCAGCACGTTCTCCGGGCTGCTGGTGTCGATCTTCGTCATGTCGGGTCAGCGTCCTTCTTCGATCCAGGTGGCGTTCGGGCCGTCCAGCACGATGTCCCAGTGGTAGCCGAGCGAGAACTCGGGGACGGACAGGCTGTGGTCGTACGTCGCGATCAGCCGCTGCCGCGCGGCGTCGTCGGTGACCGACTGCAGGATCGGGTCGTAGGGGAAGAGCGGGTCGTTCGGGAAGTACATCTGCGTCACCAGCCGCTGCGTGAACGCCGTGCCGAACAGCGAGAAGTGGATGTGGGCCGGCCGCCAGGCGTTGACGTGGTTGCGCCACGGGTAGGGGCCGGGCTGGATGGTGGTGAAGCGGTAACAGCCGTCGTCGTCGGTGAGCGTGCGGCCGACCCCGCTGAAGTTCGGGTCCAGCGGGGCGTCGTGCTGCTCGCGCTGGTGGGCGTAGCGGCCGGCCGAGTTGGCCTGCCAGATCTCGATGAGCTGGCCGCGCACCGGGCGGCCGTCGCGGTCCAGCAGTCGGCCGGAGACGGTGATGCGCTCGCCGACCGGCTCACCGGTGTGCTGGCGGGTGAGGTCGTTGTCGATGCCGCTGAGGTCGCGCTCACCGAAGGCCGGGGAGGAGAGTTCCACCAGCTCCGGGTCCTTGGAGACGTCGATGGCGATCGGCGGCTGCTTGGGGTGGCGCAGCACGGAGGAGCGGTACGGGGCGTAGTCGCGGCGCGGGTGGTGCTCGACGGGGGCGCCGCCGGCGACGCGCTTCTCGTACGCGTCGTGCTCGGCGGCGATCTCGAGGTCGATGTCGTGCTGGGTCAGTGTCATGGGATCAGCGGCTTCCTTGGCGTGCGGTGCGGGCGACGACGGCGAGGCGGGCACCTGAGACGTACCCGTTCCGAAATAGTCAGGGCGCTGATTAATTGGTGAAGTTTCCTTCACGCTGCCATCGTCCCGGCCGCGACGTCAAGACCCCCGGAATGGCAAGGTCAGGAGTGTGGGAGGCCTGGGCAGACAGTCCGCGTAGCACCCGGTATCGTTCAGTGCACCAACGAATTCGAGCGTGCGTCAACGCATCGACCAGGGGAGCGCGCATGGCCGCGGTGGACCTCACCACCCATCCCGGGCACCTGGCCCGGCGGCTGCAGCAGGCCCACTACCTGCTGTGGAACACGATGGTCTCGGAGGAGATCACCTCCCCGCAGTTCGCGGTCCTCAACGCGCTCGTCGCCGAACCGGGCCTCGACCAGCGGACGGTGGGGGAGCGCGTGGGGCTCGACCGGTCCACGATCGCCGAGGTGATCAGCCGGCTCGGCCGCCGCGGGCTGCTCGACAAGGTGCGCGATCCGCAGGACGGCCGCCGCTTCCTGCTGCGCCTCACGGACGAGGGGCTGCACACCCACCGCAAGCTGACCGTGCGCACCGCCCGGATGAACCAGGTCTTCCTGGCGCCGCTGTCCGCCGCCGAGCAGGGCGTCTTCTTCGAGCTCATCCAGCGGGTCGCGGACGCGGCCGAGGGGCTGCGCAATCCGCCCGAGTCCCTGGCGTCCCGGGGCTGACCGGGGCCGATGCCGGTGCCGCCCAACCGGGTCTCCGGTCGGAGTGGCGGCAGGCACCCGTCGGGTGCGGAGAACGGTGATGTCCTCGTCGGTGCCGCCACCGGCCGTCGGATCTCCCGGGCCGCCCTGAGACCTGTCCGTGAACGCCGTCACGGGATCCGCGGTGTGATGTACGCCGTCGGCCGCTCTCCTACCGTGCCTCCGTCCGGAGTTCGCGGAGTTCGGCCGCGGCTTCCGCCTGGCGGGGGTTGTTCAGTTCGCGGAGCGCGTCGTGGGCCGCGAGCAGGGTCCGACGGGCCTCGTCGTGGCGGCCCAGCCGGCGCAGGACGATGCCGAGGTCGAGGCGGGTGGGTTCGGCCCAGGCGGCCATGTCGACGGCCTCGAACGTCGCCAGCGCCTGGCGGAGCGGCAGTTCGGCCTCCGCCCAGCGTCCCAGCGCCGCGAGGTCGTTGCCGATGTGATGACGGGCCGCCGCGAGGTAGGCGGTGATCAGCTCGGCAGGCGCCCCGGTCACCTCTGCCTGACAGATCGCCTCGCTGAGCCGGTGGATGTTCAGGGCCTCCTCGGCACCGCCCGACTGCCGCAGGTGAGTGCCCAGCATGTTCAGGGTGGAGAGCTCGGCCAGACGCCCCTGTGCGGAGGTCTCGTCGGCGAGGCAGGCGGCCGATTCGCGCAGCCTGGCTATCGCTTCCTCGACACGGCCGGTGCGACGCAGCGCCGATGCCCCGTAGCCCAGCGCCCACCCCGTCTGCAGCCGGTCCCCGGTCTCACGCGCCGCCGCCAGGGCGGCGTCGGCGGCGGCGAGCGAGGCATGGGGATCGTGGACGCAGTTGCCGTACGCCCACGCCAGGAAGTTGAGCTGGACGGCCTCGTCCTGCCGGCTGCCCAGCGCGCGAGCCGCGCGGACCCCGCACCGGAACACCTCGACCCACAGCTCCCAGTGCTGGTTCAGGTCGGAGAACCAGTGCATCGCTCCGGCCGTGTCGATCACCTGCCGGTGGTGCCCCGAGGCCTGCGCCTGGTGCAGGGCCGCGAGCCACTGGGCCCGCTCGGCCTCCAGCCACGCGCGGGCCTCCTCACGGTCGGCGGGCGCACCGGCGGGATCGGGATCGTCGTCCAGGGCGTCCTGGTGGCGGTCGGCATCGAAGCGCAGCGCGGCGGCGGCAGCCCGGCGCAGCATCCACAGAGCCGTGCGGTCCAGTGCGGCCCGGGACGCCGCGGCGCCGTCCTCGGCGGCCAGCTGTTCGGCGGCGAAGAGCTTGACGAGGTCGTGGAAGCGGTAACGCTCGGCCGTGGCGTCGGGCCGGAGCAGGCCGGCGTCGACCAGCTCTTCGGCGTACTGGGCCACTGAGCCGACCGGCAGGTCGGCCAGCAGGGCGGCGGTCTCGGGGCCGAACTCGCCTCCGGCGGCCAGGGAGGCCCGGCGCAGGACCGTCCTGGCGCCCGGTGACAGCTGCCGGTAGGACAGGGCGAAAGCCGCCCGCACCTGGAGATCCCCGACCTGGAGGGTGTCCAGACGCCGTTCCTCCCGGGCCAGTTGGGCGGCCAGCTTGCTGATGCGCTCGTGCGGCCGGCTGGCCAGACGCTGCCCGGCGATCCGTACGGCCAGCGGCAGGAAGCCGCACAGTTCCACCAGATCGCGGGCCGCCCGGCCCTCCTGCCCCACCCGCTCCGGGCCGACGATGCGGCTCAGCAACTCGACTGCCTCCTCCTGCCGCAGCAGTGCGAGGTCGATCCGGTGGACCGCTTCGAGACCGGCCAGGGCGTGACGGCTGGTGACGATCGTCAGGCAGCGCCCGGCGCCGGGCAGCAGGGGGCGGACCTGGTCCTCGCTCGCCGCGTTGTCCAGCACCAGCAGCAACCGCCGGTCGCGGACCACGGACCGCAGGAGTCCCGACCGGTCCTCGGTGGAGGCCGGGATCGCGCGCTCGTTGACGCCGACCGCCCGCAGCAGGGAGCCGAGGGCGTCGCGCGGGGTGGTCGGTTCGGGGTCCATCCCATGCAGGTCGACAGCCAGCTGCCCGTCCGGGAAGTGCGACGCGAGGCGGTGCGCGGCGTGCACGGCGAAGGTGGTCTTTCCCAGGCCCGGCTGACCCGACACCACGCTGACCGGGGAAGAGGCGGGAGCGGCGCCCTCCACCAGAGTGAGTAACCGGGCCAGGGCCGGCCCACGAGCGACGAAGTCGTTGATGTCACGCGGCAGGGCGAGAACGTTGTGGGGCCGCGGCCCGGCAGCCGACCGCGGGCGGGGCCGCCCCAGGCGGGCCGCCCGTTCCAGCTCGGCAGCGGTGTCCTCGTCCAGGCCCAGTCCCGCGGCGAGGGCCTGCACGGTACGCCGCTGCGGTCCCCGGGAGCGGCCGCGCTCCAGATCCGCCAGGGCGCGCACGCTCACCCCCGCGGCGTGGGACAGCCGCTCCTGGCTCATTCCGGCACGCATGCGCAGGGCCACCAGCAGCGGCCCGAACCCCTCGGCGACCGGTACGGCGGCTTCCCCGCCCATGTGGTGTTCCCCCTGCTCGGCCTGGTCCGGGCCCATGTCGTATTCCCCTTGTTCAGCCCGGCCCGGGTCCATGGCGCCTGCACGCCGCTCAGCCCGGCCCGGGCCCCTCTCGCACGCCTCCTGTTCAGCCTGGTCCGGGCACGGAGGCGACCTTCCGGCAGAAGTATGACGGGCCGTAATCCTGCTGGGAGAACTGCCTGGTGCCGCATGACGCCCGCCTGATCAACTTGTTACGCCCCCACAAGAGGCCGGCCCCCGCGGATACCCGGCGTCGTCCGGAACGGCGGCCGTGGCGGCCCCTGTGCCCGCAGGGCCGACCCCCGAAGCGGGGTGATCCGATTCACATCGTCCGCACGCCCGTGAAGGAGAGGAAAGCGTGGAGAAGGCCAACCATCTCGCCTATTGCCGAGCGGGCGTGCCGTTCTACGACCACCCGCGCAGCTCCCGGGCCGGCACGCCGTTCCCGGCCGCCGAGCGTCCCGCGCCGGCCGGCTGGCGCCGCGTCGAGAACGCCAACTGGGTGTACCTCAGCCCCGAGGACGCTCGGCTCCCCGACCAGGGCTGGAAGATCCACGTGTCGGCCACCGCCGCCGACGCGGCCGAGATCATCGACACGGTGTGGGACTACTGCCTGTCCCGTTCCCTGACCTTCAAGTTCCTGCCGCACTCGCGGGCCCACCAGTCCACGAACGGCAAGTACGCGCCCCGCGGCAGCAGCGGCAAGCTGATCACGCTCTACCCGGTCGACGACGCCGCCCTCAAGGGCGTCCTCGACGAGCTGGATCCCGTCCTCGGCGCGTACCGGGGCCCGTACATCCTCAGCGACCTGAGGTGGCGGCAGGGGCCGCTCCACCTGCGCTACGGGGGCTTCGCCCGCCGCGAGTGCCTGTCCGCGAGCGGCGAGCGGACGGCGGCCGTCGCCCGCCCCGACGGGGTGCTCGTCCCCGACGAGCGCACCCCGGTCTTCCGGATTCCCGACTGGGCGCCGGTACCCGGCTTCATCGCCGAGCAGATCGCCGCCGGCCGTGCGACCGGGGACGAACCCGCCTTCCCCTACACCATGGAGAAGGCCTTGCACTACTCCAACGGGGGCGGCATCTACCTCGCCACCGACAACGCCACGGGACACCGGGTGGTACTGCGGGAGGCCCGTCCCCTGGCGGGCCTGGACGGCGCGGGCGACGACGCGGTGACCCGGCTGCACCGGGAGGCCGCGACGCTGCGCCGTCTCGCCCATCTGGACGGCGTCCCCGCACTGCTGGGGACGTTCACCGCCTGGGAGCACCACTTCCTGGTGCAGGAGTACATCGAGGGCCGGACGCTCCAGCAGTTCACGGCCGCCGCCAACCCGCTGACCGTGCCGGGCCACGACGCACGGCGGCGCCAGGAGTACACGGACACCGTGCTGGACATCCTCGACCAGCTCGAGCGCATTCTGGAGGACGTCCACGCCACCGGAACCGTCTTCGGCGACCTGAGCCCCAGCAACGTGATGATCCGTCCCGACGGGCGCGTCGCGCTCATCGACTTCGAGATCGCCTATCGGCCCGGCACCGAGGACCCGGACCCCAGCATCGCCACCCCCGGCTTCGTCGCCGCACACGCCACCGGGTTCGACCGCGATCGCTACGCGCTGGACAGCCTGCGGCTGGCGCTGTTCCTGCCGCTGACCACGACGCTCGACCTCGACCCGGCCCGGGCCGGCCGGCTCGCCGATGCGGCGGCGTCGCTCTTCCCGCTTCCGGCCGGGTGGACCGACCGCGTGCGTCGCGCACTGACCCCTCCCGGTGTCACGGCCCGCACCGACCGGACGGCGGCCGACCTGTTCGCCGCCGCCGCGGAGGACCCCGGCTCGCCGTCCGCCCGCGAGCTGGAGCAGGCCCTGGTCGCCGCGATCCGGGCAAGTGCCACCCCCGAACGCACCGACCGGCTCTTCCCCGGCGAGCCCACCGCCCTGCACGACGGCGGCCACACCCTCGCCCACGGAGCCGCGGGTGTCCTGTACGCCCTGACCGCCACCGGACACGAGACCGACCCCGAGCACCACGAGTGGCTGTGGCAGGCCGCCCACCGTGCCGCGGAGCCCCGTCCGGGCCTGTACGACGGCCTGCACGGCGCCGCCCACACCCTGAGCCTGCTGGGCCGCCCCGACCAGGCTCTCGACATGGTGAACCGGGCCGTCGGCCTCACCACCGACGCGACACCGTCCGGGCTGTACGACGGACTGGCGGGCATCGGACTGAGCCTCCGCCACCTCGCACGGGCCCTCGACATGCCCGGCCTGCACACGCACGCCCTGGAGGCCGGCGAGCGCCTCGCCGCACGACTGAGCGGGGCCAGGAACGCCCCCGCCGGCCGCACCGGACTCATGCGCGGGTGGAGCGGACCGGCCCTGCTGCTCCTCGGCCTCCACGAGGACACCGGCGAGAGCCGGTATCTGGACCTGGCGCGTCGGGCGGTCCACCTCGACCTGGACCGCCTCCACGGCACCGCCGCGACGCCCACGCCGAGCGACGGACCACGACCGCTGCCCACCCTGGGGGCCGGCAGCGCCGGCATCGCCGTCGCCCTGGCCGCTTACCTGCGGCACCGTCCCGAGGAAGCACTCGCCGACACCCTGAAGACTCTGCACACTGCCCTGGACCTGCACTTCACCGTCTACAGCGGTCTCCTCGCCGGACGGGCCGGCCTCGCCGCCGCCCTCGCCCACAACCGCGCCGTCGAGCGTGATCCCGGGCTCGCGGCCGCTCTCACCGGCCACATCCGCGACCTCTCCTGGCATGCGCTGCCCCACGAAGGCGGCATCGCCACCTTCGGCGCCCAGAACATGCGCCTTTCCATGGACCTGGCCACCGGTACAGCGGGCGTCCTCCACGCTCTGCACACCGTCGCCGGCCGCCTGCCCGTCCTGCCCCTGATTCCCGGCCCCTGAGAACGAGAGGACCCACCATGACCGCGAACACCCCGCTGCGGAACACCGGCGAGACGGACCGCCGAAAACGCGCCGCACCGGCACCGGGCAAGTGGCCATAACCCCGAGGTGCCGGGCCGTCCCGGACGGCTTCAGTCACCTGTTCGCTCACATGACAAGGAGAATTCCATGAACCCGATCCTCGACCTCCAGATCCTCACCCCCCAGCCCGACTCGGAGGAGCTCGACGGCGCCATCGGGCAGAGCAGCACCATCTGGTTCTGCCACACCGACGTCAACTGAGCGGTGGTTCCGGTGACACCGGAACCGGTCTGACCGTCTGAACCGGCGGCAGAACAGGTGGGGGCGGGCCGGTCGGCCCGCCCCCACCAGCATGAACGAGCCTGGCCTGCGGAAGCGCGCCCGTCCCTGGCCCCGGGCCCGGGCCGGTTTCCGACCGGTGACCGAAGACGGCCCCCGGTGGCACAGGGCCGGCCTTGACGGACCCGCACCGGTCAGGTCGCCTTCGCGAACACCACCCACACCTGTCCCCGCGCGAAGCCGACCTGCGAGCCGTCCGCGGTCGTGAACCGGGTGCCGTCGCCGGCCCGCTCGCGCGTCCAGCCGACGTCGTAGACCCGCCCGTCGCGCAGCACCTGCGCCTTCCCGGAGCCCACCGTCTCGGTGTACGGCGTGTTGTTGCCGAGGAAGTCGCGGAAGGCGGACGGGCGCACCTTCACGTACTGCACGACGACGGTGGCGGGCGCCACCCGCTCGCCCGCCGTCGTCACCGCGGGCGTCCCGTCCATCGACACCAGCCAGCGGTGCCGGCTCGCCGACCAGCTGAAGGTGAAGCGGGCGGCCGGGTAGCGCACGGTCCGCGAGGACTCCGGCCGGCCGCCCTCGGGGGCGGCGCCGTAGCGGAAGCCGGTCGTCAGCGCGCCCGGGCCCGGCGCGGCGGACAGCAGGCGGCCGGGGCGCAGGTAGAGGTTGTGCGGGGCGGACCGGTCGGTGCCGCGGAAGTAGGCGTTCGGCGCCTCGTCGGGGGTCTCGGGCGTCAACGGCGCCTTGTCGATCAGCGGCAGCAGTTTGTGCTGGGCCCCGGAGAACGCGAGCAGCGGGTCGTCGAACTGGCCGAGCAGCTCCAGATCGGACTCGCGGGCGCTGCGCACCGGCCCCACGGCCTTCGGCAGTCTGCTCGCGTACACCGCCATCAGGCGGCTCAGTCCGCCTTCGACCTGCTCGGCGTAGACGACGTCGGCGGAGTCGAGGCCGGTGTGCGGCCGTGCCGCGGGGGCGTTGTCGATCTTCACGGCGAGCACGGAGCCGCCGGCCGCGTCCTGGCTCGGCGCCGGCGTCCGCGGGTTCCCGCGGCTGTCGTCCTGCGGGTGCCCTCCAGAGCAGCCCGCCATCAGCGCGGCCGTCGTCGTGGCGGCCAGCAGCGCCGCCGCCGTCGCGGTGCGTCGCCTGCGTGCCGTGCGTTGCGTGCTCACCCTGGCCACCACTCCCTCGTGTTCACCGATTGTCCGACAAGGGGGCAGGGGTGGCCATGGCCGATCGGTCCTGATCGCGCGCGTCGGCGGGCCGATCGGTCCCGCGCACGGTTCGCCCCCGGGCGCCCGGGTACCCGGCCGCCATCGCAGACCGGACCGGACGGGACAGGAGCGGACTGGTCCGGACAGGACTGGACGGGACCGGATCAGGCAGACAGAGCCAGATGGAACCAGACAGGGCCGGACGAGATCGGACCGGCGCAGGACGCAGGACGCAAGACGCAAGACGCAAGACGCAGGACAGGCATCGGCGACGGAGGGAGCGGCCGCCATGAAGGCAGTGACCTGGCAGGGCAAGCGCGACGTACGGGTGGAGACCGTGCCCGATCCGAAGATCGAGGAACCGACCGACGCCGTCATCCGCATCACGTCCACCGGACTGTGCGGCTCCGACCTGCACCTCTACGAGGTGCTCACCCCCTTCATGACGCCCGGCGACATCCTCGGGCACGAGCCGATGGGCATCGTCGAGGAGGTCGGCGCCGGAGTGCCGGACCTCTCGGTGGGCGACCGGGTGGTCGTGCCGTTCCAGATCGCGTGCGGCAACTGCTGGATGTGCCAGACCGGACTGCCGACCCAGTGCGAGACCACCCAGGTCACCAGCGAGGGCATGGGCGCCGCCCTGTTCGGTTACACCCGGCTGTACGGCTCGGTGCCGGGCGCCCAGGCCGAGTACCTGCGCGTGCCGCAGGCGCAGTTCGGCCCGATCAAGGTCCCGGAGGGGCCGCCCGACGACCGCTTCGTCTACCTCTCCGACGTCCTGCCCACCGCCTGGCAGGCGGTCGCCTACGCGGACATCCCGCAGGGCGGCAGCGTCGCCGTGCTCGGCCTCGGCCCGATCGGGGACATGGCCTGCCGCATCGCCCGGGCGCGCGGCGCCGGGCGGGTGTTCGGGGTGGACCTGGTCGGCGAGCGGCTGCGCCGGGCCCGCGCGCGGGGCGTGGAGACGTACGACCTCAGGGGCTTCGACAGCGAGAAGGAACTGGTCGCGGCGATCCAGGACCAGACCGACGGGCGGGGCCCGGACGCGGTGATCGACGCGGTCGGCACCGAGGCCCACGGCAGCGCTGTCGCCCGCCTGACCCAGCAGGCCTCGGCCATGCTGCCCAGGAAGCTGAGCGGGCCGTTCGCGGAGCGCTTCAGCGTCGACCGGCTCGCCGCCCTCTACACGGCCATCGAGCTGGTGCGCCGGGGCGGCACGATCTCGCTCTCCGGCGTCTACGGCGGCACGGCCGACCCGCTGCCCATGCTCACCCTGTTCGACAAGCAGATCCAGATGCGCATGGGGCAGGCCAACGTACGCCGCTGGGTCGACGACATCCTCCCGTACCTCACGGACGAGGACCCGCTGGGCGTGGACGACTTCGCCACCCACCGGGTGCCGCTGTCCGACGCGCCGCGCGCCTACGAGATGTTCCAGAAGAAGCGCGACGGCGCCGTCAAGGTGCTCATGCAGCCCTGAACCGGGAGCACGCGGTCAGCCGGGGGAGCCGAGGATCTGGTCCAGGTCGTAGCGCACCGGCTCCTCCAGCTGCTCGTAGGTGCAGCTCTCCGGCGTCCGGTCGGGGCGCCAGCGGCGGAAACGGGCGGTGTGCCGGAACCGCGCGCCGTTCTCCATGTGGTCGTACGCCACCTCGGCCACCCGCTCCGGCCTGAGCGGGACCCAGGACAGGTCCTTCTTGCCCGACCAGCGGCTCGGCGCGCCCGGCAGCCGGGCCGTCTCGTGCGCCGCCTCGTCGGACCAGGCCGCCCAGGGATGGCCGGACACGTCCGCCATGCGCAGCGGCTCCAGCTCCTCGACCAGCTCGGCCCGCCGCTTCATGGAGAAGGCCGCCGACACGCCCACGTGCTGCAGGGCGCCCCGGTCGTCGTACAGACCCAGCAGCAGCGAGCCCACCACGGGCCCGGACCTGTGGAGGCGGTAGCCGGCGACGACGACGTCCGCGGTGCGCTCGTGCTTGACCTTGAACATGGCGCGCTCGTCCTGCAGATAGCGCAGGGTGAGCGGCTTGGCGACGACACCGTCCAGGCCCGCCCCCTCGTACTCGTCGAACCACTGTGCCGCCACCTCGATGTCGGTGGTCGCCGGCGCCACATGGACGGGGGGCGTCACCTCGGACAGCGCCATCACCAGCAGGGACCGCCGGTCGGCGAGCGGCACGTCCAGCAGCGACTCGTCCGCGAGGGCCAGCAGGTCGAAGGCCACGAACGACGCCGGCGTCCGCTCGGCGAGCATCCGCACCCGGGACGCCGCCGGGTGGATGCGCTCGGTGAGCGCGTCGAAGTCGAGCCGGCCCTCCCGGGCGATCACGATCTCGCCGTCCAGCACGCAGCGTTCCGGCAGCCGCTCCCGCAACGCGTCCACCAGCTCGGGGAAGTACCTGGTCAGCGGCTTCCCGGTGCGGCTGCCCAGCTCGATCTCGTCCGCGTCGCGGAACACGATCGCCCGGAACCCGTCCCACTTCGCCTCGTACTGCATGCCCGGAGGGATCTTCGCCACCGGCTTGGCGAGCATCGGCTTCACGGGCGGCATCACCGGGAGATCCATGCCCCGATTCTGCTCGCTCCCGCCCCCGATCGCCCGGTATGCGGGCTTTGCCGGGTGCGCCTACCGTGGCTCGCATGGGCGAAGCGGTGGAACTCGAAGCGGGCGGGCGCACCGTGCGGCTGTCCAGCCCGGACAAGGTCTTCTTTCCCGAGCGCGGCTTCACCAAGCTGGACCTCGCCCGGTACTACCTCGCCGTCGGGCCCGGCATCCTGCGCGCCCTGCGCGACCGGCCCACCACCCTGGAACGCTACCCGGAGGGCGTCACGGGTGAGTCCTTCTTCCAGAAGCGCGCCCCCAAGAACATGCCGGACTGGATCCCGACCGCCCACATCACCTTCCCCAGCGGGCGCAGCGCCGACGAGATGTGCCCCACCGAGGAGGCCGCCGTCCTGTGGGCCGCGCAGTACGGCACGCTCACCTTCCACCCCTGGCCGGTGCGCCGCGACGACGTCGACCGCCCCGACGAACTGCGCATCGACCTCGACCCGCAGCCCGGCACCGACTACGCGGACGCCGTCCGCGCCGCCCACGAACTGCGTGCCGTGCTCGACGAGTTCGGCGGCCTGTGCGGCTGGCCCAAGACCTCCGGCGGCCGCGGGCTGCACGTCTTCGTGCCGATCGAGCCGCGCTGGACCTTCACCCAGGTGCGGCGCGCCGCCATCGCCGTCGGCCGCGAGCTGGAGCGCCGGATGCCGGACCACGTGACGATCCGCTGGTGGAAGGAGGAGCGCGGCCGGCGCGTCTTCGTCGACTACAACCAGACCGCCCGCGACCGCACCGTCGCCTCCGCCTACTCCGTACGGCCCCGCCCGCACGCCCCCGTCTCGGCGCCGTTGCGCTGGGAGGAGGTGGGCGACGCCGACCCGCGGGACCTCGACCTCGCCACCATGCCCGCGCGCTACGCCGAACTCGGCGACGTGCACGCCGGCATGGACGACCACCGTTACTCCCTGGACGCCCTGCTCGAACTCGCCCGCCGCGACGAACGCGACCACGGGCTCGGCGATCTGCCGTACCCGCCGGAGCACCCGAAGATGCCGGGCGAGCCGCGGCGGGTGCAGCCGAGCCGCGCACGCGGGGCGGTCCCTCCCGGTGACTCCTCGACCCCCTGATGCACGAACTTCGTCCGGATCGCGGATAAAACGCCGGATGGTCGGGAAATGTCCCACAGATTCACCACATATTTCCCGCATTTCCCATCCATACACTCCGCAAGAGGGCCGGGGGTTTCCGCATGGACAGACGTGCTTTCAACCGACGGGTACTGATCGGCGGCGCGGCCGCCGCGACATCGTTGTCCCTGGCTCCGGAGGCGGTGTACGCCGACGGGGACGCGCACGCCGACGTGCACGCCGACGGGGACGTGCGCACAGGCGGGGACGTGCGCCCCGACAGGGCCGTACGGACCGCGCCGGCCGGCGGGCGGGTCAGGCACCTCACGGTCTACGCCGAGGAGTTCGGCCGCGGGCGGCTGGGCTACGGCCTGAAGCGGGGAGAGGCGACGATCCCCGGCCCGCTGATCGAGCTCGTCGAGGGCGACACGCTGCACGTCGAGTTCGTGAACACCACCGACGTCCCGGCCAGCATGCACGTCCACGGCCTGGACTACGACGCCGCCAGCGACGGAACGCTCCTGAACCACAGTGCGGTCGACCCCGGCGGCACCCGCACCTACACCTGGCGCACGCACACCCCCGGCCGTCGCGCGGACGGCACCTGGCGGGAGGGCAGCGCCGGGTACTGGCACTACCACGACCACGTCGTCGGCACGGAGCACGGCACGGCCGGCATCCGCAGGGGCCTGTACGGTCCGGTGATCGTCCGCAGGAAGGGCGACGTCCTCCCGGACCGGACGCACACGATCGTCTTCAACGACATGACCATCAACAACAGGAAGTCGGGGCCCGACTTCGAGGCGACCGTGGGCGACCGGGTCGAGTTCGTGATGATCACGCACGGCAATCTCTACCACACGTTCCACCTGCACGGGCATCGCTGGGTCGACAACCGCACGGGCCTGCTGACCGGCCCGGACGACCAGGCGCAGGTCATCGACAACAGGATCGTGGGCCCCGCCGACTCCTTCGGCTTCCAGGTGATCGCCGGGGAGGGGGTCGGGCCGGGGGCGTGGATGTACCACTGCCATGTGCAGAAGCACGCCGACATGGGCATGATGGGCCACTTCCTGGTCCGGCGGCCGGACGGGACGATCCCCGGTCACGAGGGGCACGAGCACTGACCGATCATGGGCGGGTGACGCTTCTGCCGACCCGCAGCGACCTCCAGGCCGTGCTCGACGTCGACGAGTGCCTGTCCGCCCTGCGCGCCGGGTTCCGACGTCTCAGGAACGTTGATCTGCCTGCACAGCGGCAGGGAACGGAGAGCTGCTCGCGCCGGCGGCGGCGCTGGGTACGCACGCCCTCGCCCGGCCGGGCGGGGCGGTGGGGGTGTTGGGCGCGGTTGGCGCGGGAGGAGTACGCCTTGTCGTCGGCGACCGCGTCCGGCCGGGTCCTGGGGCGGCCGGCCCGGCCGCGTACCTGGATCTTCTCCAGGACCGGGATGAAGCGCGGGCGGTCCGCGGCCTGCCCGGGGGTCGGAACGATGGACAACGGGCGGCGGCGCCGCTCGACGGCGAGGTGGACCTTGCTGGTCAGCCCGCTCCGGGAGCGGCCCAGTTCGGCGGCCCGCGGTCGGGCCCTGCGGTGTCGGCGTACGGCGCGGCGTTCCTCCCGCTGGGGGTCCCCTCGTTCCACGGGCCCCTCGCCCACGGCGTGTCTTGCCTCTTTGCTGCAGCCCCTTTTTCCTCCGCCGCGGCCTTCTCCAGGTCTTCGAGGAGCTCAGGGTCGACGACCATTCCTGCTGCATGGTGATGCGCGCGGGTAACGGTCGAGTCCACGCTGACCAGGCTGAGATCGACGTCGTCGCGGGCCGCCGCCTCGGTGATCATCACGTCCATGAGGGTCTGGAAGACTGCGCCACGGGCCCGGATCCGGAATCGGTCGTAGACCGTCGGCCAGGAACCACATCTCCCCGGCACATCCCGCCAGGGGCTGCCGGTACGGAACCGCCACATCACCGCGTTGAAGTAGCTGCGCAGGTCAGGGAGCGGTCCGAACGCCCCCAGTGGCAGGTGCGGCTCGACCGGCTCCCACTCGACATCAGTCAGATCACCACGAGTCACGCAACCGGTCTGCCGCAGCCGGCACCCTCCCGAGGGGGGAAGGATCGATCCCGTGATCTCACCTCGGACAGGCTCAGCGGTGGGCGGCCGGGGTTCGGTAGGAGTCCGCGGTGGCGCTGAGCACCTCGGTCCAGGGGGTGGGCTTGAGCCCGAAGGCGGCGGTGGCCGCGCCTGAGTCCATCACAAAGGGGCGTTCGAGCTGGTAGGCGACCTCGCGCAGAGCCCGTACGGTCGGGTTGACCAGACCCAGCGCCGCCAGCATGACGGCCGGGATCTCACCGACCCTGACCGGCGCGACCCCCGCGGCCTCGGCGAGGTCGGCGACGGCCTCGCGCTGGGTACGGGGCGGGTTGCTGGGAACGTGCCAGGCCCGGCCCCAGGCCCGTTCCTCGCCGCCGACGGTGACCAGCAGCCGGGCGGCGTCCTCGGTGTAGGTCCAGCTGTGGGTGGTGTCGGCGCTGCGCAGCACCTGGATACCGCGGCCGGCCAGCAGCCGCGGCACCACCCGGGCCCCGAGCGGGCTCTCGGCGTGCGGGCCGATGTAGTCGGAGCTGCGGATCTCGGTGGTCCGGATCCGTCCGGCCCGGTGCAGGGCGAGCGCGTCCTCCCACATCCGGGCGCGTACCTGGCCCTTCACCGAGTTGGGGTTGAGCGGGGTGTCCTCGGTCATCGGGGCGGCGACCGCGCCGTAGCCGTAGAGGTTGCCGACCGTGGCCAGGACGGCACCGGAGCACTCGGCGGCGGCCAGCAGGGCGGCGGCGAGCGGGGGCCAGTCCGTGGCCCAGCGGTGGTAGGCCGGGTTGGCGCAGTTGTAAAGCACAGCCGCCCCGGCGGCCAACTCGCCGAGCGCGGCGGCGTCGGTGGCGTCCAGCCGCACGGACCGTACGCCCGGCAGTTCGGCCAGGCCGGCTGCGGCGGGCCCGGCTCCGGAGCGGCTGACCAGGACGACCTCCTCGCCGCGCGCGGCGAGGAGCCGGGTGGCGGCCGAGCCGATGGGCCCCATGCCGACGATCACGTGCTTACTCACGGTTTCCTCCGATGCGCCAGAGAACACTGTTCTCGCTTTTGGCCGATGCCGAGACTGACGCAGTGTCGGGAGCTTGTCAAGAACGGTGTGCTCGTTTGCGTACAGTGTTCTCGTTTTCGCTGCTCCATGCCAGGATGGAGGCATGTCCACCCCTCAGAAACCCCTCACCGCACGGGAACGGGCCCGGATCGAGTTCACCGCGGAGATCAAGGCGGTGGCCCGCGGGCAGCTCGCCGAGAGCGGCGCCGCCGCGCTCTCGCTGCGCGCCGTCGCCAGGGAGCTCGGCCTGGCCTCCGCGTCCGCGCTCTACCGCTACTTCCCGAGCCGCGACGCCCTGCTCACCGCGCTCATCCTGGACGGCTACACCTCCCTGAGCGACGCCGCCGAGGCCGCCTACGCCGCGCTGGACGTGGCGGACGCGGAGCGGGCGGACGCGCTGGAGCGCTGGGTCGGCGTCTGCCACGCGGTGCGGGACTGGGCGCTGGCGCATCCGCACGAGTACGCGCTGATCTACGGCACGCCGGTGCCCGGCTACGCCGCCCCCCAGGACACCGTGGCACAGGCGACCCGGCTCCCCTACCTGATCGGCGCCCTCTTCGCCGACCGGCTCGGTCAGGACGGCCACCGCCCCGGTGACAACCGGCCCGCGATGCCCGACGACGCCCGGCAGTCACTGGCGCCACTGCTCGCCAGACTTCCCCCGGACACCCCGACCGACCTGGTCATGGGCAGCCTGATGGCCTGGACCTACCTCTTCGGCGCCATCTCCTTCGAGCTCTTCGGCCACCGCCGCGAGATCATCGCCGACCCCCGCGCCTTCTTCGACCACGAGGCCCGCCGCCTCGGCACAGCCCTCGGCCTCGCCATCTGAAGGAATGGCGGGGGCTGGCCACCCTCCACGACAAGACAGGGCGCGGGAGCCGTTGCTGCGGCTGGCGGACACCAGGGAAGGGCAGCACCTCACCAGCCTGGGCGCCGACGAGCCCGGCAAGCAGGAACTGGCGGCCGACCTGCTGGAGAACCCTGCTCGTCGTCGACGACCGTGAACTCGCCGCGCGTACGGGCGCCCTGGCGGCGGCCGGACTGCCGGCCGCGGCCGCCGACGCGACCCTGGGCGAGGTGCTGCGGGGCGAGCGTCCCGGGCGGACCGGCGGCGAGGCCCGCACCGTGTACGCGCCGGTGGGGCTTCCCTGTCAGGAGCCGGCCCTCGCCTGGACGGCCTACCGCAGTGCGGAGCGGGACGCCCGGGGGCAGCGGGCCGATCTGTCGGCCTGACCCGGCCGGCCTGCTGGCGTGACCCGGCCGACCCGCCGGCGTGACCCGGCCGGCCGTCCGGCGCGCCACGGCCGGCGGGCACGGTGAGCGGACGTGGCGGGCGGACGCGGCGGGCGTTCGGCGGCGAGAGCGCTCTCACCTCGCCGCCCGTCCGGAGCTATCCTGATCCGCACCCGCCGATGAGGAGCTTGGAAGTGACCGACACAGCGCCACGTCCCACACTGGAGGCCGTGGCCGCCCGGGCCGGCGTGTCCCGGGCCACCGTCTCCCGAGTGGTGAACGGCGGCGACGGGGTCCGGCAGACGCTCGTCGAGCGGGTCCGCAAGGCCGTCGAGGAACTCGGCTACGTCCCCAACCAGGCCGCGCGCAGCCTGGTCACCCGGCGGCACGACGCCATCGCCGTCGTCATCGCCGAACCGGAGACCCGCGTCTTCGCCGACCCCTTCTTCGCCCTGCAACTGCGCGGCATCAGCAAGGAGCTGACGGCCCACGACAACCAGCTGGTGCTGCTGCTCACCGAGGGCCGCGACGACCACGCCCGGGTCGGCCGTTATCTCGCGGGCGGCCACGTCGACGGCGCGCTCGTCTTCTCGCTGCACCTCGATGATCCGCTGCCCGGCCTGATCCAGCATGCCGGTGTTCCGACCGTGTTCGGCGGACGCCCCGGCTGGAAGGACGGCGACGGCCGCGACGACGCGCAGGACGTGGAGTACGTCGACAGCGACAACCGCGGCGGCGCCCGCGAGGCCGTACGCCATCTCGTCGGCCTCGGCCGCACCCGTGTCGCGCACATCACCGGCCCCCTCGACCAGACCTCCGCGGCGGACCGGCTCGAGGGATACCGGGACGTCATGGGCGCCGCCGATCCGCGGCTGGTCGTGGAGAGCGACTTCACCCCGGCCGGCGGCGAGCGTGCGATGCGCCGGCTCCTCGACCGCTGTCCCGATGTGGACGCCGTCTTCGCCGCGAACGACCTCAGCGCGGCCGGCGCCCTGCGCGTGCTGCGTGAGCACGGCCGGCGGGTGCCCGACGACGTGGCCGTGATCGGCTTCGACGACATGTTGCCCGTCGCCGAGCAGACCGACCCTCCGCTGACCACGGTCCGTCAGGACATAGAGGGCATGGGCCGGCTGATGGCCAGGAAGCTGCTGGGCCGCCTCGGCCAGCGGGACGCAGCGCACGGCGCGGGGGACGCACCGGCCGACGTGGTCCTGCCGACGACGCTGGTCCGGCGCGCCTCCGCCTGAGGCAGCCGGCCCGCACTCCGCGACCCGGGCGGGCGGCGCCGCCTCAGGCCTGCGGCGGCGCGCTCCTGATCACCGCGAACGGGGCGCCGTAGGGGTCGGCGAGCTTGGCGAAGCGGCCCACTCCCTCGACGTCCGTGGCGGGCACCCGGACCGTGCCGCCCAGCTCCCGCGCCGCGGCGACCGCCGCGTCGGTGTCCGCGACCTCGAAGTACGGCAGCCAGTGCGCGGTGTCCTCCGACGGGTCGTCGGCCAGCGGGACGACGCCGCCGAACACTTCGTCCTCACCGGCCCCGGCGGGGTTGACGCAGGTGTAGTAGGTGGTGCCGGGGAAGGGCGCCGCCGAGGTCTCCAGGCCGAGCGCGGCGCGGTAGAACGCGGCGGCCGCGGCGACGTCCGGGGTGTACAGCTCGACCCAGGACAGCGAGCCGGGTTCGCCCGCCACGTCGAAGCCCTTGGTCTCGCCGGGCTGCCAGATGCCGAACGGGACGCCCGCGGTGTCGGCGAGGACGGCCATGTGGCCCTGCCCCATCACGTCCATCGGCTGGGCGAGCACCCTGCCGTGCGCCTGTTCGGCCGCCTTCGCGGTGGCCTCCGCGTCCGGGCTCTGGAAGTACACCGTCCAGAAGGGCGGACCCTGCTCGGCGGTGATCTGCATGCCGCCTGCCACGGTCCTCCCGTCGAGCTGGAAGAAGCCGTACCCGCCGGCCTCGGGGCCCGCCGAACGGAACCGCCAGCCGAAGAGACCGCCGTAGAAGGAGGCGGCGCCGTCGATGTCGGAGGTGCTGATGTCGAGCCAGTTCGGAGCGCCGGTGACGAAACGGGTGGTAAGCATTCTTGCTCCTCCTCGCCAGGGTCCCGCTTGTGTGTTGTGCCGAGTCTGACACCGGGCACCGACAACCGCTGCCGCGGCGCCGCGGGCGGAGCGGGCGGAGCCGGGGCCCGGCCGTGGTCACCGTGGGTCACCGCGGAGTCCCTCCGGGTTTCCGCCGCCTCCCGCGCGCCGCCGTGCACCACCGGGTCGGCGCGCGTCACCATCGGGTGGCCGGAGGCCACGCGGCACGGCGTTGATCGGGCGTTGATCGAACGTTTTTCGGCACGCGGCACGATCACGCCCATGCACATCGACACGATCACCCCGGCCGACCTCGCCTGGCAGGCCCAGGCGCTGTGCGCGCAGACCGGGGCGGACTTCTTCTTTCCCGAGCCGGGCAGCTCGGTGCGTGAGGCGAAGCGCATCTGCGGCATGTGCGAGATGCGGCCCGCCTGCCTGGAGTACGCGCTGCGGAACGACGAGCGCTTCGGCGTCTGGGGCGGCCTGTCCGAAAAGGAACGCCTGGAACTCAGACGCGCCCCCCGCGAGGGCGCTGCGCGCTAGCGTCACGCGATACGGGGGCGTGCGGTGGGATGCGGGGCGCCCGGCGCGGTCGGCGCCGGGCGCACGCACCCGCGCTTTCAGCGGTTCCCGTACGGGGCGGGCGCGCGTTGCGACGCGGGCAACGTCCCGGTGGCAGGCGTACACACCCGCCACCGCGGGTTCGCGTCTCGGGGACCACGGTCACCGGGGCCGGCGGCCCCGGACAGCGCCCCGCGGACGACGGCGCGTCGCACCGCGGCCCGCGAGAGGCGATCCGAGCTACGGTGCTGGGCTGTTGCCGGGCTACAGCCTCGGCCGGTCCGGAGTACGCCGGACCGGACCCGCCGCCGTCAGCCCGGCTGCGCGGCCCCGGGGGCGGTCAGCCCACCGGAAACCCGGCCGCCCGTCCGGGGGCTGTCGCCGCGCGAGGTCGCGGGCGGGTGGCGCCCCGCGCGGGGGCGGGGGCTTCCCGTGCGGGTGGCGCCCTGCGCCGGGGCTGTGGCTTCCCGTACGGGGCATCCCTGCGCCGGGGCTGGGGTGACCGACACGGCGTGTGTCCGGCGTACGGGTACCCGTCCCTGGCGGGGGCCATCGCTGCGCGGTCTGCGCGAGGTCGTGGGCGGGTGGCGTCCCGCGCTGGGGGCGCGGGGCTCCCGCACGGGTGGTGCCCGGTGCCGGGGCCGGGGCTTCCGGCATGGGGCGCCACTGCACTGGGGCCGGGGCTTCCGGCATGGGGCGCCACTGCACTGGGGCCGGGGCTTCCGGCATGGGGCGCCACTGCACTGGGACCGGGGCTTCCCGCACGGGGCACCCCTGCGCAGGGGGCTGGGGCGCCCCGTACGGGTGGTGCCCAGGCCGGGGCCCGGGCACCCCGCCCGAGTCGCCCCGTAGCCGGGGCGGCCCCGCGCGGTGGGGGTCAGGCGTTTGCGCGGGCCGCCATTCGGGCCTTGCGGGCGGCGAGCTTCTCGTCGAACTTCAGGGCTTCCGCGTCCAGGTCGCCCATGTACATGCCGAGCTCCTCCTGCGCCTGGCGTCCCTCGGGGCCGAGGCCGTCGATCTCCATGATCTTCAGGAACCGCAGCACGGGCTGGAGCACGTCGTCGTGGTGGATGCGCAGGTTGTAGACCTCGCCGATGGCCATCTGCGCGGCGGCCCGCTCGAAGCCGGGGATGCCGTGCCCGGGCATCCGGAAGTTCACGACGACGTCCCGCACGGCCTGCATCGTCAGGTCGGGGGCGAGCTCGAACGCGGCCTTCAGCAGGTTGCGGTAGAAGACCATGTGGAGGTTCTCGTCGGTCGCGATGCGGGCCAGCATCCGGTCGCAGACGGGGTCGCCGGACTGGTGGCCGGTGTTGCGGTGCGAGATGCGCGTCGCCAGCTCCTGGAAGGCCACGTAGGCGATCGAGTGCAGCATCGAGTGGCGGTT
Source organism: Streptomyces sp. NPDC020490 (assembly GCF_044335305.1). Taxonomy (NCBI): domain Bacteria; kingdom Bacillati; phylum Actinomycetota; class Actinomycetes; order Kitasatosporales; family Streptomycetaceae; genus Streptomyces; species Streptomyces sp. NPDC020490. The sequence continues at coordinate 97,062 of NZ_JBIRUY010000015.1, read as the reverse complement.
GTCCGACTCGAAGCCCTCGCTCATGTGGGACATCCGGAACTGCTCCAGCTTGTCCGGGTCCACCGCCCGCGAGGCGAGCAGGTAGTCCCGCATGACGATGCCGTGCCGGCCCTCCTCGGCGGTCCAGCGGTGCACCCAGGTGCCCCAGGCGCCGTCGCGGCCGAAGAGGGAGGCGATCTCGTGGTGGTAGCTGGGGAGGTTGTCCTCCGTCAGCAGATTGACGACCAGCGCGATGCGCCCGATCTCGGTGACCTTGGACTGCTCCTTGTCCCAGGCCTCGCCGTCCTCGAAGAGGCCGGGGAAGTTCCGGCCGTCCGACCACGGCACGTACTCGTGCGGCATCCAGTCCTTGGCGACCTTCAGATGCCGGTTCAGCTCCTGCTCGACCACTTCCTCCAGCGCTTGCAGCAGCCGGGTGTCGGTCCAGGCAGGGCTGCCGAGGTGAGGGGAAGTGATCGTCATGGAAACTCCAGGGGGATGTACGACGGGGGACGGACCGGCGAGCGGCGCGGGAACCTACGGAATCGTAGGCTACGAAGCCGTAGGTTACGAAACCGTAGGTTAAGCGCGCTGTAAAGAGCCCTGATCAGCCCCGTCGGGGCCTCACCCGTCAGGCGTACAGCTCCCTGAGCCGCACCGAGAGGCAGGTCACACAGCCCTCCAGTTTCTCGAACTCGCTGATGTCCACCGGCACCGGCTCGTGGCCGAGGTCGGTGAGCAGTTCCGCCGTCTTCGGCGCGCTCGCCGCCATCAGCAGCTTGCCGCCGCCCAGCAGCACGACGTGCGAGCCGGACTCCTCGGGCACCGACAGGAAGCGCGGGAACAGCGAGGGCCGGTCCACCTTCGGGATGTGCCCGATGACAGTCCCGTCCGGCAGCGCCGTCACCGCAGACTTCAGGTGCAGCACCTTGCTCACCGGCACGGCGACGACCCGCGCGCCGAGCGGCTCGACGGCGGCCCGCAGCTGCTGGACGCCGGCCGCGTTGGTACGCCCGCCCCGGCCGACGTAGATCGTGTCGCCGACCTTCAGCACGTCGCCGCCGTCCAGCGTGCCCGGGTCCCAGATCCAGTTCACCGAGCAGCCGAGGCGGGCCACGGCCTCCTCCACCCCGGCGGTCTCCGCGCGCCGGGACTCCGCGCCGGACCGCGCGATCAGGGCGACGTTCTTGTACATCACCACCGTGTCCTCGACGAACACCGAGTCGGGGCAGTCCTCGGCCGGGTCCACCTCGATCGTCTCCCAGCCGTGCTCGCGGAGCGCCGCCGCGTACTCCTCCCACTGCCGCACCGCGAGATCGACGTCGACCTTCTCCCGCTCGATGTGCGTCACCAGACCCTCGGCGAGGCGCGGGCCGGGTCGGCGGATGAGGGCCTTCTTGCTGGGCACGTCCGGGTCTCCGTGGTCGGCGGTGGATGGCGGTGGATGGCGGTCGGTGACGGTCGATGACGGTGTTCCCGATGCGACACCCGTTCGCCATCATGCAGCCCCGTCCGGCCAGGGCAAAACCCCCGTTGCCGGGTCGTGCCCCTCCCGGGACGCGCCGCCGAGGGCCTGCCCGAGCTGCTCGGGGCCGGTCTCCCGCAGTTCGCCGTCCAGCAGCAGCCAGCGGGTGACGCCGATCGACTCCAGGAACGGGAGGTCGTGGCTCGCGACGATCAGCGCCCCCTCGTACGACTCCAGGGCCGACGTCAGCTGCCGCACGCTCGCCAGGTCGAGGTTGTTCGTCGGCTCGTCCAGCATCAGCAGCTGCGGCGCCGGCTCGGCCAGCATCAGCGCCGCCAGGGTGGCCCGGAAGCGCTCGCCGCCGGAGAGCGTCGCCGCCTTGCGGTCGGCGCGCGCGCCCCGGAACAGGAAGCGGGCCAGGCGGGCGCGGATCCGGTTCCGGGTGGCGCCCGGCGCGAACCGGGCGACGTTCTCGGCGACCGACAGCTCGCCGTCGAGCACGTCGAGCCGTTGCGGCAGGAACCGCAGCGGCACATGCGCCCGTACCTCCCCGGACACCGGCCGCAGCTCCCCGGCGACCGTGCGCAGCAGCGTCGTCTTGCCCGCGCCGTTGCGCCCGATCAGCGCCACCCGCTCCGGGCCGCGCAGGTCGAGGCTGCCGGCCACGCACGCGCCGTGGGCGAGCCGCACGTCCCGCAGGGTGAGGACGCCGCGGCCCGGCGGAACGGCCGTGTACGGCAGGTCGACGCGGATCTCCTCGTCGTCCCGCACGGCCTCCACCGCGTCGTCCAGCCGCTCCCTGGCCTCGGCCAGCCTCTCCTCGTGCAGGATGCGGTGCTTGCCGGCGGACTCCTGCGCCGCGCGTTTGCGTGCGCCCATGACGATCTTCGGCTCGCGCTTGTTGTCCCACATCTTCTGGCCGTACCGCTTGCGGCGGGCCAGCTTGAGCCGGGCGTCGGCCAGTTCGCGTTTCTGCTTGCGGACGTCGGCCTCGGCGGCGCGCACCATGCGCTCGGCCGCCTCCTGTTCGGCGGCGAGCGCATCCTCGTAGGCGGAGAAGTTGCCGCCGTACCGAGTGATCTCCCCGGCGTGCAGGTCGGCGATCTGATCGACCAGGTCCAGCAGTTCGCGGTCGTGGCTGACCACGATCAGCACACCGGGCCAGGACCGGACGGCCGCGTACAGCCGCCGGCGCGCGTACAGGTCCAGGTTGTTCGTCGGTTCGTCCAGCAGCAGCACGTCCGGCCGGCGCAGCAACAGCGCCGCCAGCCGCAGCAGCACCGACTCTCCGCCCGACACCTCCCCGACCGTGCGGTCCAACTCGATGTGTCCGAGACCGAGTTCGCCGAGCGTGGCGAGCGCGCGCTCCTCCACGTCCCAGTCGTCGCCGAGCGTCTCGAAGTGCTCCTCGGCCGTGTCGCCCGCCTCGATGGCGTGCAGCGCGGCGCGCCGCGCGGCGATGCCGAGGGCCTCGTCGACGCGCAGCCGGGTGTCGAGCGTGACGTTCTGCGGGAGGTGGCCGACCTCGCCCGTCACCCGCACGGCGCCTTCGGCCGGGGTGAGCTGCCCGGCGATCAGCTTCAACAGAGTGGACTTTCCGGAGCCGTTGACGCCGACGAGCCCGGTGCGGCCGGGGCCGAACGCGACATCGAGGCCGTCGAAGACGGGGGTGCCGTCGGGCCAGGTGAAGGACAGGGACGTACAGGTGACGGAAGCAGACATACGGGCCTCGCGGTTGCGTGATGCGGTGAGGGGCAGACGCGTATCGAGACACCGACGACCGACGGCGGGAGGGGAGCGCACCGGGGCACAGGAAAGGCCCTGCTCCGTCAGGACGGCTCATCGCCGAGGTCGCACGCTGCGCACACACCTCAGGTGTGTGACGCGGTGTCCCGGGACCTCAGACGAGCAACGTCCTTCTCCGATCGACGACAACAGAACCGTCATGCACGGTATGAGCGGGCCTCGGACGCTGTCAAAGCAATTTCGCGGCCCCCGCACCGCACCCGGCCCCAACCCGACCCCACCGCGCCAAGGAGACCCCGTGCCCCACGGTTCGCTCACGCTGCCCGCCCGGCTCCACCTGCTGGCCTGGGACACCGCCACCGGCGAGGTGGCCGGCACCGCCCCGCTGGTCCGGGCGGGCGCCCTCACCGAACTGGCCCAGCGTGGCCTGCTGCTCGACGACGACGGCATCGCCACCCCGGCCGACATGGACGCCCTCACCGACGACCCCGTCCTCGACGGGCTGCTGGAACTGGTCCGGGAGTCCCGCCCGCACCGGTGGCGCGACTGGGTGACGCTGCACGCGCGCGTGACCGCGGACGCCGTACGGCAGCAGCTGACCGCCGACGGGTACCTGGCGGCGGAACGCAGACGGGTGCTCGGCGTCTTCCCGGCCGCCGACCACGTCCTGCGGCGCGCCGACGTCGTACGGGCCCTGCAGGAGGAGGCCCGCCGGACTCTCGCGGGGCCGCTCACGGCGGTGTCCGCGCAGGAGGCGGCCGCCACCGCCCTCGCGGCCGCGGCCGACCTGCCCACGCTGGCGGCCGCGGCCGACCTGCCCACGCTGGCGGCCCCGGCCGACGGGGACGGGCGCGTGGAGAGCTACGAGGGGCGCGTCGAGGAGCTGGTGGAGCGCAGCGGCGCGGCGGGGATCGTGCGGGAGCTGTGCGCGGCGCTGCGCGCCGCGGCCGTCGCGGCGGGGCACTGACGGGCCCACGCACCCGTCGGATTCCCGTCGGCCGCCGCCGTGACGCGGCTGGTTGGATGGGACGCATGACGAACGACGCACCCCTGCGCGACCGCGCCCTCGCCTTCCGCGCCCTGCACGTCCCGGGCAGGCCGCTAGGGCCTGCCCGGCGGATCATGCCGGAGACGCGGGGTCTGGCACGCCCGTCTGCGGCGTTGTCGTCGGTCCCCGACTCCCCCACGCTCGGCTGCGCTCGCGCGGGGGGACCCCCATCGCGTCGACTCCCTCCTCCGCCTTGCATCTGGACGCACCAGACCCCGCTCACGTGGGCTGCAGGGCGCCGCCGGTTTCCTCCGACTTGATCCGCCGGACAGGCCCTGGTCCTGCCCAACGCCTGGGACGCCGCGAGCGCCGTCCTCGCACAGGACGCGGGCGCCGCCGCGGTCGCGACCACGAGCGCCGGAATCGCCTGGGCCCTCGGCGCGCCGGACGGCGACCGGCTGGACCGGGCGCCGGCCCTGGAAGCGGTCCGGCGCATCACCGCGGTCGTCGGCGTGCCGGTCAGCGCGGACATCGAGAGCGGCTACGTCGAGAACGCCGCCGCGGTCGCCGACACCGTCCGCGCGGTGCTCGCGGCGGGCGCGGTCGGCGTGAACATCGAGGACGCGCGGCGGGAGAACGGGGCGGCGGGGTCGCTGCGTGACGTCGGCGAGCAGGCCGAGCGGATCGCCGCCGCGCGCGAGGCGGCCGACGCCGAAGGGACCCCGCTGTTCGTCAAGCCCGGATCGACACCTTCCTGCGGGGCGCCGGGGGGGCTGGACGTGACCCTGGAGCGGGCCGCCGCCTTCCGCGCCGCGGGTGCCGACGGCATCTTCGTCCCCGGGGTCGTCGACCCGGAGACGGTCGGGCTGCTCGCCGACGGCGTCGACGGGCCGCTGAACGTGACGGCGGACCCCGGCGCACCCCCGGTCGCCGAGCTGGCCGCGCTGGGCGTCGCCCGCGTGAGCGCCGGTTCGTCCATCGCCCAGGCCGCGTACGCGCTGGCCCGCCGCGCCGCACGCGAGCTGCTGGGCGCGGGGACGTACGGGTCGCTGGCGGACGGGATGGACTACGGCGAGCTCAACTCGCTGCTGGCGGCGGCGCCGCCGCTGGAGGCATAGCGTCGGTACACGGCACGGCGCGTCAGCGGGCGGCGCGTCAGTAGGCGTCGCGTATCAGCTCGGCCAGGTCGTGGTCGAGGTCCAGCTGCAGGTGCTCCAGGCCCACCGGCACCAGCTCGCCGGTGGCCCGCAGGAAGCGGCGCACGTCGGCCGAGTGCACGTGCACCACGGCGGTGCCCTCGGGGGCGCGGAACTCCAGGACGGTGCGGTCGAACCCGTACGGGCGCACCCGCACGTCGCCCTGTCCCTCCGGGCCATCGAGGCCGGCCGTGAGGAGTTCCCGCGAGAAGGTCCAGCAGACCTCCACGCCCTCCAGGGTGGCCGGGGCCGGGAAGGTCATGCAGACCGCGAACGGGTCGCCGCGGTCGTACCGCAGCACGGCGGGGATGCTCGGCATACGCGGCGCCGCGGCGACGAGGCGGGCCTCCACGGGCTGCTCGATGACGGTGGTCAACGCCTTGCTCCCTTGTGACGGCGGAACGAACTTCGGCGGGCGGATGAGGCCGGGCACTGAGAGAGACGACGGAATCGTCCATTCAGTACGCACGCAAAGTTAGTGACCTCTGTCACCGCCTTCATGCACGGACGTGACCCGGCCCACCTTCCCGGCGCCGGCGTGCGAACGCGCTCCTCGAGGCCGGTGGAGTGAGGGCGCCCTCGGACGTGAGGCATCGGCCGTGACGTGGGTACCCGGTCGCTCCCGGCGAAAGGAGTGACCCGACATGCCGAGCGGTTCGAGTCCCAAGCGGGAACGCCAGTACGAGCACATCAAGAAGAGCGCCGAGGACCGCGGCGAGAGCACCGGGTGCGCCAAGGAGATCGCGGCCCGGACGGTCAACAAGGAACGGGCGCGCTCCGGCGAGTCCAAGACGGCCGGCCGCACCTCGACCCAGGACATGTCGTCCGGTCGGCGGGGCGGCCGGCGGTCGGGCAAGGGATCGCAGGGGCCGACCTACGACCAGTTGTACGAGGAGGCCAAGCGCCGAGGCGTCCATGGCCGTTCCGACATGAACAAGAGCCAGCTGCAGCGCGCCCTCGAAGACAGGGGCTGACCGGCGGTCCGGCTCAGACGGGCGGCTGCCGGTACTGCTCCAGCGCCGGCGCCGTCCGGGCGGCGACGAACTCGGTGATGCGGTACTCGCACACCCCGGCGGTGACGAAGGGGTCACCCGCGGCGATCTCCTCGGCGTGCGCGCGGTCGTCGGCGACGGCGAGGATCACGCCGCCCTCGCGAGGCTTCTTGACGCCCGCGGCGAGGAAGACGCCCTTCGCGAAGTGCACGTCCAGCCAAGCCCGGTGCGCTTCCAGCTCCGCGTCGACGGCCTCGAGCGGGGCGGTGTAGATCAGCTCCATCACGAACATGATCAGGAGCCTACGCGCTCCGGTGCGCCGGCCCGTAGGCTCGGGCGCATCATGACGGTGAGCATCCCCGCGGGCTGGCCCGCGACAGAGGCGCAGGCGCGTGCGGTCCAGGACGAGCTGCGGGCCCGGGTGGTCCTCGGCGAGCCCGGCCCCCCGCCCGGAACGGGCCTGGTCACCGGCGTCGACGTGGCCTACGACGACGAACGGGACGTCGTCGCGGCGGCGGCCGTCGCCCTGGACGCGGCGACCCTGGAGGTCGTCGCCGAGGCCACGGCCGTGGGGCGGATCTCCTTCCCGTACGTCCCCGGCCTGCTCGCCTTCCGCGAGATCCCCACGGTCCTCGCCGCCCTCGATGCCCTGCCCCGCGAGCCGGGCCTGGTCGTCTGCGACGGCTACGGCCTCGCCCACCCGCGCCGCTTCGGCCTCGCCAGCCACCTCGGCGTCCTGACGGGTCTGCCCACCATCGGCGTCGCCAAGAACCCGTTCGCCTTCACCTACGACGACCCGGGCGCGCGGCGCGGAGACGCCTCCCCGCTGCTCGACGGCAACGAGGAGGTCGGCCGTGCCCTGCGCACCCGGGACGCCGTAAAGCCGGTCTTCGTCTCCGTCGGCCACCGCACGAGCCTGGACAACGCCTGCGCCCACACCCTGGCCCTGACCCCGCGCTACCGCCTGCCGGAGACGACCCGCAGGGCGGACGCACTGTGCCGGCAGGCGCTGCGGGAGGCCGCGCCGCCGGAACCGCCGGTCACCGACCGTGCGGCGGCGGACCCGGCCCGGTCGTGGGGGCGCACCCTGTTCGAGCGCCGGCCCGACCCGGTGTCCTGGGCGGGCCGGGTGCTCGATGCGGCGGCGCGCGGGACGGGCCCGGCGCCGGGGGTGGCGGCCGCCCTGGAGCTCGCCCGTGACCGGGACCGGTGGAGCCGGGGACGCGAGGTGTTCGAGCTGGTCCACGGGGGCATGGCCGCGGCAGGCGAGCGGCTCACCGACGAGCAGCGCGTCCTGTCCCGCCTCGCGGAGCTGGTCGCCGAGGTCGCTCACAACGTGGCCGGGCCCCCTCCGTACTTCGACCACCACGCGGGATGGCAGATAGGCCCCCTCGCCTGGCGGCTCGCCTCCGCCACGGACGACCCGGCCGTACGGGCCCGGATCGCGGACGCGCTCGGCGAGACGCCACCTGCCTGAGTGCAGAGTGCCGCGTGCCGTGGCTGAGTACCGCGTGCCGCGGCTGAGTACCGCGTGCCGTGGCTGAGTACCGCGTGCCGGGTCTGAGTAGCCGTACGGATGTGGCGCGGCCGGCCCGGGCGGCAGGCTGTGCGGCATGACCACGCACCGCGCCCCCGAGCCCCTGTCCGACCCCGGCCGCCCCGTCGAGCGTGCCGTGACGGCAGCCCTGATCCTCGCCGTGCCGGCGGGACTGGGCTGGATATGCGGGATGGTCTACACCGTCGCGGGCTGGTCCCTGTAGCGGCCCGCCACTCCCGGCGGCCCGACGAAGACGGCTCCCCGGTATTCCCGGCCGGCTCCCGGGCTCGCCGCCCGTGGAAGCCACCGGCTCGCGGACGCCGGTGGCTCACCGGTCTGCAGCCGCCGGAAGCTCACGGGCTCGCAGCGGCGCGGGCTTACTGGCCTGGGGCGGAGGGTTCTTACCGGCCTGCAGCCGCCGGTGGCCCGCCGTCGTCGGAAGCCCATCGGCTCGCAGCCGCCAGTGGCTTACCGACTTGGAGCCGCCGGTGGCTCACCAGTCCGCAGCCCCGGAAGCTCTCGGCTCGCCGTGACCGGCTCGCGAGCTCGCTGTGACCGGCTCTCGGCTCGCCGTGACCGGCTCGCGAGCTCGCCGTGACCGGCTCGCGAGCTCGCCGTGACCGGCTCGCGAGCTCGCCGCCCCTGGAAGCTCACCGATTGCAGCCGCCGGTGGCCGGCCGCCCCGGAGGCTCACCGGCCGCCACCCCCCGAACCTCACCGGTCCCGCAGCCGGAGGCTCACCGGCTGGCCGCCACCCGGAAGACGATTCCCGCCTTGCGCAGCCGCTCGGTGAGGGCGTCGCCCATGGCGACCGCCGTGGTGACCTGGCCGGCCGTCGCCGGGAGGTCGTCGAGGGCCAGCGACAGCGCCGACTCGGCGAACATCTTGGCCGTCTCGTCGTACCCGGGGTCGCCGCCCGAGACCTCCGTGAACACGCGTCGGCCGCCGCCCTCGCCGACGAACCGGACGCGGAACCAGCTCGTGGCCCGCTTCTGCTCGCTCGGTCCGTCACCGGGCTTGAGCCGGTCCGACAGCCGGCGCCGGACGGGCGGCAGCTGGGCCGCCGCGACGAGCCCGCCCACGGCCGCCACTCCGCCCAGCGCCACGGGAAGCCGCCGTACGGCCGCGTAGTGCCGGTAGCGGAAGTCGGGGCCGTAGCGCTCCAGGGCGCGCGCGGACCGGCGGATGATCTGCGGGTCGATGGTCGGCAGCGGCAGCGCCCACGCGCCGACCTCCTTGGCGAACCGCGGGGCGCCCGGCGACGTGATCGCCCGGCGGCCCACCAGACGGGGCTCGTGGTGCCGGCGGTCGCGTTCGGCGGCCAGCATCGGCCGCACCCGCGCGAACTGGTTGAGCGCCGAGGCGAACGTGCCGCCCGAGAAGGCGGCGTCCGCGGTCACGAACCCCTCGACGGACAGCGGCACGCCCTCCGGCAGCTGCCGGACGGTGAAATACACGCCGAGATCGTGCGGCACCGAGTCGAACCCGCAGGCGTGCAGCAGCCGCGCGCCGGTCTCCCGGGCGCGTGCGTCGTGGCGCACGTAGACCCGGTCCACGAACTCGGGCTCGCCGGTGAGGTCGAGACAGTCCGTTCCGGCGTCGGCGCACGCGGCGACGAGTTCCTCCCCGTACGTCACGTACGGTCCCACGGTGGTCGCCACCACCCGCGCCTGCCCGGCGAGCGCGCGCAGCGAGGCCGGGTCGGACACGTCCGCCCGCAGCACGCCGATCGGGTTCCCCGTCGGCAGCCGGTCCCGCAGCCGCCGCAGTTTGAGGTCGCTGCGGCCGGCGATGGCCCAGCGCAGCCCGTCCGGGGCGTGCGCGGCCAGGTACTCCGCGGTGAGCGCCCCGACGAAACCCGTGGCTCCGAAGAGCACGATGTCGTACGGGCGGTCGGTCCGGTCCGCCCGGTTCAGCCTGTTCATGACACCCCTCGGGTCCGCAGTGCGCGCCGTCGTCGGCCGCTGAGGCTAGCGTGAGCGGTAGGGACCTGGCGAGTAATTGTCTAAGCGCTTGCTCGTCCAGGTCTTGTGCGGAGTGCGGCGCGTTCATAGCATCACCGGTGTTACATCGTTTGTGTCACACAGTCCGGGGCCGCGGTACGGCGGCCGCCGGAGTCACAGCGCAGGGGGCCGGATGACAGCGGCAGGAACGCCCGGGCGGGGCCCGCTCACCGGCGTGCGCGTCGTGGAGCTGGCCGGCATCGGGCCCGGCCCGTTCGCCGCCATGCTGCTGGCCGACCTCGGCGCCGACGTCGTCCGGGTGGACCGCCCCGGCGGCGCCGCGCTCGGCATCGACCCGGCCCGCGACGTGACCAACCGCAACAAGCGCTCGGTGATCGTCGACCTGAAGTCCGCGGACGGCGCCGCCCGCGTCCTCGACCTCGCCGCCCGCGCCGACATCCTGATCGAGGGCTTCCGGCCCGGCGTCGCCGAACGCCTCGGCGTCGGCCCCGACGCCTGCCACGCCCGCAACCCGGAACTGGTCTACGGCCGTATGACCGGCTGGGGCCAGGACGGGCCGCTCGCCGACCTCGCGGGGCACGACATCGCCTACATCGCCGTCACCGGCGCCCTCGGCCTGACCGGCGCCCCCGACGCGCCCCCGGCCGCCCCCGCCAACCTGCTCGGCGACTACGCGGGCGGCTCGCTCTACCTCGTCGTCGGCGTCCTCGCCGCGCTGCACCACGCCCGCGCGACGGGCACCGGCCAGGTCGTCGACGCCGCCATCGTCGACGGCACCTCCCATCTCTCCGCGATGATCCACGGCATGCTCGCCGCGGGCGCCTGGCAGGACCGGCGCGGCGCCAACCTCCTCGACGGCGGCTGCCCCTACTACGGCACCTACGAGACGGCCGACGGGAAGTACATGGCGGTCGGCGCCCTGGAACCGCAGTTCTACGAGCGTTTCACGACCCTCCTCGGCCTGCCGGACCAGGCGGACGCCCGTACCGACGTCACGCGCTGGGACGAACTGCGCGAGGCGGTCGCCGCCCGCTTCAGGTCCCGCACCCGGGACGAGTGGACGGACCTTTTCGACGGCACCGACGCGTGCGTCGCCCCGGTGCTGTCCCTGACCGAGGCCCCGCACCACCCCCACCTGGCCGCCCGCGGCACCTTCACCGACCACGGCGGCATCACCCAGCCCGCACCCGCGCCCCGGTTCTCCGCGACCCCCGCCTCCGTCCGCCGCGGACCCGCGCGGCCCGGCGCCGACACCGCCGACGTGGCACGCGACTGGGACGTACCCGACCTGGCGTCCGACCACCCGACGAAGGACCTCGCATGAAGCGGCAGATCTTCGCCCCCGAGCACGACGCGTTCCGCGAGACCGTGCGCGCCTTCCTCGCCAGGGAGGTGCTGCCGCACTACGAACAGTGGGAGAAGGACGGCATCGTCTCCCGCGACGCCTGGCTGGCGGCCGGCAAACAGGGACTGCTCGGGCTCGCCGTCCCCGAGGAGTACGGCGGCGGTGGCACCCCCGACTTCCGCTACAGCGCCGTCCTGGCCGAGGAGTTCACCCGCGCCGGCACCCCCGGACTCGCCCTGGGCCTGCACAACGACATCATCGGCCCCTACCTGACCGGCCTGGCCACCGAGGAGCAGAAGCGCCGCTGGCTGCCCGGCTTCTGCGACGGCTCGCTGATCACCGCCATCGCCATGACCGAGCCCGGCGCCGGGTCCGACCTGCAGGGCATCAGGACCCACGCCGAGGACCGCGGCGACCACTGGCTGCTCAACGGCTCCAAGACCTTCATCTCCAACGGCATCCTCGCCGACCTGGTGATCGTCGTCGCCCGCACGACCCCCGAGGGCGGCGCGCACGGACTGTCGCTGCTGGTCGTCGAGCGCGGCACGGACGGCTTCGAACGCGGCCGCAACCTCGACAAGATCGGCCAGAAGGCGCAGGACACGGCCGAGCTGTTCTTCCGCGACGTGCGGGTGCCCAAGGAGAACCTGCTCGGCGAACTCAACGGCGCCTTCGGGCACCTGATGACGAACCTCGCCCAGGAGCGGCTGTCCATCGCCGTCGCCGCGATCGCCGCCGCCGAGCACCTGCTGGAGATCACCGTCCGGTACGTCAAGGAGCGCGAGGCCTTCGGCCGGCCGCTGGCCGCCAAGCAGCACATACGCTTCGAGACCGCCGAGATGGCCACCGAGTGCGCCGTCACCCGCGCGTTCCTCGACCGCTGCATCGAGGAGCACACCGACGGCGGACTCGACGCCGTGCACGCCTCCATGGCCAAGTGGTGGGCCACCGAGCTGCAGAAGCGCGTCGCCGACCGCTGCCTGCAACTGCACGGCGGCTACGGCTACATGACCGAATACCCGGTCGCCAGGGCCTTCACCGACGGCCGCATCCAGACCATCTACGGCGGGACCACCGAGATCATGAAAGAGATCATCGGCCGTTCCCTGCTCGCCTGACCCTCACCGAAAGGCTTTCCCGTGAGCACCGAAGCGTACGTGTACGACGCGATCCGCACCCCGCGCGGCCGCGGCAAGGCGAACGGCGCCCTGCACGGCACCAAGCCCGTCGACCTGGTCGTCGGGCTCATCCACGAGATCCGCGACCGGTTCCCCGGCCTCGACCCGGCGGCGATCGACGACATCGTCCTCGGCGTGGTCAGCCCGCTCGGCGACCAGGGCTCCGTGCTCCCGCGGATCGCCGCCATCGCCGCGGGACTGCCGGACACCGTCGCCGGCGTACAGGAGAACCGCTTCTGCGCGTCCGGTCTGGAGGCGGTCAACATGGCCGCGGCCAAGGTCCGTTCCGGCTTCGAGGACCTCGTCCTCGCGGGCGGCGTCGAGTCCATGTCCCGGGTGCCGATGGGCTCCGACGGCGGCGCCTGGTTCAACGACCCGATGACCAACATCGCCACCGACTTCGTGCCGCAGGGCATCGGCGCCGACCTGATCGCCACCATCGAGGGCTTCACCCGCCGGGACGTCGACGAGTACGCGGCGCTGTCGCAGGAGCGGGCGGCCACGGCGTGGAAGGAGGGCCGCTTCGACCGGTCCGTCGTCCCGGTGAAGGACCGCAGCGGCCTGGTCGTCCTCGACCACGACGAGCACCCGCGCCCCGGCACCACCGCCGACTCCCTGGCCGGGCTCAAGCCGTCCTTCGCGGACATCGGCGAGCTCGGCGGCTTCGACGCCGTCGCGCTGCAGAAGTACCACTGGGTCGAGAAGATCGATCACGTCCACCACGCGGGCAACTCCTCCGGCATCGTCGACGGCGCCTCGCTGGTCGCGATCGGCTCCAAGGAGGTGGGGGAGCGCTACGGCCTCACCCCGCGCGCGCGGATCGTGTCCGCCGCCGTCTCCGGCTCCGAGCCCACCATCATGCTCACCGGCCCGGCGCCCGCCACCCGCAAGGCCCTCGCCAAGGCCGGGCTGACCATCGACGACATCGACCTCGTCGAGATCAACGAGGCCTTCGCCGCGGTCGTCCTGCGCTTCGTCAAGGACATGGGCCTGTCCCTGGACAAGGTCAACGTCAACGGCGGCGCGATCGCGCTCGGCCACCCCCTCGGCGCGACCGGCGCGATGATCCTCGGCACGCTCGTCGACGAACTGGAGCGCCAGGACAAGCGCTACGGCCTCGCCACGCTGTGCGTGGGCGGCGGCATGGGCATCGCGACGATCGTCGAGCGCATCTGAATCCCAGCGACCCGCACGCGACTTCTACGGAGACCCCCTCATGACCGAGAGCACCACCATCCGCTGGGAACAGGACGACACCGGCGTCGTCACCCTCGTCCTGGACGACCCGAACCAGTCCGCGAACACCATGAACCAGGCGTTCCGCGACTCCCTCGCCGCGGTCACCGACCGCCTGGAGGCGGAGCAGGACGCCATCCGCGGCGTGATCGTCACCTCCGCCAAGAAGACCTTCTTCGCGGGCGGCGACCTGCGCGACCTCATCCGGGTCACCCCGGACACCGCGCAGCAGCTGTTCGACGGCGGCATGGCCATCAAGCGCAACCTGCGCCGCATCGAGACCCTCGGCAAGCCGGTCGTCGCGGCGATCAACGGCGCGGCCCTGGGCGGCGGCTACGAGATCGCCCTGGCCTGCCACCACCGCGTCGCCCTCGACGCCCCCGGCTCGAAGATCGGCCTGCCCGAGGTCACCCTCGGCCTGCTCCCCGGCGGCGGTGGCGTGGTCCGCACCGTACGCCTGCTCGGCATCGCCGACGCGCTGCTGAAGGTGCTGCTCCAGGGCACCCAGTACGACCCGCGGCGCGCGCTGGACAACGGCCTGGTCGACGAGGTCGCCGCCACCCCGGACGAACTCCTCGCCAAGGCCCGCGCGTTCATCGACGCCCACCCCGAGTCGCAGCAGCCCTGGGACCGGCCCGGCTACCGCATCCCCGGCGGCACGCCCGCCAACCCCAAGTTCGCCGCCAACCTGCCCGCCTTCCCGGCCAGCCTGCGCAAGCAGACGGCCGGCGCCCCCTACCCGGCGCCGCGCAACATCCTCGCCGCGGCGGTCGAGGGCTCCCAGGTCGACTTCGAGACCGCCCAGGCCGTCGAGGCCCGCTACTTCGTGGAGCTGGCCGCCGGGCAGACCTCGAAGAACATGATCCAGGCGTTCTTCTTCGACCTCCAGGCCGTCAACTCCGGCGCCAACCGCCCGAAGGGCGTCGAGCCCCGGCATGTCCGCAAGGTCGCCGTGCTCGGCGCGGGCATGATGGGCGCGGGCATCGCCTACTCGTGCGCCCGCGCGGGCATCGAGGTCGTCCTGAAGGACGTGTCCGCGGAGGCGGCCGCCAAGGGCAAGGGCTACTCCGAGAAGCTCTGCGCCAAGGCCGTCTCCCGCGGCCGTACCACCCAGCAGAAGGCGGACGCGCTGCTGGCCCGCATCACGCCCACGGCCGACCCGCAGGACCTGGCCGGCTGCGACGCGGTCATCGAGGCCGTCTTCGAGGACCCGGCGCTCAAGCACAAGGTGTTCCAGGAGATCCAGCACATCGTCGAGCCGGACGCGCTGCTGTGCTCCAACACCTCCACCCTGCCGATCACCGCGCTCGCCGAAGGCGTCGAACGGCAGGCCGACTTCATCGGACTGCACTTCTTCTCGCCCGTCGACAAGATGCCCCTGGTCGAGATCATCAAGGGCCAGCGCACCGGCGAGGAGGCGCTGGCGCGCGCCTTCGACCTGGTCCGGCAGATCAAGAAGACGCCGATCGTGGTCAACGACTCCCGCGGCTTCTTCA
This sequence comes from Streptomyces sp. NPDC020490, assembly GCF_044335305.1. Lineage (NCBI taxonomy): Bacteria > Bacillati > Actinomycetota > Actinomycetes > Kitasatosporales > Streptomycetaceae > Streptomyces > Streptomyces sp. NPDC020490. Next base: position 81,940 of record NZ_JBIRUY010000015.1, on the reverse strand, counting down.
CCTCACGGGTCATCGGCCACTTCATCAACGAGGGCGTCGCCATGGTCGGCGAGGGCATCGAGCCCGCGTCGGTCGAGCAGGCGGCGGCGCAGGCCGGCTACCCCGCGAAGGTGCTGTCGCTGATGGACGACCTGACGCTCACCCTCCCGCGCAAGATCCGCAACGAGTCCAAGCGGGCCGTCGAGGAGGCGGGCGGCACCTGGCCCACGCACCCCGCCGAGGCCGTCATCGACCGCATGGTCGACGAGTTCGGCCGCACCGGCCGCAGCGGCGGCGCCGGCTTCTACGAGTACGCGGAGGACGGCAAGCGCCTGCGCCTGTGGCCGGGCCTGCGCGAACACTTCACCAAGTCCGGTCACGAGATCCCCTTCCAGGACATGCAGGAACGCATGCTGTTCTCCGAGGCGCTGGACACCGTCCGGCTCCTGGAGGAGGGCGTCCTGACCTCCGTCGCCGACGCCAACATCGGCTCGATCTTCGGCATCGGCTTCCCCGGCTGGACCGGCGGCGTGCTGCAGTACATCAACGGCTACGACGGCGGCGCCGGGGCAGGTGTCGGCCTGCCCGGCTTCGTCGCCCGCGCGCGTGAACTCGCCGAGCGGTACGGCGACCGGTTCACCCCGCCGGCGCTGCTGGTCGAGAAGGCGGAGAAGGGGGAGACCTTCACCGACGCGCGCTGACCGGCGGCCCGCGGACACCGCGGCCGTCCCACGCCCCCGCCCCCGCCCGCCCGGATCTCCGGTGCGGCGCGGGCGGGGGCGTGCGCCGGGCAGGGCCGGTCGGCCCCTGGCGAAGCGCGGGCGGCGCGCCCACCCTGAGGATGCGGGAGCCCGTCGAATCCGCCAGGGGGGCGTCATGTCGCAGCCGAAGCCAGTCCTGAGGAGACTCCTCACCGTCTCGTCCGCCTGGGTCCTCGGCGGCACCGCCGTCCTGGTCTTCGGGCCGCCCGCGGCCGCCGAACCGGCCACCTCCGTCGCCTATCCGCCGGGCTCCACCGCGACCCGCTACTCCGGCCTCGCCTTCGACGCCTGCACCGCCCCGCCGCTGACGACGCTCCAGGCCTGGAGCACCTCCCCGTACCGCGCCCTCGGCGTCTACGTCTCGGGCGTCAACCGCACCTGCGCGCAGCCGGAGCTGACCTCGTCCTGGGTGGCCTCCGCGGCCCGGCTGAAGTGGCGGCTGCTGCCCGTCCACAAGGGCCTGCAGCCGCCCTGCGGCGCCCGCCCCACCGACGACAAGATCAGCACCACCCCGGCGACGGCCCGCGGCCAGGGCACCGCCGCCGCCAAGGAGGCCGTCACCGCCGCCAAGGCGCTCGGCATGCTGCCCGGCAGCGCGCTGTACAACGACATCGAGCACTACAGCCAGACCGACACCGCCTGCCGCACCGCCGTCCTGTCCTACCTCTCCTCCTGGACCAGGGAACTGCACCGCGTCGGATACGTCTCCGGCGTCTACATGAACCTCAACCTGGGCGCCCGGCAGCTCGCCGACGCGTACACCTCCACCGCGTACGCGCGGCCGGATGCCCTGTGGATCGCCCGCTACGACGGCGTCGACTCCCTCAAGGGCTGGTCCGGCGTCGCCGACGCCAAATGGGCCGTGCACCAGCGCGCCAAGCAGTTCCGCGGCGACCACGACGAGACGTACGGCGGTGTCACCCTGAACATCGACACCGACCGCCTCGACGCGCCCGTCGCCACGGTCGCCCTGCCCTACCAGGTCACCGGCACCACCCCGCTCAACGCCCGCACCGGCCCCGCGACCAGCTACCCGGTCGCCGCGACGTACGCGCCGGGCTCCACCCTGAAGGTGGTCTGCCAGGCACCCGGCACCAAGGTGGGCACCACGTCCGTCTGGGACCGGCTGACCAACGGCGCCTACGTCTCCGACCGCTACGTCAGCACCCCCTCCGGCACCGGCTACAGCTCGCCGCTGCCGCGCTGCGCCTACCCGTACCAGGTCACGGCCCCGGCCGGACTGACCGAACGCAGCGGCCCCGGCACCGGCTACGCGGCCGTCGGCACCTCACCGGGCGGCGCCCTGGCCTGGGTCACCTGCCGGCGCACCGGGTCGACCGTCGGCACCACGAACATCTGGGACCGCCTGGACAATGGCCACTACGTCTCCGACCACTACCTGGCCACCCCCAGCACCATGACCTACGGCAGACCCGTTCCGCGCTGCTGAGCGCCGGCTCAGACGGGCCGGCCCTCCCGCGGCTCGGACAGCCACTGGTGCAGCTCCTCCTTCAACGACCGCTGGAACGTCGTCAGGAGGGCCTGCACCACCAGCGGCTGCATGTGCGCGGAGAGCGTCTTCACGTCCTGCTGGTCCCGCTCCGAGACCTCTCCCCGGAACAGCCGCGACAGCTCGCGCGCGGCCGCCCGCGAGTGCTCCACCAGCACCGACCGGGCCGCGAGGATGGCGTCGTGGGACAGCGGCACGTCCAGCAGCTCCACGGCGAGCCGGAGCTGACCGCAGTCGACGCGGTAGCCGTCCCCGTCGGGCCGGACCACGTTCATGGCCGCCAGCCGCTCCATGTCGTCCTCGTCCAGCGGCCGCCCCGCCCGGCGCCGCAGCTGCTCGGGGGTCAGCGTCTCCACCGCGTCCGGCGCCCAGGAGGCCACCACCGCCCGGTGGATGGCCAGGTCCCGGTGGCTCAGGTCCGGCGGCAGCTGCCCCATGTAGCGCTCGATCGCGGCCAGCGTCATGCCCTGGCGCTGCAGCTCCTCGATGAGCGCCAGCCGGGCCACGTGCCGCGGCCCGTAGCGGCCCACCCGCCGAGGACCGATCACCGGCGGCGGCAGCAGCCCCTTGGTGCTGTAGAACCGGACCGTGCGGACCGTGATCCCGGCCCGCGCGGCCAGCTCGTCGATCGTGAGCGTCGGCTCCTCGGCGTCGGTCGTCATGTGCAGCAGTATCGCTGTCACACCAGTACTGCGAAACCTCCCGGACCGCGCCGGTACCGAGCCGGCCGGGCACCGCCGGTCTCCTGTCGCCGGTCACCGGCGGAGCCTAAGGTGGGCCCATGGCAGAGATCACCAACGTCGGGGGCGGGGCCGCGTGAGCCGGGACATCGACGTGCTCGTCCTGGGCGGCGCGGGCGTGGACACCGTGATCCGCGTGCCGGCGCTGCCGCTCCCGTACGCCGACAGCTACCTGATCGGCTCCGGCATCCACACCCGCGCGGGGCAGACCGGCGACTTCGTCGCCCTGGGCCTGGCCGCGCTCGGCCTGCGCACCCACCACCTCGACTGGCTGGGCGACGACCCCGAGGGCGACCTGGTCCGCGCGCTGCACGAGGAGCGGGGCGTCCCGCTGACCGCGATCCCGCAGCCCGCCGGGACCAAACGCGCGGTCAACCTCGTCGGCCCCGACGGCCGGCGCCTGTCGCTGTACGACGGGACCCGCGGGCACGACGACGACCGGTTCCCGGAGCCGGAGCTGCGCGCCCTGGCCGGCGCGAGCCGCCACGCCCACGTCACGATCACCCACCCCTGCGCGCACGCGCTGCCGCTGCTGCGCGAGTGCGGGGTGACCGTCTCCACCGACCTGCACGACTGGGACGGCGAGAACCCGTACCACGAGCCGTTCGCCCACCAGGCGGACCTGGTCTTCCTGTCCGCCGCCGCGCTCGGCGACCCGGAGCGGACGATGCGCCGCATCGCGGAGCGGGGCCGGGCCCGGGTCGTCGTCGCCACGGCCGGCGCCGAGGGCGCCCACCTGCTCGCGGACGGGGAGCTGACCCGCGTACCGGCCGTCGCGCCGCCCGCCGCGGTGGTGGACTCCAACGGCGCGGGCGACGCCTTCGCCGCCGCGTTCCTCTACGGCCACCTGCGCGGCGAGCCCCCGCGGCGCTGCGCCCGGTACGGCGCGGTGGCCGGCGCGCACGCCTGCACGGTGCCGGCCACCCGGACGGGGGCGATCAGCCGTGACGAACTCCTGACCAGGTCCGCCGACCCGCACCCGGCGGACCCGGCGCCCCTGTAGGCCGCGCCGGGCCCGGGCCCGGCAGGCCCCCGCCGGACCCGGCAGGCCCCCGCCGGGCCCGGCAGGCCCCCGCCGGGCCCGGGCGGCCCGGCGGGGAACCGCGGCTCAGTGCACGTCGTTCGTGGCCGCGATCTTCTTCCACGACTTCGGCTGCGCCACGGCCGCCGACGACCGGGCGACGGACGCGTCCCGCGCGGCGGGCGCCGCCGGCTTCGACGGCTCGAACAGCCAGGTGTCGAAGAGCGCGGACAGCGACGTGCCGGAGACCCGCTCGGCGTAGGCCCGGAAGTCGGCGACCGAGGCGTTGCCGTAGGCGTGCTCCTGCGGCCAGCCCTTCAGGATCGCGAAGAACGCGTCGTCGCCGACCTCCTCGCGCAGCGCCTGAACGGCCAGCGCGCCCCGGTCGTAGACGGCGGCGGAGAACTGGTTGTCGGGGCCGGGGTCGCCGGGCGCCACCGTCCAGAACGGGTCGTCGGCCGGGTGCGCGGCGTACACGTAGTCGGCGAGCTCCCGCGTGGTGCCATCGCCCTCGTGCTCGGACCACAGCCACTGCGCGTACCGCGCGAAGCCCTCGTTGAGCCAGATGTCCTTCCAGCCCTCGATGGACACGGAGTCGCCGTACCACTGGTGCGCCAGCTCGTGCACGACCACGGAGGTGTTCGAGCCGTTCGCGAACTGCCGCGGGCTGTAGTAGACGCGGGTCTGCGTCTCCAGCGCGAACCCGGTGGTGGTGTTGGGCACGTACCCGCCGGCCGAGGCGAACGGATATGGCCCGAAATAGCCGCTGAGCCAGTCCACCAGCTCCCCGGTGCGCTCCACGCTCGCCCGCGCGGCGCCGTCGTTGTCGCCGAGGTCCTTGCTGTAGGCGTTGACGACCGGCACCCCGCCGTCGGAGGTGCTGGTCGTGATGTCGAACCCGCCCACGGCCAGCGTGGCCAGGTAGGTCGCCTGCGGCTTGTTCTCGCGCCAGTTCCAGCGGGTCCAGCCCAGGCGTGAACTCGTCGACTGCAGGGTGCCGTTGGAGATGACCTGGGTGCCGTCCGGCACGGCCACCGACACGTCGTAGGTCGCCTTGTCGAGCGGGTGGTCGTTGCTGGGGAACCACCACCAGGCGGCCTCGGGCTCGTCCGCCGCCACGGCTCCGTCCGGGGTGCGGTGCCAGGTGGAGAAGCCGTACGCGCTCTTCGTGGACGGCACTCCGCTGTAGCGGACGACCACGGTGACCGGGGTGCCCTTCGGCAGCGGCGTCTTCGGGGTGATCTCCAGCTCGTGCTGACCGGAGGCGGCGAAGGCGGCCTTGGCGCCGTTCACCCGTACCTCGCTCACGTCGAGCAGGAAGTCCAGGTCGAACCGGGACAGGTCCTGGGTGGTGCGCGCCAGGATCGTCGCCGTGCCCTCCAGCTCGTCGGTCGCGGGCTGGTACCGCAGCCTCAGGTCGTAGTGGGAGACGTCGTATCCGCCGTTGCCGTAGGCCGGGTAGTAGGGGTCGCCGATGCCCGGAGCGCCTGGGGAGAAGCTCGCGGCCGATGCCGGGATCGCCAGCAACAACGAGGCCGCAGCGAGTGCGCCCGGCGCGATGATTCTGCGGTGCACGGAAGGCTCCAAGTCGTAGGAACACGGGGTCTGTTCGAGCCTATTGAGTCCCTGTGGACACGGGCCTGTCCACGGCACCCTCCGCCACACGATCGCCATCCGGCCGTCACGAACCGACCGTCCCACCGGCGTCACCTGCCCCTGCGTTCGTCCGATTGCCGTCTTTTTCGCTTGAGTTGACCGATGTAGCGTCCGCGCATGCGCTTCACGACCTGGAGACCGCTCGCGGCGGCGGCGGTAGCCGCCCTGATGGCCGCCTTCCTCACCCCGGCCGCGGCCCACGCCACCCCTCGGGAGAGCCGCCCCGTCTACTCCTACGAGGACGCCGTCCGCGAGGCCGTCTGGGTGGACACCGGGCTCGACGGCGACGGCGACGGCAGGAACGACCGCGTCGCCGCCGACATCGTCCGGCCCCGCGAACCCGCCCGGCAGGGCCGCAAGGTGCCCGTCATCATGGACGCGAGCCCCTACTACTCCTGCTGCGGACGCGGCAACGAGAGCCAGAAGAAGACGTACGACGCCGACGGCGACATCCTGCGGATGCCGCTGTTCTACGACAACTACTTCGTCCCGCGCGGCTACGCCTTCGTCGGCGTCGACCTCGCCGGCACCAACCGCTCCGACGGCTGCGTGGACGTCGGCGGCCGCTCCGACGTCCGGTCCGCGAAGGCCGTCGTCGACTGGCTGGGCGGCCGCGCCAAGGCCTACACCACCCGCACCGGCACCACCCCGGCCCGCGCCGGCTGGAGCAACGGCAGAACCGGCATGATCGGCAAGAGCTGGGACGGCACCATCGCCAACGGCGTCGCCGCGACCGGCGTCAAGGGCCTGAAGACGATCGTCCCGATCAGCGCCATCTCCTCCTGGTACGACTACTACTTCCAGCAGGGCGCCCCGCTGTACGACTCCGGCCCCGACTGGCTGTCCGACTACGTCGACAGCCCCGACGCCCGCGCCCGGTGCGCCGCCGTCCAGCGGAGACTCGTCGACGGCGCCCCGCGCACCGGCGACTGGACGCCCCTGTGGACCGAGCGCGACTACGTCAAGGACGCCTCGAAGGTCAGGGCCAGCGTCTTCCTGGTCCACGGCATGCAGGACCTCAACGTCCGCACCAAGCACCTCGGCCAGTGGTGGGACGCCCTCGCCGAGCACGGCGTCCAGCGCAAGATCTGGCTCTCCCAGACCGGCCACGTCGACCCGTTCGACTTCCGCCGCGCCGCCTGGGTCGACACCCTGCACCGCTGGTTCGACCACGAACTGCTCGGCTACGACAACGGCATCGACCGCGAGCCCATGGCCGACGTGGAACGCCACCCCGACCAGTGGGTCACCTCGAAGACCTGGCCGCCGCGCGGCACGGCCGCCACCACCCTGCACCCGGCCCGCGGCAGCGAGCCCGGCGTCGGCACCCTCGGCCCGGCCACCGCGTCCGGCACCGAGACGTTCACCGACGACCCGGGACGCGGCGAGACCGACTGGGCCGCCGACATCGACCGGACCACCCCCGACAAGGCGGGCTTCGTCACCCGGCCGCTCAGCCGCGACCTGCGCCTGTCCGGCTCCTCCCGGGTCACCGTCACCGCGACCCCGACCACCCCGACGGCCCACCTCTCCGCCGTCCTGGTCGACCTCGGCCCCGACACCGTCCGCGACTACGCCGACGCCGGCGAGGGCATCACCACCCTCACCGACCGCACCTGCTGGGGCGCCAGCACCGCGGCCGACAGCGCCTGCTACAAGGAGACGCGGGCGAAGACGGTCGACGTCGCGTACACGGTGTTCAGCCGCGGCTGGGCCGACCTCGGCACCTACGCCTCCGGCCGCAAGGGCGTCCCGCTCACGCCGGGCAGGGCCTACACCATCACCGTCGGCCTCGCGGCCACCGACCACGTCGTCCCGGCCGGCCACCGCCTCGCCCTGATCGTCGCGGGCACCGACAGGGACCTCATCGACCCGCCCGCCGACACCCCGACCCTCACCCTCGCCCTGTCGGGCACCTCCGCCCGCGTTCCCCTCGTGGGCGGCGCGGCGGCGTTCGCCCGCGCCACCTCCGGCACGGCACCGCACGCGCCGACGGCGACCCACGGACCGGGGGCGCGGCACACCCCGCAGCGGATCCCGTAGGGCCCGCCGCTCAGGCGGCCGGGCACGCCAGCCCGGCCGCCTCCTCGGCACAGCCCCAGGCCACCGTGACGCCCGCCCCGCCGTGCCCGTAGTTGTGCACCAGCACCCGCCCGTCCGGCAGCAGCCCGCGCTCCAGCCGGACCGCGTCCCGGGCGGGCCTGAGCCCCACCCGGTGCCCCAGCACCCTCGCCCCGGCGACCTCGGGCCGCAGCGCCGCGCACCGGCGCACGATCGCCTCGGCGACCGCCGGATCCGGCTCGGTCGACCACACGTCCTCCTCGGCCGTGCCGCCCAGCAGCAGCCGGCCGGGCTGCGGGAAGACGTACGCCATCTCCCCGCCGGCGCCGGTCGAGACCGTCCAGGTGCGGATCCCGGGGTTCTCCACCACGACCAACTGCCCGCGCACCGGCCGCACCGACGGATCCGGCACCAGATCGCGGGCGCCCAGACCGGTGCAGTTGACCACCACCCCGGCGTCCGCCTCCGCGAGAGCGGACACCGCGCGCTCCTCGACCGTCCCGCCCGCCCGCGCCAGCCGCTCCCGCAGCCAGGACAGATGGGCCGGCATGTCGATCAGCGGCAGCCGCGCCCACAGCCCGGCGCCCGCGTACTCCGCGGCCGTCGCCGCGCACAGCCCCGGCAGCCGCTCGGCCGCCCACGCCGTGGTGGAGTCCAGGTCCGTCTCGCCCAGTACCCCTTCGACCATGCGTACGCCGGTCGTCTCCGGCCGGGCCGCCGACTCCTCGTACACCTCCAGCGACCGCAGGGCCCACCCGCGGGCCCGCGCCGGCGGCTCGATCCGGTACGGCCACCACAGGGCGCCCGCGACCGCCGAGGTGGTCCGCCCGGCCGGATCCCGCGTCCACACCCGCACCCGCACACCCCGCTCGGCGAGGACCACGGCCGTCGTCAGCCCGATGATCCCGGCGCCGACCACGACGACATCACTGTTCGATCCGCTCTCCATGCGGGGACCGTAACGGAATGTGTCATGCCGTGCTCGGAGTGGATCCGCGGCGGGAATACTCACAGCATGTCTGCCGAGTACGCGACCTTCGGCCTGGCGCCGGCGATGCGGGCCGGTGGCGTCCTCGCCGACGGCGCCTACCAGATCCACCGGGACTTCGTGGACTTCGTCGTCGACGGGCGCCCCCTGCTGTTCCGGCTGTCCGACCTCGACGCCGTCTCCCCGCTCGCCTCCGACGTCCCGCCCGCCATCTTCACCGAACAGGTCCGCGGCCTGCTGCTGGAGGCCGCGGCACCGCTGCCCGGCGGCCGGCACATCATCTACGGCTGCCCCGAGTGCGCGGACCTCGCGTGCGGCGCCGTCACCGCCGTGATCGACCGGGACGGGGACGACTACATCTGGCGGGACTTCGCCTGGCAGACCGCCCCGCAGGCCGACCTGGAGCTCAACGGCTACCACGGCATAGGGCCCTTCCGGTTCCGCGGCGCCGACTACCGGCAGGCGCTCGGCGCCCTCCTCGACGGCGACGCCCCCGGCACGCGCCGCCGTGTGCTGCTGATCGGCGCCCGTGTCGCCGTCCTCGCCAAGCTCGCCGCCGCGCTGCGCACCATCGGCATCGGCGCCGACATCGCCCACGACGCCGACGGGGTGCCCGCCGAGGAACTCCGTGGCTACGGCGCCGTCGCCTTCGGCCGCGCGGTCACCGAGGAGGAGCGCGCCGCCGTGCGCCGCTGCTTCGAGCGGGCCGGCGTCGACGTGGCCTACGTCGCCGGTCTCGCGCCGGTCGTCCCGGTCCTCGTCGCCCAGATCGAACACGCCCTGGACCGCGGCCCCGTGACGCGGCGCCGGCTGACGGGCCTGGCGGCCTCCGGCGGCGAGGTGCGCGTCGAGGTCACCTCGCCGTGCCGGGTGCGCCTGACCGCGTACCGCCTGGACCGCCTCTACCGCACCCGCACCCGCGAGGTCTTCGACGGCGTCCTCGAGACCGGCGGCCACCGCATCCCCCTGGACGCCGCGGCGGTGAAGGGGGAGGCCTTCGTGGTGGCGCGGACGGCGGGGAACGTGCTGGTGGCGCCGGTGGCCCGCTGAGCCCGGGCGGGCCGGCTGCGGGACATGGCGAGGCACGGCGAGATCGGCGAGATCCGCGAGATCGGCGAGACATTAGGATCGACGGCCTGATGACTGCCACCCTCGTCGCCAAGAACCTCGCCGCCGGGCACGGCGACCGCTCCCTGTTCTCCGGGCTCGACCTCGTCGTCGCGCCCGGGGACGTGATCGGGCTGGTCGGAGCCAACGGCGCGGGCAAGTCCACGCTGCTCAGGATGCTCGCCGGGCTGCTCACGCCCGAACAGGGCGAACTGCGGCTGTCCCCGCCGACGGCCACCGTCGGCCACCTGCCGCAGGAGCCGGAGCGGCGGCCCGGCGAGACGGTCCGGGAGTTCCTCGCCCGCCGCACCGGCGTCGCCGAGGCGCAGCGGGCGATGGACGAGGCCACGCAGGCCCTCGTCGACGGCGCGCCCGGCGCCGACGACGCCTACGCCACCAGCCTGGACCTCTGGCTCGGCCTGGGCGGCGCCGACCTGGACGAGCGGGCCGAGGAGGTCGCCGGCTCACTCGGCCTGACCGTGGGTCTGGACCAGCCGATGACCTCGCTGTCCGGCGGCCAGGCGGCCCGCGCCTCACTCGCCTCCCTGCTGCTGTCCCGCTACGACGTCTTCCTGCTCGACGAGCCCACCAACGACCTCGACCTGGACGGCCTGGAGCGCCTCGAACGCTTCGTGACCGGCCTGCGGGCCGGCACGGTCGTGGTCAGCCACGACCGCGAGTTCCTCGCCCGCACGGTCACCAAGGTCCTCGAACTCGACCTGGCGCAGCGGCAGATCACCCTCTACGGCGGCGGCTACGAGGCCTACCTGGAGGAGCGCGAGACCGCCCGCCGGCACGCCCGCGAGGACTACGAGGAGTACGCCGACAAGCGGGCGGCGCTGCAGGACCGGGCGCAGATGCAGCGCTCCTGGATGGACAAGGGCGTGAAGAACGCCCGGCGCAAGGCGGGCAACGACAACGACAAGATCGGCCGCAAGTTCCGCAGCGAGGCCAGTGAGAAGCAGGCCGCGAAGGCCCGGCAGACCCAGCGCATGATCGAACGGCTGGACGTCGTCGAGGAGCCGCGCAAGGAGTGGGAGCTGCGGATGGAGATCGCGTCGGCGCCGCGCTCCGGCGCGGTGGTCGCCACCCTGCGGGACGCCGAGGTGCGGCGCGGCGGCTTCACCTTCGGGCCGGTGTCCCTGCAGATCGACTGGGCGGACCGGGTCGCGGTCACCGGCGCGAACGGCGCCGGCAAGTCGACGCTGCTCGGCGCCCTGCTGGGCCGGGTGCCGCTGGACGCCGGGCACGCCGCTCTGGGCTCCGGCGTCCTGGTCGGCGAGGTCGACCAGGCCCGCAGGCTGTTCCACGGCCCGCAGGCCCTGCTGGACGCGTTCTGCGCGGCCGTCCCCGACACCGAGCCGGTCGAGGTCCGCACCCTGCTGGCCAAGTTCGGCCTCAAGGCGGACCACGTCCTGCGTCCCGCAGCGGAACTCTCCCCGGGCGAACGCACCCGGGCCGCGCTGGCCCTGCTCCAGGGCCGGGGCGTCAACCTGCTGGTGCTCGACGAGCCGACCAACCACCTTGACCTGCCGGCCATCGAGCAGCTGGAGTCCGCCCTCGACGCCTACCAGGGCACCCTGCTGCTGGTCACCCACGACCGGCGCATGCTGGACGCGGTCCGGGTGACCCGCCGCCTGGAGGTGGCGGACGGCAAGGTGACCGAGTCCCGCTAGACGCCCGTCACGTCGACGTGGTCACCGGAGGCCTTGGCCGGTCCGGTGGTGCCGGTGCCGGCGAAGTTCCAGCGCCAGTAGCCGTCGGCGGTGGCCGTCACCGTGGTCTTCAGGGCGCCGCCGGTGCCGCTGGTCACCGTTTTCACGGTGGTGTACGTCGTGGTGCCGGCCTTGCGGAACTGGAGTTTCACCGACTGGCCCGCGTAACCGCTGTAGGTGCCGCCCGAGCCCCAGTTGGCGCGGGTGAGCGCGCCCTTGACGGTGAGGACGCCGCCCTTGGCCACCGGCTCGGGGGTGGCGTCCACGGTCAGCCTGCCGGCGCGCTTCATCAGGAAGGTGCCCGCGCTGTCCTTGTCGACGTAGTCGACGTCGTTGGCGTCCACGGACGTCCAGATGTGCCACGTGCCCGCGTCGGCGTTGGTCAGCATCGAGTTCGGGTCGATGGTGATGTCGGCGGTGCAGGTGGAGGTGGTGCCGCTTCCGGAGACCGGGGCGCAGGTCAGCGGAGTGTCGGACCCGGGGCCCGCGAAGCCGTCGGGGTCGTCGAAAGAGCCGTGGTAGAGCCAGCCGTAGGCATCCTTGATGCCCGAGTCGTCGGTCGCGCTGATGCTGAGGGTGACCGTCTTCTTCGTCATCGCGCCCAGCACGACCGGCTGGCCGCCGTTGACGACGGCCAGGAGCACCTGGGTGTCTCCCGCACCGGAATCGGCCCGGGCGTCCGTAGTGGCGAGGGCGGACAGGGCCATCGCGCCCGACACGGCCGCGACGGCGGAACGTCTGAACATGTGTCCCCCAAGGATGAGTTGTTCCGCCTGGAGACAGGCAGTGCGAAGGTGGCCGAATCATAGTGATCCGGCCGTTCTCCCGGCCCGGCTTTCGCCCGATGGCCCTGGGGCGGGACAGAAGGTCACCCGATCCTCGGGCACGCGGCTCTTTCCGGGCCGGACCGGACGGTGTGACCCCCCTGGCCCGGCCCGTGCGGGTCAGCGCTTCTTCGGATCGACCAGCCCGGCTCGCCGCAGCGCGTCGGCCATCGCGCTGTTGGCCGGCGGGGGCGCCTGACGGGAGCCCTGCCCGGCGCCGCCCCGGCCCTGGCCACCGCCGCCCCCGCCCTGCCGGCGCTGCTGCGGCGGACGCCCGCCGCGCTGACGCCGCTCGCCTCCCTCGGCCGGCCGGCCGCCCTGCGGTGCGGCCTCGTCGTCCAGCCGCAGCGTCAGCGAGATGCGCTTGCGCGGGATGTCGACGTCGAGGACCTTCACCTTGACGATGTCGCCCGGCTTCACCACGTCCCGCGGGTCCTTGACGAACGTCCTGGACATCGCCGAGACGTGCACCAGTCCGTCCTGGTGGACGCCGACGTCGACGAACGCGCCGAAGGCGGCCACGTTCGTCACCACGCCCTCCAGGATCATCCCGGAGGACAGGTCCGAGATCTTCTCGACGCCCTCCTTGAAGACGGCCGTCCTGAACGCCGGACGCGGGTCGCGCCCCGGCTTCTCCAGCTCCTTCAGGATGTCGGTCACGGTCGGCAGACCGAACGTCTCGTCGACGAAGTCGTCCGGCCGCAGCGACCGCAGCACCGACGTGTTGCCGATGAGCGCGGCGACGTCCTGCCCGGTCGTCTTCACCATCCGCCGCACCACCGGGTACGCCTCCGGGTGCACGCTGGAGGCGTCCAGCGGGTCGCCGCCGCGGATGCGCAGGAAGCCCGCGCACTGCTCGTACGCCTTCGGGCCCAGGCGGGCCACCTTCTTCAGCTCCTGGCGGGACGCGAAGGGGCCGTTGGCGTCCCGGTGCGCCACGATGTTCTCGGCGAGGCCGGAGGTGATGCCGGAGACGCGGGCGAGCAGCGGCGCCGAGGCGGTGTTGACGTCGACGCCGACGCCGTTGACGCAGTCCTCCACCACCGCGTCCAGCGAACGCGACAGCTTCACCTCGGACAGGTCGTGCTGGTACTGGCCGACGCCGATCGACTTCGGGTCGATCTTCACCAGCTCGGCCAGCGGGTCCTGGAGCCGGCGTGCGATCGACACCGCGCCGCGCAGCGACACGTCCATGTCGGGCAGTTCCTGCGAGGCGAAGGCGGAGGCCGAGTACACGGAGGCGCCGGCCTCGGACACCATCACCTTGGTGAGCTTCAGCTCCGGGTGCTTGGCGATGAGTTCGCCGGCGAGCTTGTCGGTCTCACGGGACGCGGTGCCGTTGCCGATGGCGATCAGCTCGACCGCGTGCTCCTTCGCCAGCCGGGCCAGCTTGGCGATCGCCTCGTCCCACCGGTTGGCCGGGACGTGCGGGTGGATGACGTCGGTGGCCACCACCTTGCCGGTCGCGTCGACCACGGCGACCTTCACGCCCGTACGGAAGCCCGGGTCGAGCCCCAGCGTCGCGCGCGTGCCGGCCGGGGCGGCGAGCAGCAGGTCGCGCAGGTTCGCCGCGAACACCCGGACGGCCTCGTCCTCGGCGGCCGTGCGCAGCCGCAGCCGCAGGTCGAGGCCGAGGTGCACCAGGATCCGGGTGCGCCAGGCCCAGCGCACGGTGTCCAGCAGCCACTTGTCGGCGGGCCGCCCGCGGTCGGCGATCCCGAAGCGGTGGGCGATGATCCCCTCGTACGACGACGGGCCGTCGGTGGGCTCCTCCGGCTCCATGACGAGGTCCAGGACCTCTTCCTTCTCGCCCCGCAGCATCGCCAGGATCCGGTGCGAGGGCAGCTCGGTGAAGGGCTCGGCGAAGTCGAAGTAGTCGGCGAACTTGGCGCCCGCCTCCTCCTTGCCCTCACGGACCTTGGCGGACAGCCGCCCGCGCACCCACATGCGCTCGCGCACCTCGCCGATCAGGTCGGCGTCCTCCGAGAACCGCTCGGTCAGGATCGCGCGGGCGCCGTCCAGCGCGGCCTGCGGATCGGCCACGCCCTTGTCGGCGTCGACGAACGCGGAGGCCGCGGCGAGCGGATCGACCGTCGGATCGCCCAGCAGCCCCTCCGCGAGCGGTTCGAGGCCGGCCTCGCGGGCGATCTGCGCCTTGGTGCGCCGCTTGGGCTTGTAGGGCAGGTAGATGTCCTCGAGCCGGGCCTTGGTCTCGGCGGCGCGGATCCGGGCCTCCAGCTCCTCGGTGAGCTTGCCCTGCTCGCGCACCGACTCCAGGATCGCCGCCCGCCGATCCTCCAGCTCCCGCAGATAGCGCAGCCGCTCCTCGATCGTGCGCAACTGCGCGTCGTCGAGCATCTCGGTCGCTTCCTTGCGGTAGCGGGCGATGAAGGGCACCGTGGAACCGCCGTCGAGCAGTTCCACGGCGGCCCTGACCTGCCGCTCCCGTACGCCGAGCTCCTCGGCGATCCTGCCTTCGATGGAGCCTACGAGGGGTGTCGTCACGATCCCGTACCGCCTTCTCACAGAGGTTGCGCGGCAATTGTGGCAGGCGGCACCGACACTCGGGGATCAGGGCGCACCCGGCGGGCCGGGCGGCGCGGTCAGGCGCCGCGGCCGCGGGCGGTGGAGGAGGCGCCGCCGAAGAGGCGGGCCACCGCGCGGAACGGCAGCGTCACCACGGTGGCGACGGCGCCACCGATCTGCCGCAGGACGTCAGCGATCGCTCGGAACACGTGTCTCCCCTTTCCCTCTCCCGGCCGCCGCGGCCGGGAGAGGGACGGGTACCTCGGCGAGCGCCGGACATGCGTCAGCGCTTGCCGATCAGGTCCGCCGGGAAGGCGCCCGCGGCGAAGGCCGCGCCCGCGAACGCCGTGCCGAGCTCGGTCAGACGCGCGACGCCGGGCGCGCCCAGGTGCTCGTACGGCGCCCGGTGGAGCCGGTCGGTCTCGGTCTCGATCTCGGTGCGCAGGGCGACGCCGCGCTCGGTCAGCTCGCCGTCCGCGTCCAGCAGCCCGCGCTCGCGCAGCCGGTCCGTGGCCGCGTCCCAGTCCTCCTGGCTCCAGCCGCGTGTGCCGAACACCCACTTCGGGGTCATCCCCTTGCCGGTGGCGGTGTGCGTCACCACCGCCTCCAGGCCGTCGAGGCCGGCCGACATCAGCACGGCGAGGTGCCCGTCGCCCCGGTGCTCGCGCAGCAGCGTGGCCGCGTGGAAGTACGCCAGGTGCGGCTCGTCGGGGACGGGCAGGTCGGCGTGCGCCGCGTACAGCGGCCGGGCCGCTCGCGAGCACGCCTCGGCGGCCCGCAGCGCGAGCCGGGCGGCCTCCGCCATCTCCGGCGACGCCACGGCCTCCTCGCCCAGCAGCCGGCGCAGCGTCGCGTCGGCCGCACGCGCGCGTGCGGCCAGGATCTTCTCGGGGGCGGCGGTCTCCCACACGGCGGGCACGTGCCGGGCCACCAGCTCGTACTTGTAGTGGTAGAAGGCCGCGGCCACCGTGCCCGGCCCGACCGGCCCCATGGCCGCCGCCCGCACGGCGAAGTTGACCGCCCGGGGCTGGGTGATGCCGAGGGCGGCCAGTTCCCGGCCCAGGTCCGGCGAGAAGTAGTGCGTCGCGTGCAGCGAGTTGAGGACGTTGTGGCAGCGGCGGCCGGCGCGCGGCTCCAGGACGGCAGTAGTCATGCGGGCACGTTACCGACTGGTTGGTACGCCCTCCAGAGGCGGGAGCCGGATGGCAGGAAAGGTGGGCTTCTCGTCGCGGCCATGGCGGGGCCCGCCAAGAATCGGGTCCATGGCAGAGCGAACCGTCCTCGTCGTCCTCTTCGACGGCGTGCAGAGCCTCGACGTCACCGGTCCCGTGGAGGTCTTCGCGGGCGCCGAGCAGCACACTCCGGGCAGCTACCGCATCGCGACCGCCTCGGTGGACGGCCGCCCCGTCCGCACGTCCAGCGGTCTGACCCTCGTACCGGACTCCGCGCTCGGGGACGCGCCCGGCCCGCACGCCCTCGTCGTCCCGGGCGGCCCCGGAACCCGCCGGCCGCTGCGTGACACGCGCCTGACGGACTGGCTGCGCGCCCACGGTCCGCGCGCCGAACGCCTCGTCTCCGTCTGCACCGGAGCCGCCCTGCTCGCCGAGGCGGGCCTGCTGGACGGCCGCCGCGCCACCACCCACTGGGCGTACAGCGACAAGCTCGCCCGCGACCATCCCGGCGTGGAGGTCGATCCGGACCCGATCTACGTCCGCGACGGATCGGTGGCCACCTCGGCCGGCGTCACCTCGGGCATCGACCTCGCCCTCGCCCTGGTCGAGGAGGACCTGGGGCCGCCCGGTGGCGCTGACGGTCGCCCGTCACCTGGTGGTGTTCCTGCGCCGGCCCGGCAACCAGGCGCAGTTCAGCGCCCGACTGGCCGCCCAGACCGCCCGGCGCGAGCCTCTGCGGGACGTCCAGCTGGGGGTCCCCCCACGCCCCCAGGGCGTAGGGGGAGGATCACGGAGCATCCGGCCGGCGATCTCAACGTCGAGGCCCTGGCCGCCCGCGCGAACCTCTCCCCGCGCCACTTCGCCCGCGCCTTCCAGGCGGAGACCGGCACGACGCCCGGCCGCTACGTCGACCGGGTCCGCCTCGAACACGCCCGCCGTCTGCTGGAGGAGACCGCGGACGGCGTCGAGGAGATCTCCCGCGCCAGCGGCTACGGCACTCCCGAGGCGATGCGGCGCGCCTTCGTCAAGGCACTCGGGACGCCGCCGGCCGAGTACCGCCGCCGCTTCCGCCCGCTGAGCCGCTCCGTCTGAACCGTTCTTGCCGAACCGCTCCCTGCCGCTCCTTCGAGGATGGAAGAAACCGATGCAGATCGCCGTCGTTCTCTTCGACCGCTTCACCGCCCTGGACGCCGTCGGCCCGTACGAGACGCTCGGGCGGCTGCCGGACGCCGAGACCGTCTTCGTCGCCGAGCAGGCCGGTCCCGTCCGCACCGACACCGGCAACCTCGCCCTCGTCGCCGACCGGACCCTGGCCGAGGTGGAGCGGCCCGACATCGTCGTCGTGCCGGGCGGGCCGGGACAGACGGCGCAGATGGACAACCAGGTCCTGCTGGACTGGCTGCGCGCCGCCGACGCCACCACCACCTGGACGACGTCGGTGTGCACCGGCTCCCTGCTGCTGGCCGCGGCCGGGCTCCTGGGCGGCCGCCGCGCCACCTCGCACTGGCTGGCCCTGGACCACCTGAAGCGCTTCGGCGCCGAGCCCACGGGCGAGCGGGTGGTCGTCGACGGCAAGTACGTCACCGCGGCCGGCGTCTCCTCCGGCATCGACATGGGCCTGACCCTGCTGGGCCGGATCGCCGGGGACGAACACGCGCAGGCCGTCCAGCTGCTCACGGAGTACGACCCGCGGCCGCCCTACGACGCCGGCTCACCGGACAAGGCCCCCGCTCACCTGGTGGCGAGGTTCCGCGAGGGCAGCCGCTTCATCCTGACGTAGTCCAGGAGAAGCGCGGCTGCCTGCGCTCCAGGAACGCGGCGACGCCCTCCGCGGTGTCGCCGCTGCCGCGTGCCTGCTCGGCCCAGTACGCGTCCCGGTCCGTGCGGCCGTTCGCGAACTCCTTCGCGGCGGCCTGCGTCAGCTGCGAGCGGGACGCCAGGACGCGGGTGAACTCCGCCGCCCGCCCGGCCAGTTCGTCCCCGGGCAGCACCTCGTCCACCAGGCCCGTGCGCAGCGCCCGCTCCGCGTCGATCAACTCGCCCGAGAACAGCAGGTACTTGGCGGTCCCCGGCCCCACCAGCGACACCAGCCGCCGGGTGGAGGAGGAGGGGTAGACGATCCCGAGCTTCGCCGGTGTGACGCCGAACAGCGCGCCCGACTCGGCGAACCGCAGGTCGCAGGCCGCCGCGAGCTGCGAGCCGCCACCCACGCAGTGCCCGCGGATCACGGCCAGCGTCGGCCTGGGGAAGGCGGCGAGGGCCTCCTCGGCGCGCACCGCGAGTTCCTGCGCCTCGGCGGGCGAGCCGCGCAGGGTGGAGATGTCGGCCCCGGCGCAGAACGTGCCGCCCTCGCCGGTCAGGACCAGCGCCCGCACCTTGGGGTCGTCCGCCAGGGTGGACAGCAGCGGCGGCAGGGCGGCCCACATCGCGGCCGTCATGGCGTTGCGCTTGGCCGGGTGGTGGATGACGACGGTGGCGACCGAGTCGGTGACGTCGTGCAGCAGCTGGGGCTCCATGGGCCGGATGCTAACCGCCCCGCCGGCCTCCCGATCGGCAAGGGGTGCGGGCAGGATCGGTCCGGGAGTCGGCCGTGCCGTGCGGGAGCGGTCAGAAGCGTTCGATATCTGCTGACTTCTGGTCAGTCGTCCGAAGCGGAGTGTGTCGTTACCAACACTCGGACGCGTGGTGACAATCGAGGGCGAGGGTGGCGACCGGACGATGGACGACCACGTGCGCGGCTTCGGCCCGCGCCACCGCGACGGCGCGCCGGAGTCCCTCGCGCCGCGGCCGCCCGGCGGCCCCATGCCGTACGAGGGCGTCTGGCGGTTCACCGCCCCCGCCGTCGAGGCGTCGGTCCCGCAGGCCCGGCACGCCGTGCGGGACCTGCTGCACCGCCAGGGCGTGCCCGCCTCCGACGACCTGGTGCAGGGCCTGCTGCTGATCGTCTCGGAACTGGTCACGAACGCCGTCAAACACGCGGCGCTGCTCTCGCCCGTGCTCGCCGTCGAGGTCGCCGTGGGCGCCGAGTGGATCCGCGTGTCCGTGGAGGACAACCACCCCTACCGGCCCACCGCCCTGGAGGCCGACCACGGCCGTACCGGTGGACGCGGGCTGCTGCTGGTGAGCGAGATCACCCGGGAGGCGGGCGGCGCGTGCGAGGTCGCGCACACCGCGAGCGGCGGCAAGGTGATCTGGGCCGCCCTGCCGCTCAAGCCGGTCCGGGTGCGCTGAGCGTCACCAGCCCGTCGACGGGTCCGTCAGTTCCCGGATCGCCGGACGGGCCGCGTCCAGCACCGTCATGAACCACGCCGAGAACGGGTCCGCGGCGTGCCGGCGCGCGAGCTCGGCCGGGCTCACGAAGGCGGTCGCGCCGACCTCCTCCGGATCCGGCCGCAGCGGGGCCTGCACCAGGCCGACGAACAGGTGGTTGTACTCCTGCTCCACCAGGCCCGACTCCGGGTCCGGGTGGTTGTAGCGCACCGTGCCCGCCTCGGCGAGCAACGAGGGGGACACGCCCAGCTCCTCGTACGTCCGCCGGGCCGCCGCCGCGAACGGCGCCTCGCCGGGGTAGGGGTGACCGCAGCAGCTGTTGGACCACACGCCGGGGGAGTGGTACTTGCCGAGCGCCCGCTGCTGCAGCAGCAGCCGGCCCTGCTCGTCGAAGAGGAACACCGAGAACGCGCGGTGCAGCTGCCCCGGCGGCTGGTGGGCGGCGAGCTTCTCCGCGGTGCCGATCGTCACGCCGTCCTCGTCGACCAGTTCCAGCAAAATCGCCTCTGCGGTGCCGCTCGACGAACTGTGCGTCGCGGTGGCAGGTGTGATCGGCATACCCATCCTTCGCCTCGGTTCTCGCGCCCCCAAGTCTGCCGTACGCCTCCGGCACTCCCGGAACTCGGCGCGGCGCGCCCGCATGTCCCACGGGCAGCGGCCACCACCGGCCGGACGCCCGGAGAGGGGCCCGATAGGTGATCGTGCCCGGCCCGGCCGCCGGGGAACCGTCCGGCACGCGGCACCGCGAACCAGCCCGCCGGAACGGCCGCACCCCGGCCCGTGGAGCACCCCGCTCCCATCAGGACACCGCCCCGCCGCGGCGGCACGCACGTCCGCGCCCCGTGCGGCACGAGCGCCCGCGCGCACCCCACGCCTGCGCGCCCCGCACGCCCGCGCGCCCCGTGCGGCACGAGCGCCCGCGCGTCCCGCGCCGGGCATGCCGCTCGTGCGGGACGCCGCCGCACGCGGAGCACGGGATGCGTGGCGCGGGACGCGCCCGCCGCTGAGGAACGATTCGCAGGCCGGCGCGTGACCGGTCAGCGGGCGTGGTGCAGCAGCCAGCCCTGCCACGCCGACTCGACCATCTCCCGCACGCCCCGCCGGGCGCTCCAGCCCAGTTCCCCGGCCGCCCGCTCGGCGGAGGCGACCGCGCGCGGCGCGTCTCCGGGGCGGCGGGCCTCGACGACGGCGGGGCGGGTGTCGCCGGTCACCTCGCCGATGACCGTGACCAGTTCGCGCACCGAGACGCCCTCACCGCGGCCGATGTTGACCGTCAGGTCGCCGCCGAGGTCCGCGAGCCTGCGCGCGGCGGCCAGGTGCGCCTCGGCCAGGTCGGCGACGTGGACGTAGTCGCGGATACAGGTGCCGTCCGGCGTCGGATGGTCGTCGCCGAAGATCCGCGGGGCGTCGTCACGGGTGAGCCGGTCGAAGACCATGGGGACGATGTTGAAGACGCCGGTGTCGGCCAGTTCCGGGGCGGCGGCGCCCGCGACGTTGAAATAGCGCAGGCACACCGTCGAGATGCCGTGCGCCCGGCCCGCCGCCCGCACCAGCCACTCGCCGGCCAGCTTGGTCTCGCCGTACGGGTTCACCGGCGCGCACGGGGTGTCCTCCGTGATCAGGTCCACGTCCGGGCTGCCGTACACGGCCGCCGACGAGGAGAAGACGAACTTCCCGATCCCGGCCTCGGCGACCGCCTCCAGGAGCGTGCCGAGGCCGCCGACGTTCTCCTGGTAGTACCGCGCGGGCTGCGCCACGGACTCGGCGACCTGCTTGCGCGCGGCCAGGTGCACCACGCCGGTCACCTCGTGCTCCGCGAACACCCGCTTGAGCAGGCCGGCGTCCAGCGACGAGCCGCGCACGAGCGGGACGTCGGCGGGCAGCCGGCCGGCGACCCCCGCCGAGAGGTCGTCCAGCGCGAGCACGTGTTCCCCGGCGTCGCTCATGGACCGCGCCACATGGGCCCCGATGTATCCCGCTCCGCCTGTGATCAGCCACGTCATGGTCGTCCACCCTATGCCGACCGGACGAGCGGCAATCCGGTGCCTGAGATGTCCGGGTCTGTGGTGCGCGGTTTGTGGGCAGGGCCCGCGATCCCCGATGATGATCGCGGCAAAGGCCGGTGGAGGCGACGCTGATCGGCCCGTGAACGGGCGGTGAACGGCGCTGTCCGGGCATCCGATAGCCTCTGCCGACATGCCGCCCGCCTGGTGCAGCCAAGGGGCGCCCCCATCGTGCACATGCCCGGCGCCACCGCGTCGGCACCCAGGGAGTGAGTTCGGTTGTCGACCGCCATCCTCACCGGTCAGCCGGTCCCCGGATCGTCGATCGAGGGTGATCTGCGGTCCCTCGGCTTCGACGTCCGGGTCGCCGCGGACCCCGCGGACGCCGAGACCCTCCTCGCCCAGGTGCCCGGAGACCGGCGCGTCGCGCTCGTCGACGCCCGCTTCGTCGGCCACCCGCACGCCCTGCGCCTCGGCCTCACCGACCCGCGCTTCGACCTCGCCGCGATCCCGGGCGCCGTCACCGCCAAGCCCGCCGCACGCCAGGCGCTGAGCCGTGCGGTCGTCAGGGAGAACTCCGCGGGCGGCGGCGCCGTCGCAGTGGACAGCCTCGCCGACCGCGTCGTCACCGCCCTGGACGCCGACGGCGCCGACGTCCGCCGTCCGGACCTGGGCAGCCTCGTCGCCGTCGTCCCCGCCGACCCGCAGGCCCGCAACGAGGCACGGCAGGCCGTCGCCGCCGTCGACGACGAGGCCGTACGCCTGAAGTCGGCCGTGAAGGCCCGCGACGGCTTCTTCACCACGTTCTTCATCAGCCCCTACTCGCGCTACATCGCCCGCTGGTGCGCCCGCCGCGGCCTGACCCCCAACCAGGTCACCACCGCCTCCCTGCTCACCGCGCTGATCGCGGCGGGCTGCGCGGCCACCGGCACCCGCGGCGGCTTCATAGCGGCCGGCGTCCTGCTGATCGCCTCCTTCGTGCTGGACTGCACCGACGGTCAGCTCGCCCGCTACTCGCTGCAGTACTCCACGCTCGGCGCCTGGCTGGACGCCACCTTCGACCGGGCCAAGGAGTACGCCTACTACGCCGGCCTCGCGCTCGGCGCGGCCCGCGGCGGCGGCCATGACGACGTATGGGCCCTCGCGCTCGGCGCGATGATCCTGCAGACCTGCCGGCACGTCGTCGACTTCTCCTTCAACGAGGCCAACCACGACGCGACCGCCAACACCAGCCCCACCGCCGCCCTGTCCGGCAAGCTGGACAGCGTCGGCTGGACGGTGTGGCTGCGGCGGATGATCGTCCTGCCGATCGGCGAGCGCTGGGCGATGATCGCCGTCCTCACCGCGGCCACCACGCCCCGGATCACCTTCTACGCCCTGCTCATCGGCTGCGCCTTCGCGGCGACGTACACCACGGCCGGGCGGGTGCTGCGCTCGCTGACCCGGAAGGCGAAGCGCACCGACCGGGCGGCCGAGGCGCTGGCGGATCTGGCCGACACCGGCCCCCTGGTCGAGGCGCTCGCCCCGCTCATGCGCGGCAAGGGCCCCCACATCGCACCGCTCAGCGCTGCGGGAGGCGCCGCCCTGGTCCTCCTCGCCGCCTGGGCCTGGGGCCCGAGCTGGTGGGTCGTCCTGGCCGCCGGCGCGTACGTCCTGCTCGCCGCCGAGGCCGTCGCCCGCCGCCCCCTCAAGGGCGCCCTCGACTGGCTCGTCCCGCCGCTGTTCCGGGCCGCCGAATACGGCACCGTCCTGGTCCTCGCGGCGAAGGCGGACGTGAACGGCGCCCTTCCCGCGGCTTTCGGGCTGGTGGCGGCCGTCGCCTACCATCACTACGACACGGTGTACCGCATCCGCGGGGACGCCGGAGCGCCCCCGGCCTGGCTGGTGCGGGCCGTCGGGGGACAGGAAGGACGGATCCTGCTCGTCGCCGTCCTGTCCGCGCTGCTCACCGCTTCGCAGTTCACGGTCGCGCTCGCGGTCCTCGCCGTGGCCGTGGCCCTGGTGGTGCTCTTCGAGAGCATCCGCTTCTGGGTCGCCGCCCACAAACGCGGCGCATCCGCAGTACACGACGAAGGAGAAACCGCATGATCGGCCTCGTGCTGGCGGCCGGCGCCGGACGGCGTCTGCGCCCCTACACCGACAGCCTGCCCAAGGCGCTGGTTCCGGTGGGGCCCGCCGGCATAGAGGGCGAACCCACGGTCCTGGACCTGACCCTCGGCAACTTCGCCGAGGTCGGCCTGACCGAGGCCGCGGTCATCGTCGGCTACCGCAAGGAGGCCGTCTACGAGCGCAAGGCGGCGCTGGAGGCCAAGTACGGCCTCAAGCTCACCCTCATCGACAACGACAAGGCCGAGGAGTGGAACAACGCCTACTCCCTGTGGTGCGGCCGTGACGCGCTCAAGGACGGCGTGATCCTCGCCAACGGCGACACCGTCCACCCCGTCTCCGTGGAGAAGACGCTGCTGGCCGCCCGCGGCGACGGCAAGCGGATCATCCTCGCCCTCGACACCGTGAAGTCGCTCGCGGACGAGGAGATGAAGGTCGTCGTCGACCCCGCCAAGGGCATGACGAAGATCACCAAGCTGATGGACCCGGCCGAGGCCACCGGCGAGTACATCGGCGTCACCCTGATCGAGGGCGACGCCGCCCCCGACCTGGCCGACGCCCTGAAGACCGTCTGGCAGACCGACCCGCAGCAGTTCTACGAGCACGGCTACCAGGAACTCGTGAACCGGGGCTTCCGGATCGACGTGGCGCCGATCGGCGACGTCGAGTGGGTCGAGATCGACAACCACGACGATCTCGCCCGCGGACGGGAGATCGCGTGCCAGTACTGACCCGGCTCATTCCCTCGCCGCTCGTCGTGGACATCCGGCCCGGAGCCCTCGACGACCTCGCCGGCGTCCTCGCCGACGAGCGCATCTCGCAGTCGGGCCGGCTCGCCATCGCCGTCAGCGGCGGTTCGGGCGCCCGCCTGCGCGAGCGGGTCGCCCCCTCGCTGCCCGGCGCCACCTGGTACGAGGTCGGCGGCGGCACCCTCGACGACGCGGTCCGGCTGGCCGGCGACATAAAGGCCGGCCACTACGACGCGGTCGTCGGACTCGGCGGCGGCAAGATCATCGACTGCGCCAAGTTCGCCGCGGCGCGGGTCGGCCTGCCGCTGGTCGCCGTACCCACCAACCTCGCCCACGACGGCCTGTGCTCGCCGGTCGCCACGCTCGACAACGACGCCGGCCGCGGCTCCTACGGCGTGCCGAACCCGATCGGCGTGCTCATCGACCTGGACGTGATCCGCGAGGCCCCGGCCCGCTTCGTCCGGGCCGGCATCGGGGACGCGATCAGCAACATCAACGCCATCGCGGACTGGGAGCTCGCGGCCCGGGTCAAGGGCGAGCGCATCGACGGCCTCGCCGCCGCCATGGCCCGCCAGGCCGGGGAGGCGGTGCTCCGGCACCCGGGCGGCATCGGGGACGGCGACTTCCTCCAGGTGCTGGCCGAGGCGCTGGTCCTCACCGGCGTCTCGATGTCCGTCTCCGGCGACTCCCGCCCCGCCTCGGGCTCCTGCCACGAGATCAACCACGCCTTCGACCTGCTGTTCCCCAAGCGTGCGGCCAGCCACGGCGAGCAGTGCGGCCTCGGCGCCGCCTTCGCGATGTATCTGCGCGGCGCCCACGAGGAGGCGGCCTACATGGCGGAGGTGCTGCGCCGGCACGGGCTGCCGGTGCTGCCGGAGGAGATCGGCTTCACGGTGGAGGAGTTCGTCCGCGCCGTGGAGTTCGCCCCCGAGACCCGGCCCGGCCGCTACACGATCCTCGAACACCTCGACCTGAAAACCGACCAGATCAAGGACACCTACGCCGACTATGTCAAGGCCATCGGTAGCTGAACTCAGACCGGTCGTCCACCCCGCGGGGGTGAAGGACCGGCGCAGCGGTGAGCACTGGATGGGGCGCCTCTACATGCGCGAGGTGTCCCTACGGGTCGACCGCTACCTGGTCAACACCAGGGTCACGCCCAACCAGCTCACGTATCTGATGACCGTCTGCGGCGTCCTCGCGGCCCCGGCCCTGCTGGTGCCCGGGATACCCGGCGCCGTGCTCGGCGTCGTCATGGTGCAGCTGTACCTGCTGCTCGACTGCGTGGACGGCGAGGTCGCCCGCTGGAAGCAGCAGTTCTCCCTCGGCGGCGTCTACCTGGACCGGGTCGGCGCCTACCTCACCGACGCCGCGGTGCTCGTCGGGTTCGGGCTGCGCGCCGCCGACCTGTGGGGCGGCGGCCGGATCGACTGGCTGTGGGCCTTCCTCGGCACCCTGGCAGCGCTCGGCGCGATCCTGATCAAGGCCGAGACCGACCTGGTCGGCGTCGCCCGCCACCAGGGCGGGCTGCCGCCGGTGAAGGAGGCCGCCGCCGAGATGCGCTCCTCCGGCATGGCCCTGGCCCGCAGGGCCGCCGCCGCGCTGAAGTTCCACCGGCTGATCCTCGGCATCGAGGCGTCCCTGCTGATCCTGGTCCTGGCCGTCGCCGACCAGATGCGCGGCGACCTGTTCTGGTCCCGTCTCGGCGTCGCGGTGCTGGCCGGCATCGCGCTGCTGCAGACCCTGCTGCACCTGGTGTCCATCCTCGCCTCCAGCAGGCTCAGGTGAGCGGCATGAAGGTCGGCGCGGTCATCATCACCATGGGCAACCGCCCCGACGAACTGCGCTCCCTGCTCGACTCGATCGCCAAGCAGGAGGGCGACCCCGTCGAGGTCGTCGTGGTCGGCAACGGCTCGCCCGTGCCCGACGTCCCCGAGGGCGTCCGCACCATCGAGCTGCCCGAGAACCTCGGCATCCCCGGCGGCCGCAACGTCGGCATCGAGGCCTTCGGGCCCGGCGGCCGCGACGTCGACATCCTGCTCTTCCTCGACGACGACGGCCTGCTCGCCCACCACGACACGGCCGAGTTGTGCCGCCGGGCCTTCGCCGCCGACCCGAAGCTCGGCATCGTCAGCTTCCGCATCGCCGACCCCGACACCGGCGTCACCCAGCGCCGGCACGTCCCGCGCCTGCGCGCCTCCGACCCGATGCGCTCCTCCCGGGTCACCACCTTCCTCGGCGGCGCCAACGCCGTCCGCACGAAGGTCTTCGCCGATGTCGGCGGCCTGCCGGACGAATTCTTCTACGCCCACGAGGAAACCGATCTGGCATGGCGGGCCCTCGACGCGGGCTGGATGATCGACTACCGGTCCGACATGGTGCTGTACCACCCGACGACCGCGCCCTCGCGGCACGCGGTCTACCACCGCATGGTCGCCCGCAACCGCGTGTGGCTGGCCCGCCGCAACCTGCCCGCGCTCCTCGTCCCGGTCTACCTCGGGGTGTGGCTGCTGCTCACCCTCCTGCGCCGTCCCTCGCGGCCCGCGCTGAAGGCGTGGTTCGGCGGTTTCCGGGAGGGCTGGACCACCCCGTGCGGTCCCCGCCGGCCCATGAGGTGGCGTACGGTGTGGCGGCTGACCCGACTGGGCCGGCCTCCCGTGATCTGACAAGCTCGTTCCCGCGAGCGACCGGACCCCGACCGGGTCCACGGCTCGACCCCCTGCCCGCACAGGGCTGCGCAATCCCGGAGACGAAAGTTATTCACCAGTGAGTGAGACAACACACGACGCCCTGGTCGCGGTGAGCGCGCCCCCGTCGCCCGACGAGGGCCTCACGGCGGCCCAGCTCGCCGCCAAGTACGGGCTCACCGTGAGCGGCGCCCGG
This sequence comes from Streptomyces sp. NPDC020490, assembly GCF_044335305.1. Classification (NCBI taxonomy): domain Bacteria; kingdom Bacillati; phylum Actinomycetota; class Actinomycetes; order Kitasatosporales; family Streptomycetaceae; genus Streptomyces; species Streptomyces sp. NPDC020490. Next base: position 54,869 of record NZ_JBIRUY010000015.1, on the reverse strand, counting down.
CCCTCCCTGGTCGAGTACGTCCGCCGGCTGTGGGACCGGCGCCACTTCATCCTCGCCTTCTCCCGGGCGAAGCTGACCGCCCAGTACAGCCAGGCGAAGCTCGGCCAGCTGTGGCAGGTGGCGACCCCGCTGCTGAACGCGGCCGTGTACTTCTTCATCTTCGGCATGATCCTCAAGGCCAACCGGGGCCTGCCGCGCGAGGTGTACATCCCCTTCCTGGTCACGGGCGTGTTCGTGTTCACCTTCACGCAGAGTTCCGTGATGGCGGGCGTGCGGGCGATCTCCGGCAACCTCGGGCTGGTCCGCGCGCTGCACTTCCCGCGCGCCTCCCTGCCGATCTCCTTCGCGCTGCAGCAGCTCCAGCAGCTGCTGTTCTCGATGATCGTGCTGTTCGCCGTCGCCGCCGCCTTCGGCAGCTACCCGGACCTGTCCTGGCTGCTGATCGTCCCGGCGCTCACCCTGCAGTTCCTGTTCAACACCGGCCTCGCGCTGATCTTCGCCCGGGCCGGCGCCAAGACCCCCGACCTGGCGCAGCTCATGCCGTTCGTGATGCGCACCTGGATGTACGCGTCCGGCGTCATGTTCTCCATCCCGATCATGCTGGCCGACAAGCCGCAGTGGGTGGCGAACGTCCTGCAGTGGAACCCGGCCGCGATCTACATGGACCTGATGCGTTTCGCCCTCATCGAGGGCTACGGCGCCGAGAACCTCCCCGACCACGTCTGGGCGGTCGCCGGCGGATGGGCCGCGCTGATCGCCGTCGGCGGCTTCGTGTACTTCTGGAAGGCGGAGGAGAGGTACGGCCGTGGCTGAGCCGAGGACCGAGCCGGAGCCGGAGCAGTCCGGCCGGGGCGAGCGGATTCCCACCGTCATCGCCGACGAGCTGCACATCGTCTACCGCGTCAACGGCGCCAAGTCCGGCAAGGGCAGCGCCACCGCCGCCCTCAGCCGGATCCTCAGGCGGGGCTCCGACGACGCGGCGCGCGGCGTGCGCAAGGTGCACGCGGTCAAGGGCGTCTCCTTCGTCGCCTACAAGGGTGAGGCGATCGGCCTGATCGGCTCCAACGGCTCCGGCAAGTCGACCCTGCTGCGCGCCATCGCCGGCCTGCTCCCGGCGGAGCAGGGCCGCGTCTACACCAACGGCCAGCCCTCCCTGCTCGGCGTCAACGCGGCGCTGATGAACGACCTGACCGGTGAGCGCAACGTCATCCTGGGCGGCCTCGCGATGGGCATGTCCCGCGAGGAGATCAAGGAGCGCTACCAGCAGATCGTCGACTTCTCCGGCATCAACGAGAAGGGCGACTTCATCACCCTGCCGATGCGCACCTACTCCTCCGGCATGGCGGCCCGGCTGCGCTTCTCCATCGCCGCCGCCAAGGACCACGACGTCCTGATGATCGACGAGGCCCTGGCCACCGGCGACCGCAAGTTCCAGAAGCGCTCCGAGCAGCGCATCCGCGAACTGCGCAAGGAAGCCGGCACGGTGTTCCTGGTCAGTCACAACAACAAGTCGATCCGCGACACCTGCGACCGCGTCCTGTGGCTGGAGCGCGGCGAGCTGCGCATGGACGGACCCACGGACGAGGTCCTCAAGGAGTACGAGAAGTTCACCGGCAAATAGGGCATCCGGGCCTCGCCCTGATGGCCCGGAACGCTTCCCCGGGCCCTGTCGCAACCTTGGCGGCGGGGCCCCGCGTCTGCAAAGGAAGCGTCAACTCGGCCCAGTCTTAGGAATCTTGACGCCAATCGGTGTGTTGTTGTGATGTGCAGGACACCCCAGGGATCACCGCTGCGCTGTACAACGTAAGCTGTAGCGGTCTTGAAAGGCGGCAAGTAGGGCGATAACGCGCCACACCCTCCACCGGGACGGCCGTACGGAGGGCCAGGCGGCGTGTCCGAAATAGTGCGTATCGGGTCGGCAGTGTAGAACGGGAGATGTGACGGCAATGGCTACGGAGACTCCCCCGCTGAACGCAGCGTGTGCCGTCCCCGTCCCGGGCAGCCGGCGGTGACGGGAACCGACACGTCGCACACCGGTGATCCGGAGCGCGGCACGCTCGACAAGGCCGCGGCCGAGAACTTCCCCGTGGCGCCGTTCTTCCTGCCCAGGGCCTGGCGCACCGACCTCATGGCCGTGTACGGCTTCGCCCGCCTCGTCGACGACATCGGCGACGGCGACCTCGCCCCCGGTGGCGCCGACGCCCGGCTGCTCGGCGTGGAGCCCGCGGACGCCGAGGACCGGCTGCTGCTCCTGGACGCCTTCGAGGCCGACCTGCGCCGCGTCTTCGACGGCACGCCCCGCCACCCCCTGCTGCGCCGCCTGCGGCCCACGGTGCGCCGCCACGCGCTGACCCCCGAGCCCTTCCTCGGCCTGATCGCCGCCAACCGCCAGGACCAGCTCGTCACCCGCTACGAGACCTACGCCGACCTCCTCGCCTACTGCGAACTGTCGGCCAACCCGGTCGGCCGCCTGGTCCTGTCCGTCACCGGCACTTCGACGCCCGAGCGCATCCGGCTGTCGGACGCGATCTGCACCGCACTGCAGATCGTCGAACACCTGCAGGACGTCGCCGAGGACCTCGGACGGGACCGCGTGTACCTGCCCGCCGAGGACATGAGACGTTTCCACGTCCAGGAGGCCGACCTCGCCACCCCCGTCGCGAGCGCATCGGTGCGCGCGCTGGTCGCATACGAAACGGAACGCGCCCTCTTTCTCCTGAATGAAGGCGCCCCTCTGGTGGGTAGCGTCCACGGCAGGTTGAAGTTGCTGCTCGCAGGGTTCGTGGCGGGAGGAAGGGCGGCGGTCCACGCGATCGCCGCCGCCGGATACGACGTACTTCCCGGCCCGCCCAAGCCCGGCAAGATCCGGTTGCTTCGTGAGGTGGGCGTGACTCTGCGAGGAGAGGGGTGATCCGGACCGTGGAGTTCGAACCACACGTGTCCGCACCGGTACTCGCCGCCTACCGCTACTGCGAGGCCGTCACCGGACAGCAGGCCCGCAACTTCGCCTACGGCATCAGACTGCTGCCGGCGCCCAAGCGCCGTGCCATGTCCGCGCTGTACGCGTTCTCGCGGCGCGTCGACGACATCGGCGACGGCGAACTGGCGGACGAGGTCAAGGTGGCGCGGCTGGAGGACACCCGGGCGACGCTGGCCCGGGTGCGCGGGGGCGGGGTCGCCGAGGACGACACCGACCCGGTCGCGGTCGCCCTCGCCCACGCCGCCGACGCCTTCCCGATCCCGCTCGGCGGCCTGGACGAACTGATCGACGGCGTCCTGATGGACGTACGCGGCGAGACCTACGAGACCTGGGACGACCTGAAGGTGTACTGCCGCTGCGTCGCGGGCGCCATCGGGCGCCTCTCGCTCGGCGTGTTCGGCACGGAACCCGAGGCGCGCGGCGCCGAGCGCGCGCCCGAGTACGCCGACACGCTCGGCCTCGCGCTCCAGCTCACCAACATCCTCAGGGACGTGCGCGAGGACGCCGAGGGCGGACGGACCTATCTGCCCGCCGACGACCTCGCGAAATTCGGGTGCGTGGCCGGCTTCGGCGGGCCGAAACCACCGGACGGCTCCGACTTCGCGGGCCTCGTGCACTTCGAAGTGCGACGGGCCCGCACGCTTTTCGCCGAGGGCTACCGTCTGCTGCCCATGCTCGACCGGCGCAGCGGCGCCTGCGTCGCCGCCATGGCCGGCATCTACCGCCGCCTGCTCGACCGGATCGAACGCGATCCCGGGGCCGTGCTGCGCGGCCGGGTCTCGCTGCCGGGGCGGGAGAAGGCGTACGTCGCCGTCCGGGGTCTGTCCGGCCTGGACACCCGGCAGGTGAGCCGGAGGACCGTCAGGAGGCGCGCCTGATGGAGAACCCGGTCCCAGGCGATTGCGCCGGCGAAAAACGGCAGGCAACCCTCCGGGAGGCGACCGCGTCCCTGACGGCGACGGTGTGCCGTGATCCGTTCGACCACCGCGGTGGCCGCCCAGGGGAGGACGCACGATGACCGACGGCACGCGGTCCGGTGAGCCGCTCGCGAACCCCGCCCGGCGCACCGGCGGGGACGCCGTCGTGGTCGGCGGCGGACTCGCCGGCGTCACCGCCGCCCTCGCGCTCGCCGACGCCGGAGTGCGCGTCACCCTGCTCGAGGGCCGGCCCCGGCTGGGCGGGCTCGCCTTCTCCTTCCAGCGCGGCGACCTCACCGTCGACAACGGACAGCACGTGTACCTGCGCTGCTGCACCGCCTACCGGTGGTTCCTCGACCGCATCGAGGCCACCGCGCTGGCGCCGCTGCAGAGCCGCCTCGACGTGCCGGTGGTCGACGTGGCCCGGCCCGAGGGGCGGCGGCTGGGCAGGCTGCGGCGCGACCCGCTGCCGGTCCCGCTGCACCTGGGGCGCAGCCTGGCGGCGTACCCGCACCTCTCGCTCGCCGAGCGGGCCGCGGTGGGCCGCGCCGCGCTCGCGCTCAAGCGGCTCGACCTCGCCGATCCGGCGCTGGACGACCAGGACTTCGGCAGCTGGCTGGCCGCACACGGCCAGTCCGCGCGCGCCGTCGAGGCGCTGTGGGACCTGGTCGGGGTCGCCACCCTCAACGCGGTCGCGGGCGACGCCTCGCTGGGGCTCGCCGCGATGGTCTTCAAGACCGGTCTGCTGTCCGACCCGGGCGCGGCCGACATCGGATGGGCGCGCGTCCCGCTGGGCGAACTGCACGACCGGCTGGCCCGCAAGGCGCTCGAGTCCGCGGGCGTGCGTACCGAGGTCCGTACCCGCGTCACCTCCGTCTCCCGCGACGACACCGGACGCTGGAGCGTCGAGGTGCCGGGCGAGACGCTCACGGCCGACGCCGTCGTGCTCGCCGTGGCCCAGCGCGAGGCCCACGACCTGCTGCCCGCCGGCGCCCTCGACGCCCCGGAACGGCTGCTGCGGATCGGCACGGCGCCCATCCTCAACGTCCACGTCGTCTACGACCGCAAGGTGCTCGCCCGGCCCTTCTTCGCGGCCCTCGGCACCCCGGTGCAGTGGGTCTTCGACCGCACCGACGCCGGCGGGCTGCGCACGGGGCAGTACCTCGCGCTGTCCCAGTCGGCCGCGCACGACGACATCGACGCGCCGGTCGCCGCGCTGCGCGAGCGCTACCTCCCCGAACTGCAACGGCTGCTGCCCGGCGCGCGCGGCGCCGAGGTGAGGGACTTCTTCGTGACCAGGGAGCGCACGGCGACGTTCGCCCCGACCCCCGGCGTCGGACGGCTCAGGCCCGGCGCCCGTACCAAGGCCCCCGGCCTCTACCTGGCCGGAGCGTGGACCGCCACAGGGTGGCCCGCGACCATGGAGAGTGCGGTCCGCAGCGGCGTGAACGCGGCGGACGCCGCGCTGAGCGCCCTGGGCCGGCCCCGCCCCCGTCACCTCTTCGACGTCGAGGAGGCGGCGTGACGCTCGATCAGCAGGCGGCAGGCCCCCGCACTCCCGGCACCGCAACAAGAGGAGAGACTGTGCCCACTGTGCCCCCGGCCTCGACGGCCGCTCGAGAGACCGCGGTGGACGTGACCGCGCTCCTGGAGCGCGGCCGGACCCTGGCCACACCGGTACTGCGGACGGCCGTCAACCGCCTGGCCCCTCCCATGGACACCGTTTCCGCCTACCACTTCGGCTGGATCGACGCCGAGGGCAATCCCGCGGACGGCGACGGCGGCAAGGCCGTCCGCCCCGCCCTCGCGGTGCTCTCGGCCGAGGTCACCGGGGCCGCCCCCGAGACCGGCGTCCCCGGCGCGGTCGCGGTCGAACTGGTCCACAACTTCTCGCTGCTGCACGACGACCTGATGGACGGCGACGAACAGCGCCGCCACCGCGACACCGTCTGGAAGGTGCACGGCCCCGCCCAGGCGATCCTCGTCGGCGACGCCCTGTTCGCCCTGGCCAACGAGATACTGCTGGAACTCGGCACGGTCGAGGCCGGCCGCGCCACCCGCCGCCTGACCTCCGCCACCCGCGCCCTGATCGACGGTCAGGCGCAGGACATCTCCTACGAGCACCGCGACCGCGTCAGCGTCGAGGAGTGCCTGGAGATGGAGGGCAACAAGACCGGCGCCCTGCTCGCCTGCGCCTCCTCGATCGGCGCCGTCCTCGGCGGCGCGGACGACCGCACCGCCGACACCCTGGAGAAGTACGGCTACCACCTGGGCCTGGCCTTCCAGGCCGTCGACGACCTGCTCGGCATCTGGGGCGACCCGGTCTCCACCGGCAAGCAGACCTGGAGCGACCTGCGCCAGCGCAAGAAGTCCCTGCCCGTCGTGGCCGCGCTCGCGGCCGGCGGCCCCGCCTCCGAGCGGCTCGGCGAGATCCTCGCCGCGGACGCCAAGAGCAGCGACTTCGCGAACTTCTCGGAGCAGGAGTTCGCGGCCCGCGCCGCCCTCATCGAGGAGGCCGGCGGCCGTGAGTGGACCGCCGAGGAGGCGCGCCGGCAGCACACCGTGGCGGTCGAGGCCCTCGACGCCATCGACATGCCCGACCGGGTACGGGCCGCCTTCACGGCGCTCGCCGACTTCGTCGTCGTACGGAAGAGATGATCATTATCGGTCGAATAACCCTCGCGTAGTCGCCGGCCGGTGCCGAGGTCGAGGCACCGTCCGACGGCGGACCCACAGCAGCACGACTCGCACGACTGCACGAAGGGGAAGCCATGACAGCGACGACCGACGGAAGCACCGGGGCGCTGCCGCCCCGCGCTGCCGCGGCCAGCGAAACCGACAGTACCGACCCCGTGGCGGCGGGGGTCCGAGACGCCGCCGTGCGCGCCGTGGGGCGCGCCACCGGCTTCCTGCTGTCGCGGCAGGACGCCCAGGGCTGGTGGAAGGGCGACCTCGAGACGAACGTCACGATGGACGCCGAGGACCTGCTCCTGCGCCAGTTCCTGGGCATCCGCGACGAGGCCACGACCCACGCCGCCGCGCTGTTCATCCGCGGCGAGCAGCGCGCGGACGGCACCTGGGCCACCTTCTACGGCGGACCCGGCGAACTCTCCGCCACCATCGAGGCGTACGTCGCCCTGCGGCTGGCCGGCGACGCGCCCGACGCGCCGCACATGGCGAAGGCCTCGGCGTGGATCCGCGAACAGGGCGGGATCGCCGCCGCGCGGGTCTTCACCCGGATCTGGCTCGCGCTGTTCGGCTGGTGGAAGTGGGAGGACCTGCCCGAACTCCCGCCCGAACTCCTCTACTTCCCGAAGTGGTTCCCGCTCAACATCTACAACTTCGGGTGCTGGGCGCGGCAGACCATCGTGCCGCTCACCGTCGTCTCCGCGAAGCGTCCGGTGCGTCCGGCGCCGTTCCCGCTGGACGAACTGCACACCGACCCCGACCACCCCAACCCGCCCAAGCCCCTTGCCCCGGTGACGAGTTGGGACGGTCTGTTCCAGCGGCTCGACAAGGTGGTGCGCGGCTACCGGCCGGTCGCGGTGCGCCGGCTGCGCAGGGCCGCCATGAACAGCGCCGCCCGCTGGATCATCGAGCGCCAGGAGAACGACGGCTGCTGGGGCGGCATCCAGCCGCCGGCCGTGTACTCGGTCATCGCCCTGTACCTGCTCGGCTACGACCTCGAGCACCCGGTGATGCGGGCCGGCCTGGAGTCCCTCGACCGGTACGCCGTCTGGCGTGAGGACGGCGCCCGGATGATCGAGGCCTGCCAGTCGCCGGTGTGGGACACCTGCCTGGCCACCATCGCGCTCGCCGACGCCGGAGTGCCCGCCGACCACCCGCAACTGGTCAAGGCCGCCGACTGGATGCTGGGCGAGCAGATCGTGCGGCCCGGCGACTGGTCCGTACGCAGGCCCCAACTGCCGCCCGGCGGATGGGCGTTCGAGTTCCACAACGACAACTACCCGGACATCGACGACACCGCCGAGGTGGTCCTCGCGCTGCGCCGGGTCCGGCACCACGACCCGGAGCGGGTCGAGAAGGCGATCGGGCGCGGGGTGCGCTGGAACCTCGGCATGCAGTCGAGGAACGGGGCGTGGGGCGCCTTCGACGTCGACAACACCAGCCGGTTCCCCAACCGGCTGCCGTTCTGCGACTTCGGCGAGGTCATCGACCCGCCGTCCGCCGACGTCACCGCGCACGTCGTCGAGATGCTCGCGGCCGAGGGTATGGCCCACGACCCGCGCACCCGGCGCGGCATCGAGTGGCTGCTCGCCGAACAGGAGCCGGAAGGCTCGTGGTTCGGACGCTGGGGCGTCAACTACCTCTACGGCACCGGGTCCGTGGTCCCCGCGCTCACGGCCGCCGGCCTGCCCGGCTCGCACCCGGCGATCCGGCGGGCGGTGGCCTGGCTGGAGTCGGTGCAGAACGACGACGGGGGCTGGGGCGAGGACCTGCGCTCCTACCGGGACGCCGGGGAGTGGAGCGGCCGCGGGGCCTCCACCGCCTCGCAGACGGCGTGGGCGCTGATGGCCCTGCTGGCGGCGGGGGAGCGGGACTCCCGGGCCGTCGAGCGCGGCGTGCGGTGGCTCGCGGCCACACAGCGCGAGGACGGTTCGTGGGACGAGCCGTACTTCACCGGCACCGGCTTCCCGTGGGACTTCTCCATCAACTACCACCTCTACCGGCAGGTCTTCCCGCTGACCGCGCTCGGCCGGTACGTCCACGGAGAGCCGTTCGCCGAGAAGGCCCTGGCCGGACAGTCGCCGACCGCGGAGCCCCTGGCCGCGGAGCCCCTGGCAGAGCGGCCACTGGCCGGGCAGCCACTGGCCGGGCAGCCACTGGCCGGGCAGCCACTGGCCGGGCAGCCACTGGCAGAGCGGCCCCTGGCCGAGAAGCTGCTCGCCGAGAAACCCCTCGCCGAGGCCGAGGGGGGCTGATGAGCGCCCGTCCCGCCCCGGCACCGCTGCTGATCGCGTGCGCGCTCGGCATCGAGCACCTCGCCCTGCGCACCGGCGACCGCGGAGCGCGGCGGGAGGGCCCGAGGCGTCCCGGAACCGAACCGGACGGGTACGGCGGCGCCGGCGGGCCGGTCACCGTGCTGCGTACCGGCATGGGCCCCAAGGCGGCCGAACGGTCGGTCGTCCGCGTGCTCGCCGACCCGGTGCTCGCCGACGCCGCCGTCCTGGCCACCGGCTTCTGCGCGGGTCTCGCCCCCGGCATGCACCCCGGCGACCTGGTCGTCGCCGAGGAGACCAGGGACCCGCGCGGCAACGTGCCGTGCGTCGGCACCGAGCTGCTGGTGAAGGAGCTGGTGCGGGCCGTGCCCGGCCGTACCGTCCACACCGGACCGCTCACCGGCTCCGACCACGTGGTCCGCGGCCCGGAGCGGTCGCAGCTGCTGGCGACCGGCGCGATCGCGGTCGACATGGAGTCGGCGGCCACGCTGCTGAGCGCGGTGCGCGTGGACGAGCGCCCGGTTGCGGCCGTGCGGGTGGTGGTGGACGCTCCAGAACATGAACTCGTCCGGATCGGCACGCTGCGCGGTGGAATATCGGCTTTCCGTGTGCTCCGTTCCGTTCTTCCGGCTTTCTTCGAATGGCACCGTTCCTTGCTGCTCCCCAGGAGGTGAGCCAGATGGCCATGCCGCTGCGTCAGTCCATCAAGGTCGCTACTTACTTGGCAGAACAAAAGCTCCGCAAGCGCGACAAGTTCCCGCTGATCGTCGAGCTGGAGCCGCTCTTCGCGTGCAACCTGAAGTGCGAGGGATGCGGCAAGATCCAGCATCCGGCCGGGGTGCTGAAGCAGCGCATGCCGGTCGCGCAGGCCGTGGGAGCGGTGCTGGAGTCCGGGGCGCCGATGGTGTCCATCGCGGGCGGTGAGCCCCTGATGCACCCTCACATCGACGAGATCGTGCGCCAGTTGGTGGCCAAGCGGAAGTACGTCTTCCTGTGCACCAACGCGATGCTGCTGCGCAAGAAGATGGACAAGTTCAAGCCCTCGCCCTACTTCGCGTTCGCGGTGCACATCGACGGGCTGCGCGAGCGGCACGACGAGTCCGTCGCCAAGGAGGGCGTGTTCGACGAGGCGGTGGAGGCCATCAAGGAGGCCAAGCGGCGCGGCTTCCGGGTGACCACCAACTCGACCTTCTTCAACACCGACACCCCGCAGACCATCATCGAGGTGCTCAACTTCCTCAACGACGACCTGAAGGTCGACGAGATGATGATCTCGCCCGCCTACGCCTACGAGAAGGCCCCGGACCAGGAGCACTTCCTGGGCGTGGAGCAGACCCGCGAGCTGTTCAGGAAGGCCTTCGCGGGCGGCAACCGGCTGCGCTGGCGGCTCAACCACTCGCCGCTGTTCCTGGACTTCCTCGAGGGCAAGGTCGACTTCCCGTGCACGGCCTGGGCGATCCCGAACTACTCGCTGTTCGGCTGGCAGCGCCCCTGCTACCTGATGAGCGACGGGTACGTGCCGACGTACCGCGAGCTCATCGAGGACACCGACTGGGACAAGTACGGCCGCGGCAAGGACCCGCGCTGCGCCAACTGCATGGCGCACTGCGGCTACGAGCCCACCGCCGTCCTCGCCACCATGGGGTCCCTGAAGGAGTCCTTGCGCGCGATGCGCGAGACCGTCTCCGGAAACCGGGAGTGACCCGATGACCGCCGTCTCCCTGGGCGTGCCCGAGGTGCCGGCCCGGCCGGTCGCCGAGCGGCGCGCCTCGCGGCGGATCCAGGTCGGGCCGGTGGCGGTCGGGGGCGGGGCCCCGGTGTCGGTGCAGTCGATGACGACGACGCGTACCTCCGACATCGGTGCCACGCTGCAGCAGATCGCGGAGCTGACGGCGTCGGGGTGCCAGATCGTGCGGGTGGCGTGTCCGACGCAGGACGACGCGGACGCGCTGGCGACGATCGCGCGGAAGTCGCAGATCCCGGTGATCGCGGACATCCACTTCCAGCCGAAGTACGTGTTCGCGGCGATCGAGGCGGGCTGTGCGGCGGTGCGGGTGAACCCGGGCAACATCAAGCAGTTCGACGACAAGGTCAGGGAGATCGCGAAGGCGGCGAAGGACCACGGCACGCCGATCCGGATCGGGGTGAACGCGGGTTCGCTGGACCGGCGGCTGCTGCGGAAGTACGGGAAGGCGACGCCGGAGGCGCTGGTGGAGAGCGCGCTGTGGGAGGCGTCGCTGTTCGAGGAGCACGACTTCCGGGACATCAAGATCTCCGTGAAGCACAACGACCCGGTGGTGATGATCGAGGCCTACCGGCAGCTCGCCGCGCGGTGCGACTACCCGCTGCACCTCGGCGTGACGGAGGCGGGCCCGGCGTTCCAGGGCACGATCAAGTCGGCGGTGGCGTTCGGGGCGCTGCTGTCGCAGGGGATCGGGGACACGATCCGGGTGTCGCTGAGCGCGCCGCCGGTGGAGGAGATCAAGGTCGGCATCCAGATCCTGGAGTCGCTGAACCTGCGGCAGCGTGGTCTGGAGATCGTCTCCTGCCCGTCCTGCGGGCGGGCGCAGGTGGATGTGTACAAGCTGGCCGAGGAGGTCACGGCGGGGCTGACCGGTATGGAGGTCCCGCTGCGGGTGGCGGTCATGGGCTGTGTGGTCAACGGTCCCGGTGAGGCGCGGGAGGCCGATCTGGGTGTCGCCTCCGGCAACGGCAAGGGGCAGATCTTCGTCAAGGGCGAGGTCATCAAGACGGTCCCCGAGTCGAAGATCGTCGAGACCCTGATCGAAGAGGCCATGAAGCTGGCGGAGCAGATGGAGCAGGACGGCGCGTCGGGGGAGCCGGCCGTCACCGTGAGTTGAACAGCAGGACCGAAGGGGGCCCGAGCGTGACGATTCTGGAGACCATCCGGGGACCACGCGACCTGAAAGCGCTGGCCGAGGCGGAGCTTCGCGAACTGTCCGAAGAAATCAGGGAGTTCCTGGTGCACGCGGTGGCCAGGACCGGCGGTCACCTCGGGCCCAACCTGGGGGTGGTGGAACTGTCCATCGCGCTCCACCGGGTCTTCGAGTCGCCGGTCGACCGCATCCTGTGGGACACCGGCCACCAGAGCTACGTGCACAAGCTGGTGACGGGGCGTCAGGACTTCTCCAAGCTGCGCGGCAAGGGCGGCCTGTCCGGCTACCCCTCGCGCGAGGAGTCCGAGCACGACGTCATCGAGAACAGCCACGCCTCCACCGCGCTCGGCTGGGCCGACGGGCTCGCCAAGGCACGCCAGGTGCAGGGGGAGAAGGGGCACGTCGTCGCGGTCATCGGCGACGGCGCGCTGACCGGCGGCATGGCCTGGGAGGCGCTGAACAACATCGCGGCCGCCAAGGACCGGCCGCTGATCATCGTCGTCAACGACAACGAGCGCTCCTACGCGCCGACCATCGGCGGGCTCGCCAACCACCTGGCCACCCTGCGCACCACCGACGGCTACGAGAAGGTCCTCGCCTGGGGCAAGGAGGTCCTGCTGCGCACCCCGCTCGTCGGCAACACCGTCTACGAGTCGCTGCACGGCGCGAAGAAGGGCTTCAAGGACGCCTTCGCCCCACAGGGCATGTTCGAGGACCTGGGCCTGAAGTACGTCGGCCCGATCGACGGACACGACATCGGGGCGGTGGAGTCGGCGCTGCGGCGCGCGAAGCGCTTCCACGGGCCGGTCCTCGTCCACTGCCTCACGGAGAAGGGCCGCGGCTACGAGCCCGCCCTCGCGCACGAGGAGGACCGCTTCCACACCGTCGGCGTGATGGACCCGCTCACCTGCGAACCGCTCACGCCCGCCGACGGCCCGTCCTGGACCTCGGTGTTCGGCGACGAGATCGTCCGGATCGGCGAGGAGCGCGAGGACGTCGTCGCGATCACGGCGGCCATGCTGCACCCGGTGGGTCTCGGCAAGTTCGCTGCCCGCTTCCCCGGCCGGGTGTGGGACGTCGGCATCGCCGAGCAGCACGCGGCCGTCTCCGCGGCCGGACTGGCGACCGGCGGGCTGCACCCGGTGGTCGCCGTCTACGCCACCTTCCTCAACCGCGCCTTCGACCAGCTCCTGATGGACGTGGCGCTGCACCGCTGCGGGGTCACCTTCGTGCTGGACAGGGCCGGTGTCACGGGCGTCGACGGCGCCTCCCACAACGGCATGTGGGACATGTCCGTCCTCCAGGTGGTGCCGGGCCTGCGGATCGCCGCCCCGCGCGACGCCGACCAGCTGCGCGCCCAGCTGCGCGAGGCGGTCGCCGTCGACGACGCGCCGACCCTGGTCCGCTTCCCCAAGGAGTCGGTGGGACCGCGGATCCCCGCGGTCGACCGGGTGGGCGGCATGGACGTGCTGCACCGCGCGGACCGGCCCGAGGTGCTGCTGGTCGCCGTCGGCGTCATGGCGCCGGTCTGCCTGCAGGCCGCCGAGCTGCTCCAGGCGCGCGGCATCGGGTGCACGGTGGTGGACCCCCGGTGGGTCAAGCCGGTCGATCCGGCGCTGCCGGGGCTCGCCGCCGCACACCGCCTGGTGGCCGTGGTGGAGGACAACAGCCGCGCGGCCGGCGTCGGGTCCGCGGTGGCGCTGGCGCTCGGCGACGCCGAAGTCGACGTACCGGTGCGGCGGTTCGGGATTCCGGAGCAGTTCCTCGCGCATGCCAAGCGCGCCGAGGTGCTCGCCGACATCGGGCTCACGCCGGTGGAGGTGGCCGGGCGGATCAGCGCGAGCCTGGCCGTCAAGGAGGCCGCCGCCGACCCGGCGGGGGCCGCCCCAGTCAAGGAGAGGGCTGAATGAGCAAGGAGTTCGACCTCGGCGCGCTCCTGGCCGAGCGCGGAGCCGAGCGCTACGAGCTGCACACCAGGTACCTCAACCACCAGCTCCCGCGCATGCTGCACACCATCGGCTTCGACAAGGTCTACGAGCGCGGCGAGGGCGCGTACTTCTGGGACGCGGACGGCAACGAATACCTGGACATGCTCGCCGGGTTCGGGGTGATGGGCCTGGGCCGCCATCATCCGGTGGTCCGCAAGGCGCTGCACGACGTCCTCGACGCCTCGCTCGCCGACCTCACCCGCTTCGACTGCCAGCCGCTGCCCGGGCTGCTGGCCGAGAAGCTCCTCGCGCACAGCCCGCACCTGGACCGGGTGTTCTTCGGCAACAGCGGCACGGAGGCGGTCGAGGGCGCGCTGAAGTTCGCCCGCTACGCCACCGGCAGGCCCAGGGTGCTGTACTGCGAGCACGCCTTCCACGGGCTGACGACGGGCTCGCTGTCGGTCAACGGCGAGTCCGGCTTCCGGGACGGCTTCGCCCCGCTGCTGCCCGACACCGCCGTACCCCTCGGCGACCTCGACGCCCTGGCGCGGGAGCTGAGGAAGGGCGACGTCGCCGCCCTGATCGTGGAGCCGATCCAGGGCAAGGGCGTGTACGAGTCCCCGCCCGGCTACCTGCGGGCCGCGCAGGAACTGCTGCACCGGCACAAGGCGCTGCTCATCGCCGACGAGGTGCAGACCGGCCTCGGCCGCACCGGCGACTTCTACGCCTACCAGCACGAGGAGGGCGTCGAGCCGGACCTGGTGTGCGTGGCCAAGGCGCTGTCGGGTGGATACGTGCCCGTCGGGGCGACGCTCGGCAAGGACTGGATCTTCAAGAAGGTCTACTCGTCGATGGACCGCGTCCTCGTCCACTCGGCGAGCTTCGGGTCCAACGCCCAGGCCATGGCGGCCGGGCTCGCCGTGCTGTCGGTCATGGAGAACGAGCAGATCGTCGCCAACGCCCGCGCGACCGGCGAACTGCTCAGGTCCCGCCTCGCGGCGCTGACCGACAGCTACGAGCTGCTCGCCGACGTCCGCGGCCGCGGGCTGATGATCGGCATCGAGTTCGGCCGGCCCAGGTCGCTGAAGCTGCGCAGCCGGTGGACCATGCTGCAGGCCGCCCGCAAGGGACTGTTCGCGCAGATGGTCGTCGTTCCGCTGCTGCAGCGTCACCGCATCCTCACCCAGGTCTCCGGCGACCACCTGGAGGTCATCAAGCTGATCCCGCCGCTCACCATCGGCGAGCGGGAGGTGGACCGGTTCGTGGCCGCCTTCACGGAGGTGATGGACGAGGCGCACAATGGAGGCGGGCTGATGTGGGACTTCGGCAGGACGCTGATCAAACAGGCCGTCGCCAACCGCTAGCCCGAACCCCCGCCGAAGGTTCTTTGCCTCTGAGGCAAGAAATTTGCCCCAGAGGTAAAGCTGCGGCTCAATGGGGGTATGAGCTCCCCGGAAGCCGAGTTCGAGCAGCCGGCGGGACCCGTGGCAGATCTGCCCGCCGTCGCGCCGCAGCTCCGCGCACTGCGCCGCCGCGCCTCCCTCACCCTGGAGGCCGCGGCCCGCGCGGCCGGACTGTCCCCGGCCCACCTCTCCCGGCTGGAGACCGGGCAGCGGCAACCCTCGCTGCCGGTGCTCCTCGGGCTCGCCCGCATCTACGGTACGACGGTCTCCGAACTGCTCGGCGAGACGGTCGCCGACCGTAACGCCGTGGTGCGCGCCGTCGACATGGAGCCCACCGCCGCGGGCGGCTGGACCTACTGGCAGGCCGGCGCCTCCGGCCGGGGCATGCAGGCCCTGCGGGTCCACGCGCCGTACGGCACCCAGGGCGACATCGTGCGCGTACACCCCGGGGAGGAGTGGCTGTACGTCCTCACGGGGCGGCTGTGGCTGCGCCTCGGGGACGCCACCCACCGGCTCGGTCCCGGCGACAGCGCGCACTTCGACTCGCTGACGCCGCACCGCATCGCGGCGCTGGACCCCGAAGGGGTCGAGCTGCTGTTCGTCCACACCCTGTTGCAGAGTCCCACGGCCGCGCTGTGCCTGGGCTCGACCACCGGAGACATGCCATGAGCAATTACGAGGACAAGTTCCCGCGCTCCCTGTGGATCCGCCTCATCATCTACATCGCGGCGGGCCACCTCTTCGCGGGCTTCATCTACCTGCTGTTCTCGGTGGGCGCCAAGTAGCCTGCCGCGTCCTGACCGGCGGCCCGCCGCGTCCTGGGCGGCGTCAGGCGAGCAGGCGCTCGCGCAGCCGCTCCCGGACCGCCGGAGTGACGCCGAGCCCCTGCTCCAGGTAGGGATCGACGCCGCCCCACGTCTCCTCGATGGTCTCGAAGGCCGCCGCCAGGTACTCCTCGCGCGCCTCGAACAGCGGGCTGAGCAGCTCCATGACCTCGGGGGAGTAGGCCGAGGCCGAGTTTCCGCCGCGCTGCACCCGGTAGCGGCGGTGCTTGGCGTTCGACTCCAGGTAGTCGGCGAAGATCGCGTCCCGCTCCACGCCCACGGCGAGCAGGGTCACGGCGACGGACAGGCCCGCGCGGTCCTTGCCCGCGGCGCAGTGCATCAGCGCGGGCACGCTGTCCTCGGCCAGCGCGTGCAGCACGCGCGTGTGCTCGCCGGTGCGCTCCTTGATGATCAGGCGGTACGAGCCGATCATGCGGCCGGCCGCCTTGCCGTCCCCGAGTATCTCGCGCAGCTGGTCGAGGTCTCCGTCCCGGACCATCTTCCAGAACTCGGCGCCGTCCGCCGGGTCGCTCAGCGGCAGGTTCACATTCCGCACGCCCGGCAGTTCGACGTCCGGGCCCTCCAGCCTCTGGTCCGCCGCGTTGCGGAAGTCGAAGACGGTGTGCAGTCCCAGCGAGGCGAGGAAGGCGGCGTCCTCCGCGGTGGCGTGCGCGAGGTGGCCGCTGCGGAACAGCACTCCGTGGCGCACCCGTCGTCCGTCCACCGTCGGCAGGCCCCCCACGTCGCGGAAGTTGCGGACTCCTGCCAGCTCGGGCTCGGTCGACGGGATCTGCTGCGTCACGGGGGCTCCTCCCAGCCGTCCCCGTCGGCGCTGCTCGTCGACGGGCACCTCCTTGACGATACGACACGCACACCCCGGCTCAGCAGGGGTGTGCGGACTGCCCCCGGGGAGCCCGTGGCGATTCCGTGGCGAGCCGGTGGCGAGCATGTGGCGAGTTGGTGGCGAACCGGTGGCGAGCCGGTACGAATGCCGCGAAACGGTTCATGCGCCCCGAAGGTGCTTCTCTGGTGCATCGCCCTTGTCTGAGTCTTCTGTCCGAATTGGCGCTTTGGATGGATTTCATTCCAACTCGCTCCAGAATAAGGAATGCTGGCGCGAGGTCGCGTGAGCATCGTCATACCGGTCACCGTGAGTCGCCCGTCATGTTCACGTAATGCGTATTGTTTTTCAGGGAATTTGGCCGCTGAAGCCGCCTCGGAATCAACGGAGGGTGACCGGGAATTCCGGTAAGGGATCAAGGGGAACGTGCGCCTCCCGCAACCTCTTGCTTGTCCCTTCGCGTCGTGGTCGCTTACGTTCGCCAGGCAATCCGGGCGGACGCCGAATCCTGCCGCCGCCCGGAATCCCGCACCACTCACCCGTGCACGGCAGGAGCGGGGGACCCACAGGTAGAACCGCCTGTCCGGTCTCCGGAACAGGCTTGGGGTCAAGTCGCGCCCACCGCGCGGCCGGACATCTCCAGTCCGCACCCGACAGCTCACCTCGCAGGCGCCGGAGAGGAATTCGTCATGCCCGCGAAGGGTAAGCACCGCCGCCCCAAGTCCCAGCGCTTCACCCGCTCCATCGCCGTCGCCGGAACCGGCGGCGCCGCGCTCGCCCTCCCCCTGCTGGGGGCCACCGGCGCCCACGCCGACACCGCGCAGTCCACCGCGCAGCCGGTTTCGCAGAAGACCGTGCAGTCCCTTTCCGGCGCCGAGAAGGCGGCGGCCGAGGGGAAGAAGGCCGCGAAGGAGAAGGCCGCGAACAACGCGGGCGTGCGGACCTATTCGGTGCGCAAGGGTGACTGGCTCTCGAAGATCGCCGAGGAGCAGAGCGTCCGCGGCGGCTGGAAGAAGCTGTATGCGGACAACCGCGAGGCCGTCGGCGACGACCCGTCGCTGATCCACCCCGGCCTCAAGCTCGTCATCGGCAAGAAGGCCACGAGCGGCGCCACCAAGTCGTCGTCGTCTTCGCCGTCTTCGTCGCTTTCGCCCTCTTCGTCGCCTTCCTCTTCGTCGCCTTCCTCTTCGGCTCCCGCGCCTTCCGCCGACTCTCCGTCCTCCTCCGCCGACTCGTCCTCCTCCTCGTCCTCCTCGCAGCCGACGACGGTCACCCAGGCCGCCGAGTCCACCGGCACCTCCAGCGGTTACACCCTCCCGGTGTCCGGGGCCGGCGTCGGCACCGGATACCGCGTCGCGGGCAGCATGTGGTCCAGCGGCTACCACACCGGCGTCGACTTCGTCGTGCCGACCGGCACCTCGCTGAAGGCCGTGGGCGCCGGCACGGTCGTCTCCGCGGGCTGGGGCGGCGCCTACGGCAACCAGGTCGTCATCCAGCTGAGCGACGGCTACTACGCCCAGTACGCCCACCTCTCGCAGCTCTCCGTCTCGGCCGGCCAGACCGTCACCGCCGGCCAGCAGATCGGCCTCTCCGGCGCGACCGGCAACGTGACCGGCCCGCACCTGCACTTCGAGATCCGCACCACGCCGAACTACGGCTCCGACGTGGACCCGGTCGGCTACCTCCGCTCCAAGGGCGTCGCCGTCGGCTGACGGCCCCCGGCCGCCCGGCATGCCGCCGAGGACCGGACCCCGATCCCCGGGTCCGGTTCTCGGCCGTCGCCGTGCACGGGGCGGCGTATTCCGGGTTTGGCGAACAATTTAGGCGTGGCTTATCTCACCGTTCGTCAAGCCCTCCCTACGGTCGCGTAGGTCACATTGGACGGTGAATCATGACCTGCTGTGGCAGACGATTCGAAGAGTGACAGCAGATCAGTGATCGGGTCGTACGTCGCGGTGGGGGACAGCTTCACCGAGGGCGTCGGCGACCCGGGTCCCGACGGGGCGTTCGTCGGCTGGGCGGACCGGTTCGCGGTGCTCCTCGCCGACCGGCGGCCCGAGGGCGACTTCACGTACACGAACCTCGCCGTGCGCGGCAGGCTGCTCGACCAGATCGTGGCCGAGCAGGTCCCGCAGGCCGTCGGGCTCGCTCCGGACCTGGTGTCCTTCTGCGCGGGCGGCAACGACATCCTCCGGCCCGGCACCGACCCCGACGAGGTCGCCGAGCGCTTCGAGCGGGCGGTCGCACGGCTCACCGAGGCCGCCGGCACCGTCATGGTGACGACGGGCTTCGACACCCGTGGCGTGCCGGTGCTCAAGCGCCTGCGCGGCAAGATCGCCACCTACAACGGCCATGTGCGGGCCATCGCCGACCGCTACGGCTGTCCCGTGCTGGACCTGTGGTCCCTGAAGTCCATCCAGGACCGCCGGGCCTGGGACCACGACCGGCTCCACCTGTCGCCCGAGGGGCACACGCGCGTGGCGCTGCGCGCCGGCCAGGTCCTCGGCCTGGAGGTGCCGGCCGACCCCGAGCAGGCCTGGCCGCCGCTCCCGCCGCGCGGCACCCTCGAGATCCGGCGGGACGACGTGCAGTGGGCGCGCGAGTACCTGGTGCCCTGGATCGGCCGGCGCCTGCGGGGTGAGTCGTCCGGCGACCACGTCCAGGCGAAGGGGATGCTGTCCCCGTACGACATCAAACTGCGGATCGAGTCGGTCGCCTGACCCGGCGCTCCCGCGCCTTCCGTGCACGCGCCGCCGGACGGTGACTCCGTACCCGTACTCCGTACCCGTACTCCGTACCCCGTCTCCCGTACTCCGTATTCGTACGGTCGGCCGGGAACAGCCGGCCGGCGGACGGTGTTCTGACCGTACATGACGACGAGCGACGCCACCGCGACGGGTGTGCTGCACTACACCGCCTTCTCCGACGACCCCGCCGGGGGCAACCCGGCCGGGGTCGTCCTCGACGCGAGCGGTCTCGGCGACGCCGCCATGCTCGCCGTCGCCGCCGAGGTCGGCTACTCGGAGACCGCGTTCCTGACCCCCGGTCCGCAGCGGCCCGGCACCGACCCCGGACGGGTCTTCACCGTGCGGTACTTCAGCCCCAAGGCGGAGGTGCCGTTCTGCGGGCACGCCACCGTCGCGGCCGCCGTCGCCCTCGCCGAGCGGACCGGGCCCGGCGAACTGTTGTTCGTGACGCAGGCCGGCGACGTCCCGGTGTCGGTGGCGGCCGGGCCGTCCGGCGCCCTGCGCGCGACCCTGACCAGCGTCGAGCCGTACGTCGCCGACGTGGCCGCCGACGACGTCGTCGAGGCCCTGGCCGCCCTCGACTGGCCCGCCGCCGACCTGGACCCGGCGCTGCCGCCGCGCATCGCCTTCGCGGGCGCCCGGCACCTGGTGCTGGCGGCGGCCGGCCGCGCCCGACTGGCCGCCCTGGACTACGACTTCGAGCGCCTCACCGCCCTGATGGACCGTCTGGACCTGACGACCCTGCAACTGGTCTGGCGGGAGCGGGAGGACGTCTTCCACGTCCGCGACCCCTTCCCCGTCGGCGGTGTGGTGGAGGACCCCGCCACCGGTGCGGCCGCCGCCGCGCTGGGCGCCTACCTGCGCACCCTCGGCGCGGTCGCCCCCGACGCCCGCCTCACCCTCCATCAGGGCCACGACCTGGGACGACCGTCCACGCTCACGGTCGACCTGCGGGACGGGGACCCGCGCGTCCGGGTGAGCGGGACGGCAGTGCCCATCCCGGGCGCGCGGCCCTGAAGACGGCATCGCCGGCGGCGGCCGGTCCGTACCGGCCGCCGCCGCATCTTTGGTCTTTCCTTGGAAAGCCCCCGCCGGGCCCGGCGAACCGGGCGTTGTCAGCGGGGCCGACCATAATGGAAGGCCTCCGATCCGACCTGGAGGTCCCGTGTCCGGTTCCCGTCCCCTGAGCTCCGGGCTCCGCGCGCTGCGGCCCGCGGCCTTCGGCGCGGACCCGAGCGGTGAGCGCCTCGCGCGCATCCGCAGATCACCGCACTTCAAGGACGGCGTCTTCCAGAACCCCGGGGGCGTCGCGCGTACCCGGCCCTCCGGTTCGACGCTCGACTTCGCGAAGGTCTTCTTCGACAAGGACGAGCGGCCCCGCCGCGCTCCCCGGGGCACCGTCCCGGTGCACCCCACCACCCTCGCCGACATCGCCGCGCCGCCTGCCACCGGACTCAGGGTGACCTGGATGGGCCACTCCGGCGTGCTCGCCGAGATCGACGGCCGGCGGGTGCTGTTCGACCCGGTGTGGGGTGCGCGCTGCTCCCCGTTCTCCTTCGTCGGTCCCCGGCGGCTGCACCCGGTGCCGTTGCCGCTGGCCGCCCTCGGCCCGGTCGACGTCGTCGTCATCTCGCACGACCACTACGACCACCTGGACATGCCCACGATCAAGGCGCTGGCGGGCACGGACACCCTGTTCGCCGTGCCGCTCGGCGTCGGCGCCCACCTCGAGCACTGGGGCGTGTCCGCGACCCGGCTGCGCGAGCTGGACTGGCACGAGGAGACGAGGGTGGGCGGGCTCACGCTCACCGCCACCCCGGCCCGCCACTTCTGCGGCCGCGGCCTGCGCAACACCCAGCACACCCTGTGGGCGTCCTGGGCCGTCGCCGGCGAGGAGCACCGGATCTACCACAGCGGCGACACCGGCTACTTCGAGGGCTTCAAGGACATCGGCGCCGCGCACGGCCCGTTCGACGTCACGATGATCCAGGTCGGCGCGTACAGCGAGTTCTGGCCGGACATCCACATGACGCCCGAGGAGGGCATGCGGGCCCACCTCGACCTCCAGGGCGGCGCCCCGCACGGGGTGCTGCTGCCGATCCACTGGGGCACCTTCAACCTCGCCCCGCACGCCTGGGCCGAGCCCGGGGAGTGGACGCTGGCGGCGGCCGAGGAGGCCGGCCAGGCGGTGGCGTTCCCGCGGCCGGGTGAGCCGTTCGAGCCGAGGGGGAAGCTGCCGGTGGAGGCGTGGTGGCGGGCGGTGTCCGGTCCGATCGCCCGTCCGTGGCACCGTCCCCGGAGCGCTCAGGGTGCGGCCGAGACGAGCAGGGTTGATCTCGACCTTGCGGGTGAGCGGTGACGTCGGTCGGGGACGAGCGCAACCGGGCTCAGCGCCGAGACACCTCTGTCACCGGTGTACCCCTGCGGCGCGCCAGGAGAGCCGATCACCTTCTACGACGGCCCGGTGGCCGGACCGGCCGGGACTGAGGCGCCCGGCGTCGTCCGGTACGACTGCTCCCCGAAGCCCGGGTCTCATGGAGGCCGCGTACCGAAGACCATGACCTCACCTCTGCAGACAAGACTGAGCTGAGTCTGCTTGACCTCGGCTTCGAACTTCCGGTATCCGCCAGGGACGCTGTGAGCGGCCGGTCCAACGGCACTTCCTGGGCAGACCCCGCCGCTCCGCTCGACCGTGTCGTCGCCCATTGGTTCAACCCGCCCCGATGGCACGGAAGCGCCCGCCCGGCAGCCCGTGCCGCCGACGGAGCCGCCGCTACCGGCGCCCGCCTGGCGCAGCGTGTACGAGGTGGACAACGCCTGGTTGAGAGCCTCCTGCCGACCACTACGGCCTCGCTCGGGCTGAACACGCCGGTCCACACGAGGCAGACCTCGGCGAGGACAACAGCGGGTGCCGCCCATCGGGCCCGGTCGCCACGATCCTCCGCAACGCCGGCCGCCTTTCTGCCGTAAGTATCGTCGCACCGGAAATTGTCCCCGCTCGCCTTCCACGGCTAAACGTCGTGAAAGCGCAACAGTCGCTGCTTTCTTTCGCAGGTGCTTGCTGAGAAATGGCCTTCCGGGTGAGTCGCACTCAGTGTTTCAGCCATACCTCTTCCGCCATGATCCAGTGCCCCGGTCTCGGGGTTGACCCCCAGATCGGCGGTGACCTGTCCGATCGTCGCCTCGGGTTGCAGGGATCAAAGCCCGTGGGCACCGCCATGACAATAGTCCCGGTCATAACAGAACCATCAGGCCCGGCATAAGACTTCACGCAAGAAGCGCGACCGAGCCCCACAGGAATCGGCGCACACGCATAATTCGCTTGCCGTTTCCGCCACACAGCGAGGTGTACTGATGGATCTGGAGCTGCGCCGCCTGCGCGTGCTGTGCGCAATCGCGGACTCCGGGAGCGTAGGGCGCGCAGCGGCCGCGCTCGGGCTCACACAGCCCGCGGTGAGTTCACCACTGCGCCGCATCGAGCGACTGCTCGATGAAGGACTCTTCATGCGCAGCGGCACCGGCGTAGAGCTGACCGCCTTCGGTGCGCAAGTCGTCGGTCGGGCCCGCGACGTCCCGGTCCGCGCCGATGCTCTTGGGCGACGCCATGCGGTCCGTGTCCACCGAAACCTATTGGCACGAGCTCCGCACCTGCAGAAATGGGCCGCATTCAGGCTTGGTGAAACCGTGAGGCCGATCCGGTGAGCTCCCGTTCCGATCGTGAAATTGAGACCCGGAGAGGACAAAAACCGATGAGAACGGCCCGTATACGCATCCTTGCCGGCTTGCTCGCACTCACCGGAGTCGCGGCAACGGGCTGGCTGCTGCTGCCGTCGGACGAGCAACCGGGAAAAGCAATCAAGGTCGGCACGACGGACGCCGCTACGTCCCTCGACCCAGCCGGCGGCTACGACGCCGGCTCCCTGGCCCTGTACAGCAACGTGTTTCAGACGCTGCTGACCCTCGAGACCGGCGGCGCCGAGCCCGTACCGGACGCAGCCAAGAGTTGCGCCTTCGTCGCCGCAGACCTGCGCACCTACCGCTGCGAACTGCGCGACGGGATCACCTTCCCCAGTGGACGCGCCATGACGGCCAAGGACGTGAAGTTCTCCTTCGAACGCGTCAAGAAGATCAACTCCGATGTCGGCCCGTCGGCCCTGCTCGACACCCTCACCTCGGTAGAGGCCGAAGGACGCATCGTCACCTTCCACCTGTCCTCCCCGGACACCACGTTCCCCTTCAAGGTGGCCACCGGGGCGGGCTCGATCGTCGACTCGACCAAATACCCGGACGACGCCCTGCGCACCGGTGACGAGATCGACGGCACGGGCCCGTACACCCTGAGCTCCCACGTCAAGGGCGAAAAGGTGGTGCTGTCGCCCAACGCCCACTACAAGGGCGCCGCGAAGGAGTCCGGCCGGCCCGTCGAGCTGCGCTACTACAGCACTCCCGGCGCCCTCGACAGCGCCTGGAAGAGCCGCAAGATCGACGTCGCCACCCGGCAACTGCCCCCCAAAGCCCTCGCCGACCTGGACCCCAGCGACCCCGGACAACACGTATCGGAAGCCACCAGCTCCGAAACCCGCAACCTCTATCTCAACGTCCGAGAAGGGAAACCGCTGCACGACCTCAGGGTCCGGCAAGCCTTGGCCTGGCTGATCGACCGTCCCCGACTCGCGGTCACCCTCTACGGGGGCACCGTCGACCCGCTCTACTCACTCATCCCTGCGGGCATCATCGGCCACGCCACCTCCTTCTTCGACCACTACCCCAGACCGGACATCGGCAAGGCGCGTCAACTGCTCACCGAGGCCGGTGTGACCCTGCCGGTGCACTTCACCTACAGCTATGCCGAGGGCCGCGGTGCCGCCGCCGAAGAGGCCGCGGAAATCAAACGGCAGCTCGAGACCGGCGGCCTGTTCAGAGTCAGACTCAAGGGTTACGACTGGACCGAGTTCCAGAAGCGCTGGGCGGGCGGCACGCTCGACGCTTACGCGGTCGGCTGGGTCGCCGACTACCCCGACCCGGACACCTTCGGCAGCCAGCTCGTCGGCACAGGCGGCACGATGAACACCGGTTACAGCAGCACGACCGTGGACCGGATGATCGCCGCGAGCCAACGCTACGCCGACCGGGCAAAGGCCGACGACACCCTGACAAAGCTGCAAGAGGCCGTCGCTCGCGATGTCCCTGTCATCCCCCTGTGGCAGGCAAAGGAGTACGTCGTCACCAGTGAAGACGTCGGCGGCGGCGAGTACTTGTCGGACGGCACGGGCGCATTCCGCCTGTGGCGCCTGACCTGGCTCTGACCTCACAACAACCTGCATGCTCCCCTTCAGGAAGTGGCCGGACATCGCCGGACCTCGATCCGCTGATGCAGTCTCCGGGCCGCGACCTCGAACACTGGCGCACCGAGCGCGGCTTCACCGCGCTCGCGCTCGCCGAGCGTGCCGGTGTCAGCCGCGGGTCGCTCATCCCGAAACCGTCCACGGGCGGTCAGCTTCCGTAGACGCGGCTCACGTTGTCGCGCGGGGCGGGCCGGGAACCGCGGGCCGGTCCCGCGGCGAAGCCGTTCAGCAGGTTCTCCGTGACCTTGGTGACGAACTTTCTGGTGCGGGTGTCCATCGAGTGGTCGCGGCCGCCCTCGGCGGTCCCGGCCATCAGACCCTCCACCCAGCGCATCGTTCCCGTCGCGAAGACACCCGCGCCGCTGGGCACCGTGTAGTACGCCGAGTCCGCATGGCTGGGGCGGCCTTTGCACACCAGCGGGGAGTGGGCCACGATCTCGATCGGCTCCGGGGTCGGGAAGCCCTGGGCGACCCGGTCGTACTCGACCCCGACCAGGTGCGCGAAGCTGTCGCCCTGCCGCACCCCGGTGCCCCGGAAGACCCAGTGCCCGGCGTTCTCCACCCGGTAGGGGGCATCGGTGGGGAAGCCCTCGTAGATCACGCCGGTCAGCGAGGACTCCGGGTCGGCGCCGGGCCCGACGCGGAAGTCGGTGGTGGCCATCGTCGGGTGCCGCTCGAGGTACGGGTCTTGGCGGTAGTCGGTCTTGTGGCAGACCACCGTGCGGACGCCGTCACGCGGGCCGGGCTCCAGACGGACCCGCCGGAAGCAGGTGTTGGCGCCGAGGAAGGCCAGGTTGGTGCCCGCGTCACGGGCCGCCGTGACGTACCGGCGCTGCTCCGGCGTCCAGTACTCGTCGTGGCCGAGTGCCACCACCGTGGTCGCACCGCGCAGCACCCCGGGGTCGAGGTGGACGTCGACGCCGGTGGTGTACGCCAGGGGTATGCCCAGCCGCTCGGCCAGGACCACCGCCGCCCGCTCGTAGACCAGGAACTTCTCCGCGCCGGTCCCGTCGTACGGCCGGTCGAAGCTGACCGCCAGTGACCGGGAGGCGTACGAGCCGTCCTCGCCCGCGTAGAGGCTGTGACCGCCCCACCGGTTGTACGCCTGCCACGTCGCCGGGGCGTGCATGAGCAGGGTCCGGCCCACGGCCGTGGCGGAGCGGACGATCAGCGGGACGTAGCGCTGGTGGCCGTCGTCGGCGTCCAGCCGCAGCAGGTAGGCGCCTTCCGGCCAGCCTTCGGCCCTGACCGTCAGGCTGCGCTCCCAGCCGGCCCGCACGGTCCGGGTGTCCCGGCTCACCGTGCTGCCGCTCTGGACCCGCCCGGGGGTCCGGCCGGACCGCCAGACCAGCCCGGCCTGCGCACCGCCGTACCAGCCCACCCGGAACGCCGAGACGCGGAAATTCCGTGCGGTGGTCGACACGTACAACCCGAACTCCTCACCGGGCCGGACGCTGATCCTGTCCGCGTAGCCCTGGACCGCGTCAGCCGGACCGGCCGACGCGATCTGCCAGTCCGGCTCCGCCGCGACGCTTCGCCGCACCGCACCGGGCCGGTGGGCACGCGGCGCGGCACGGTCGCAGCCGCTCAGTACGGCGGCCGTCATCCCGGCGGCGCCCGCCGCCGCGGCTCCGAGCAAGCGCCGCCGGCGAAGACCGCCGGGATCCTGACGGGCCCCGCCCTCCGGATTGTCAGTCATCGCACCGATCCCGTCCGTTCCGTGCGCTTTTGCCCTGCCGCGACAGCCCGATCCTGTGTCAGCGCACACCACCGGGCAAACCCGGTCCGAGCCGTCCCGGCTGCGCGGCAGGCGCGGACCGGCTGGCCGGAGCCGGGGACGGGCCTTCCGGTTCACCCCTTCGGCCGCTGCCCGGCCGGCGCAGGCAGGACCGGAGCGGTGCCGTGCCGGTCCTCGGTGCGCGCCGCAGCCCGCGCGGTGGGCCGGCCGCGCCGCCGGCGTACGGGTCCCGGGCACCGTCCGGCCGGAACGGCAGGCCGGTCTGCCGGTGGTGCTGCGTCTTCTTCCCTATGGGCCGCGCCGGGCCGGCGGCAGTCTGCTGCCACGACTCGGCTGGGAGGCTCACAGTGACAACAGGCCCGGCCCCCAAGGGGGCACCGAACTACGTGGACACCCGCACGGCATCCTTCGCCCAGCGCCGGCTGTGGTTCCTGGACCAGCTGGCGGGCTCCTCCACCGGATCGATGCTCCCGCTGGTGCTGCGGCTGCGCGGCCCCCTGGACGCGGGCCGGCTGGAGCGGTCGCTGTCCGGGATCGTGGACCGGCACGAGGTGCTGCGCACCCGTTTCACCGCCGTCGACGGCGAGCCGGTGCCGGTGGTCGACCCGCCGGCGGGCGTGATCCTCGAACACACCGAGGCGACCGGCCCGGCCGAACTCTTCGACCGCTGCCTCGGCCGCCCCGTGGACCTGTCCGCGCAGGCCCCGATCCGGGCGACGCTGGCCCGGGTGGCGCCCGAGGAGCACCTGCTGCTCGTCGAGGTGCACCACATCGCCGTGGACGGCTGGTCGTGGGGCGTCCTGCTGGACGAACTCGCCGCCGGCTACCGCGGCGAACCGGTCGCCCCGCCCGCGCTGCGGTACGCCGACCTCGCCCGCGCACAGGCCGAACGCCTCTCCGGCGAGCGCCTGGAGCGCCTGCTCGCGCACTGGCGGGACCGGCTCGCCGGACTCGGCCCGCTCGACCTGCCCACCGACCGGCCACGCCCCCGCGTCTGGGACGGCTCCGGCGACGTCGTCCGCTTCGACCTGCCCGCCGACCTGGTCGCCGCCGTCGACGCCCTGGCCCGGTCCCGGCGCGCCACCCGCTACATGCTGCTGCTCACCGCCTACCAGGCCCTCCTCGGCCACTGGTCGGGCCGTACCGACGTCGCCGTGTGCAGCACCCTCGCCGACCGCGCCCAGCGCGGCGCCGACACGCTGATCGGCCCGCTCGTCAACACCGTCGTCCTGCGCACCGACCTGTCCGGCAGGCCCGGCTTCGCCGCGCTGCTCGACCGGGTGCGCGCCCGGGTCCCGGCCGACCTCGCGCACGCCGAGGCGCCCTTCGACCTCGTCGTCGGCGCGCTCGGCGGCTCCCGCGACCTGTCCCGGCACCCGCTCGCCCAGGCGTCGTTCACCCTGCTCAACAACCCGATCCGGCCGATACGGATACCCGGCCTGGAGGTGACCCTCGTCGAGCCGCCGCTCGCCGAGACCCCGCTGGACGTCTTCCTGGACCTGACCCTGCGCACGGACGGCAGCATCGCCGCCGTCCTGCAGTACGCCACCGCGCTGTTCGACGCCGCCACGATGCGCGCCTTCGCCCGCGCCTACCCGGCACTGCTGCGGGCCGTCCTGGCCGACCCCCAGGCACCCGTGCAGGACCTGGTCCGCGCCCTGCCCACCGGACCCGGGGCGCCGGCCCGTCCCCGCCCCGAGTGGCACCGGGCCGCCGACCGGCCGTCCGGGCCGCCGGCGCCGGTCGCCTTCTCCGGGCGGCCCGACGCGACCGCCCTGCGCTGCGGCGCCGACAGCGTCACCTACGCCGGACTGGACGCGATGACCGGCGGACTCGCCGTCGCGCTGCGCGCGGCCGGAGTCACCGCGGGCACCCCCGTGGGCGTGCTGCTGCGGCGCGGACCGTGGTCGGTCGCCGCCATCGAGGGCATCTGGCGGGCGGGCGGGGCATACGTCCCCCTCGACCCCGAACTCCCCGCCGAAAGGCTGGAGTTCATGGCACGGGAGGCCCGGCTCGGCTGTGTGGTCACCGACCCGGCGACGGCCGGCACCGCCGCCGGACTCGCCCCCGCCACGGTCGACGTCACCGCCGTCGTGCCGGCCGCGGACGGCCCCCGCCACCGGCCCGATCCCCGCGAACTCGCCCACGTCATCTTCACCTCCGGATCCACCGGACGGCCCAAGGCGGTCGGCGTGGAGCACGCGGCGCTCGCCTCCCACGTCGCCGCCGCCCGGCGACGCCTCGGCATCACCGCCGCCGACCGGGTGCTGGCCTTCGCCTCCTTCTCCTTCGACGCCTCCCTCGACCAGGTGCTGCCCGCCCTCACCACCGGCGCCACCGTCGTCATGCGCCCCGACGAACCCTGGCTGCCCACCCAGGTCCCCGAGGTCGTCCGCCGGCACGAGGTGACCGTCGTCAACGTGCCGCCCACGTACTGGTCGGAGCTGACGCTCTCCCTGGACCGCCGACAGGCCGCGGACCTCGCCTCCCTGCGACTGCTCGTCCTCGGCGGCGAGGCCGTCCCGGCCGACACCCTCGCCGCCTGGCGCGCCGCCGTCCCCTGGGTCCGCGTGTGCAACGCCTACGGCCCGACCGAGACCACCGTCACCGCCACCACGTACGACGCCGACGAACCCCCCGAGGACAGCGTGCCCATCGGCAGACCCCTCGGCGACCGTCGCGTGTACGTGGTCGACGCCGACGGTGAACCGGTGCCGGTCGGCGTCTGCGGCGAACTCCTCATCGGCGGCACGGAAGTCGCCCGCGGCTATCTGAACCGGCCCGCGCTGACCGCCGAACGCTTCCTGCCCGACCCCTACGGGCCGCCCGGCGCCCGCCTGTACCGCACCGGCGACCTGGTGCGCTGGCGGGCCGGCGGAGACCTGGAGTTCGTGGGCCGCACCGACGACCAGGTCAAGATTCGCGGCTTCCGCATCGAACTCGGCGAGATCGAGACCGTGCTGCGCGCCTGCCCGCTCGTGGGCGCCGCCGCCGCCCGCCCCGACCGCGCCACCGGACGCAGCCTGACCGGCTACGTCGTACCGGCGCCGGACGCGCCGCGAGTGCCGGACCGGGCGGAGCTGCGCGCCTGGTGCGAGCGCCGGCTGCCGCACTACGCCATCCCCTCCGACTTCGTCGTCCTGGACGCGCTGCCGGTCGGCGTCTCCGGCAAGCTCGACCGCAACGCCCTGCCCGACCCGGTCCGCACCCGCGACGCCGACGACCCCGGGCTCACCGCGCCGCGCGACGAGACGGAGCGGATCGTCGCCGAGGTGTGGGCCGACGTCCTGGGCCTGGACCGGATCGGCATCGACGACAGCTTCTTCGACCTCGGCGGGCACTCGCTGCTCGCCACCATGGCGGTCTCCCGGATCGCCCAGAAGCTGGGCCGCGACATCGAACTGCGCACCGTCTTCGAGAACCCGACCGTCCGCGGCTTCGCCCCCCGGGTGAGCGCCGCGCGCGCCTCCGGCGCGGCCGAGCTGGTACCCGTCGACCGCGACCGGCCGCTGCCGCTGTCCTTCGCCCAGGAACGCCTGTGGTTCCTGGACCGCACCTCCGACCGCGGCGACTCCTACCTGCTGTGGTACTGCTGGCGGGTGCGCGGCGGCCTGGACCGCGCCGCCTGGCAGCAGGCCCTCGACGACCTGGTGGCCCGCCACGAGGTGCTGCGCACGGCGCTGGTCGAGTCCGACGGGCGTCCCGTGCAGCAGGTGTGCGACCCGGTGGGCGTCCCGCTCCAGTGGGAGCCGGCCCCGGCGGGCCCGGACGAGCCCTCCCGCCTGGAGGCGGTGCGCCGGGCCGCCGCGGCGCTCGCCACCCGCCGCTTCGACCTCGCCCGGCCGCCCCTGCTGCGGGCCGGTGTGTGGGAACTGGCCGACGACGACCACGTCGTCCTGCTCGCCCTGCACCACGCCGTCACCGACGGCTGGTCCAAGGGCGTCCTGCTGGACGAACTCGCCCGGCACTACGCGGCCCGCCGCACCGGCCGCGGCGCACAGCTGCCGCCGCTGCCCGTCCAGTACGCCGACTTCGCCGCCTGGCAGCGCGAGCGCGCCGACAGCGGCGGCCTGGAACCCCAACTGGCCTACTGGGAAAGCACACTGGACGGCGCACCCGCCCTCGAGCTGCCCACCGACCGGCCCCGCCCGGCGGTGTTCACCGGCCGGGGCGGCGCCGTCGAGGTCGATCTGCCCGCCCACCTGGTGGAGCGCGTGGACGCGCTCGCCCGCGCCCGCGGCGCCAGCCGCTTCATGGTGCTGCTGGCCGTCGCCCAGGCGGTGCTCGCCCGCTGGACCGGGCAGGCGGACGTATCCGTCGGCACGCCCGTCGCCGGCCGCGGCCGGCTCGAACTGGAGCCGCTCGTCGGCTTCTTCGTCAACACCGTCGTGCTGCGCACGGACCTGTCCGGGCGGCCGACGTTCGCCGGCCTGGTGGACCGGGTGCGGGAGACCGTCCTGGGCGCCTTCGACCACCAGGAGGTGCCCTTCGAACGGGTGGTGGAACGGCTGCGCCCGGAACGCGACCTGTCCCGCAACCCCCTGTTCCAGGTCATGGTGGACGTCCAGGACGCCTCCACGGGCGGCTCCGGCCTGCCGGGAATCGACGCCACCGACTTCACGCTGCCCTGGGGCTCGGCCAAGTTCGACCTGACCGCGACCTTCGTGGTCCGCCCGGACCGGTTCGCGCTCAACGTCGAGTACGCCGCCGACCTGTTCGACCCGGCCACCGCCACCCGGTTCGCCCACCACGTCGGTCGGCTGCTGGAGGCCTTCCTCGCCGATCCCGCGATCCGCGTCGACGAGGCACCGCTGCTCGCGGCCGCCGAGCGCGACCGGCTGGTGGCCGCGGCCGGGGCGGATGCCGCGCCCGCACCCCGGTTCCGGGTCGCGGGCCGGGCGGACACCACCGCCGTCGTCTGCGAGGACACCACCCTCGACCACGCGCGCCTGGACGCCCTGACCGGCGGGCTCGCCGCGGCGCTCGCCGGCGCGGGCGTGGCCGCGGGCGACGCCGTGGGGGTGTGCGTGGGCCGGGGCGTGTGGTCGGTGGCCGCGATGCTCGCCGTGTGGCGGGCGGGCGGCGTGTACGTGCCGCTCGATCCCCGGCTGCCCGAGGAGCGGCTGCGCCACATGCTCCGGGAGGCCGGCGTACGGCACGTGGTGTCCGACGCCCGCACCCGGGACACCGTGACGGCGCTCGGGGCGACGGCGGTCGACGTCCGCGACGTCCGGCCGGACCCCGACGGGCCGCGACACGATCCCGACCCCGGCTCCCTCGCCTACGTCATCTTCACCTCCGGCTCCACCGGGCTGCCCAAGGCCGTCGGCGTGGAACACCACGCGCTGGACGCCCATGTGGCCGCCGCCCGCGAGAGGTTCGCGCTCACCGCGCGGGACCGGGTGCTCACCTTCGCCTCGACCTCGTTCGACGCCTCCCTGGAGCAGATCCTCCCGGCGCTGAGCACCGGGGCGACGGTGATCGTCCGCCCGGACGAGATATGGACCCCCGAGCAGCTCGCCGCCCGCGTCGCGCGGGAGCGGGTGACCGTCATGGAACTCACCCCGTCCTACTGGGCGGAACTGGTCGCCCGCCTGGACACCCTGGCGCCCCGCCTCACCTCGCTGCGGCTGCTGGTCACCGGAGGGGAGGCGCTGCCCGCCGACCCGCTGGAGCGCTGGTTCGCCCACCTGCCCTCGGTCCCGGTGCTCAACACCTACGGGCCCACCGAGGCGGTGATCTCCGCGACCGCGCACACCGTCGACGCACCGCCGCCCGGCCGGGTGCCCATCGGCTGCGCCCTCGGCAGCCGCCGCACCTACGTGGTGGACCCCCTCGGCGAGCCCGTCCCGGACGGCGTTCCCGGCGAACTCCTAGTCGGCGGGCCGGAGTTGGCGCGGGGGTACCTGGGGCGGCCCGCGCTGACCGCCGAGCGGTTCGTGCCCGACCCGTTCGGCCGGCCCGGCGGGCGCCTGTACCGCACCGGCGACGTCGTACGCCGACGGCCCTCGGGGGAGCTGGAGTTCCTCGGCCGCAACGACGACCAGGTCAAGATCCGGGGATTCCGCGTCGAACCCGCGGAGGCCGAGGCGGCGCTGCGCCGGCACCCCGGAGTCACCGGCGCGGCGGTCGTCGTCCGCACCCTGCACGGCGAGGCCGCCCTGGTGGGGTACGCCGCGGGCAGCGGACTGTCGGAGGAGTCCCTGGCCACGCACTGCCGGGCCCATCTGCCGCACTACCTGGTCCCGTCCGCGTTCGTGCTGCTCGACGCCCTGCCGCTGACCGTGCAGGGCAAGCTGGACACCGCGGCCCTGCCCGAGCCCGCCGCCCGCGCACCGCACGCCTTCGTGGCGCCGCGCACCCCCGCCGAGACGGTCGTCGCACAGGTGTGGTGCGAGGTGCTCGACCTGCCCCGGGTCGGCGTCCACGACGACTTCTTCGCCCTGGGCGGCCACTCCCTGCGGGCGGTCGCGGTCGCCTCCCGGCTGCGCACCGCCTTCGACTGCCCGCTGGCCGTCCGCGACCTCTTCGAGCACCCCACCGTGGAGCGGCTGGCCGCCGAAGTGGAGCGCCGGCTGCTGGAGCTGATCTCCACGATGAGCGACGACGAGATCGACCTCTCGCTCACCGCCGACTTCTGAGGGCGCCACCGCCCCGGCCCATAACCCCAGTTCTGAGATCGGAGTGCCCTCATGACCACATCCGACGTGCGACCCGGCCCCCTGTCCCCGGCGAACGCCCCGTCTCCGGCGAACGCCCTGTCCTCGGCGAACGCCCTGTCCCCGGCCGCCCGACGGCTGCTGGAGCAGCGGCTGCGCGGCCACGGCGCCGTACGGGACGACGGGCCCCGCCGGGTCCGCCCCCGCCCGGACCGGATCCCGCTGTCCGCTGCCCAGCAGCGCCTGTACTTCCTCGACCGGCTCGACCCCGGTGCCCACACCTACCTGCTGCCCGCCGCCTGGCGGTTCACCGGCCCGCTGGACGTCCCGGCCCTGCGCGCCGCCGTCGCCGACCTGGTCGCCCGGCACGAGCAGCTGCGGGTCGTCTTCCCCGAGCACGAGGGCATCCCGTACCAGCGCGTCCTGCCCGCCGGCCAGGCGGACCT
The DNA here is from genome assembly GCF_044335305.1 of Streptomyces sp. NPDC020490. NCBI lineage: Bacteria > Bacillati > Actinomycetota > Actinomycetes > Kitasatosporales > Streptomycetaceae > Streptomyces > Streptomyces sp. NPDC020490. Next base: position 21,183 of record NZ_JBIRUY010000015.1, on the reverse strand, counting down.
GGACGTGGTGGAGGCGACCGGGCCGGCCGGCGACGTCCGCGAACGGCGCCTCGCCGCCGCCGTGCACGCCGCCGCCACGCGCCGCTTCGACCTGGCCCGCGAACCCGCCTTCCGGGCCACCCTGGTCCGCGCCGCCGACGACGACCACGTCCTGGTCCTCGCCATGCACCACATCGTGTCCGACGGCTGGTCCCTCGGCCTGATCGTCCGCGACCTCACCGAGCTGTACCGGGCCCGCACCGGGGGCCGCAGCGCGCGGCTGCCCGAACTGCCCCTCGACTACACCGACTACGCCCTCTGGCAGCGGGAGAGCGACCAGTCCGCGGCGCTGGAGCACTGGCGCACCCGGCTGGCCGGCCTCACCCCGCTGGACCTGCCCACGGACCACCCCCGCCCCGACACCCCCGGCAGCCTCGGCGCCACCCACACCCTCACGCTGTCCCCCGAGCTGACCGAAGCGCTCGACGCCCTCGGCCGGCAGGCCGGCACCACGCCGTACATGACGGTGCTGGCCGCCTTCCAGGCCGCGCTGGCCTTCCACAGCGGACAGCGCGACATCGCCGTCGGCACCGTGGTCGCCAACCGGGAGCGGGCCGAGACCGAGCAGCTCGTCGGATTCTTCGTCAACACCCTCGTGCTGCGCGGCGACTTCTCCGACGACCCGACCCCGGCCACGCTGCTCGCGCGCACCCGGGAGCGGGTCCTGGAGGCGTTCTCGCACCAGTCGCTGCCGTTCGAGCAGGTCGTCGACGCGCTCAGCCCGGACCGCGACCTCGCCCGCAACCCGCTCGTCCAGGTCCTCTACACGCACACCGACGCCACCGGCGCGGACCTCGCCCTGGGCGAGGCGGACGGGACGCCGTACCGGATCGACCTCACCACCGCCAAGTTCGACCTCACCCTGGACCTGCGGGACGGCGGCGGGCGCACCGACCTCGTCTTCGTGTACCGGCCCGAGCTGTTCGAGGAGTCCTCCGTCGCCGCCCTGGCCCGGCACACCGCCGCCCTGCTGGAGGCGTTCCGCGCCACCCCCGACCTGCCGCTCAGCGCCGTCGACCCCCTCACCCCGGCCGAACGCGCCCACCTGCTCGGCCCCGACGGGCCCGCGAACACCGGCCACTCCCTCGCGCCCGCCCCGCGCACCGCCCCGGACCGGCTCGCCGAGCACGTCCGCCGCACCCCGCACGCGGCCGCCGTCAGCGGATCGGGACGCACCCTGACGTACGCCGGGCTCGACGCCGCCGCGAGCGGTCTGGCGCGCCGGCTGCGCGCCGCCGGGGTGACCCCCGGCTCCCTCGTCGGCGTCTGCCTCGACCGCACCCCCGACCTGGCCGTGGCGCTGCTCGCGGTGTGGCGGGCCGGCGCCGCCTACCTGCCGCTCGACCCCTCCCACCCGCCGGCCCGCCGCGCCTTCACCGTCACCGACTCCGGCATCGACCTGGTCGTCACCGACACCGCCACCCGCCCCGCCGTGGAGGACCTGCCCGTCCGGCTCGTCGTCCTCGACGCCGAGCCGGCCGACGCGCCGGAGGACGCGACGGACGTGCCGGAGGACGCGACGGACGTGCCGGACCCGGGCGACGACATGCTGCCGCGGCCCGACGACCTCGCCTACGTCATCTACACCTCCGGCTCCACCGGCCGCCCCAAGGGCGTCGAACTCACCCACGCCAACCTGGCCTGGCTGCTCGACGCCGCCGACCGGCACTTCGAGTTCGGGCCCGCCGACGTGTGGACGCTGATGCACTCACCCGCCTTCGACTTCTCCGTGTGGGAACTGTGGGCGCCGCTCACCAGCGGCGGACGCGTCGTCGTCCTCACCGGCGACGAGGTGCGCGACCCGGCCGCCGTGCACCGGGTGCTGCGCGAGGAGCGGGTCACCGTCCTCAACCAGACCCCGGCCGCCTTCAAGGGCCTGCGCGCCCATCTCGCCGACGCCGGCGCCGGCTTTTGCGACCTCGCGCTGCGCACGGTGGTCTTCGGCGGCGACGCCTTCGACGTCCGCGACTACCGCGACTGGTTCACCGCCCCCGGGCCCCGGCCCGCCCTGGTGAACATGTACGGCATCACCGAGACCACCGTGCACGTCACCATCCGCACCATCACCGAGGAGGACGTCGACGGGACGGTCCGCTCACCCATCGGCCGTCCGCTCGCCGGACAGCACGGCTACGTCCTCGACCCCTGGGGCCGGCTCGTGCCGCACGGCAGCGTGGGCGAGCTGTACGTCGCCGGCGGCGGCGTGGCCCGCGGCTACCGCAACCGCCCCGAACTGACCGCCGAACGCTTCCTGGACGACCCCTTCGGCCCGCCCGGCGCCCGCATGTACCGCACCGGCGACCTGGTCCGGGTGCTGCCCGATGGCCAGCTGGCCTATGTCGGCCGCGCCGACCACCAGGTGAAGATCCGCGGCTACCGCATCGAACCCGGCGAGATCGAGACCGCCCTGCGCGCCCTGCCCGGCGTCGCCGACGTGGCCGTGGTGGCCCGCCGCGACGGCGGCACCGCCCGCCTGGTCGCCCACGTCGTCACCCCCGAGGGCCGCCCGCTCGACCCGCCCGCCCTGCGCGCGGGCCTCAGGCTGACCCTGCCCGACTACATGGTCCCGGCCCTGTTCGTCCGCCACGAGCGGCTGCCGCTGACCGCCAACGGCAAGGTGGACCGGGCCGCGCTCACCGCCGTCGCACCCGCCGCCACGCAGCGGCGCACGCACGTCCCGCCCGAGGGCCCGGTGGAGCAGGCCCTGGCCGGGGTGTGGGGCCAGGTGCTCGGGGCCGAACACGTCAGCCGCACCGACAACTTCTTCGACCTCGGCGGCGACTCCATCCTGGCCCTGCGCCTGGTCGGCCTCGGCCGCCTGGCCGGGCTCGGCTTCACCGTCGCCGACGTGTTCCGCGCCCGCACCCTGGCCGACCTGGCCGCACTCGTCACCGACGCGGCCGACGCCCCGGAACCGGTCGCGCCGTTCTCCCAGCTCGACCCCGCCGACGCCGGCCGGCTGCCCGACGGGCTCGCGGACGCCTACCCGCTCACCATGCTCCAGGCGGGCATGCTGCACGAGATGCTCGCCGACCCCCGCCGCGGCGCCTACCACAACGTCACCGACCTGAAGATCACCGTGCCCGAGGGCTTCGACCTCGACGCCTTCCAGGCCGCCGTGGACGCGGTGGTCGCCGGACACCCCATCCTGCGCACCTCGGTCGACCTCGTCACCTACCGCGAACCCCTCCAGCTCGTCCACCGCACCGCCCACCTGCCCGTCGGCTACACCGACCTGCGCGGACTGGACCGCGACGAACAGCGGGCACGGCTGCGCCGGTTCGTCGACGAGGAGTTCGAGCGCCGCTTCGACCTCGCCGCCGCGCCCCTGGTCCGCATCCACCTGCACCACATCACCGACCACGACCTGCGGCTCGTCCTCACCGACTGCCACGTCGTCCTGGACGGCTGGAGCCTGACCTCCCTGGTCGCCGACCTGCTCGCGCTGCACCGCGAGGCCGTCGCCCACCGCACCGCCCCCCGGCCGCCCGAGGCCCCGGCCTTCGCCGAGTACGTCGCCCTGGAACGCGCGGCCCTCGGCAGCGAGGAGTCCCTGGACTACTGGCGCGAACGGCTCGCCGAGCTGCGCCCGGTGACCTTCCGCCGGCGTCCCGCGGGCGAGTCCGACGGACGGCCGCCCGTGCACGAGGTCCGCCGCTCCTACGCCCACCTCGCCGAGGGCATCGGCGCGCTGGCCAGGAAGGCCGGCGTGCCCCGCCGTACCGTGCTGATCACGGCCTTCCACCACACCATGAGCCTGTTCGCCGACCGCGACGACAGCGTGTCCGGCCACAGCATCGGCCTGGTCACCAACGGCCGGCCCGAGGTGCCCGGCGCCGACCGGATGCGCGGACTGTTCCTCAACACCGTGCCGTTCGGCGTGTCCCGCCCACGCACCGACTGGCTCGCCTACCTGCGGGACGTCTTCGCCGCCGAGCAGGAGATGCTCCCGCACCGCAGGGTGCCGCTCGTCCGCATTGCACAACTGCGGCCCACCGAGCCGAGTCTGACCGACGCGGTCTTCAACTACGTCAACTTCCACCGGCTTTCGCACGACTCCTGGGACGACTCCCTGGAGATCGCCCGCACCATGTTCCCGCTGCTGGTGAACGCGAGCGTCAACGCCTTCACCCTGGACGCCGATCCCGCGTTCGTCGCACCCGCCACCGCCGAGCAACTGGCCGACGTGTACTGCGCCCAGCTGGCGGCCATGGTGGCCGAGCCGCACGCCCGGGTCACCCGGCCCGCGCTCACCGGCGCGGCCCGTGCCACCGCCCTCGACGTGTGGGCGCGCGGACCGGAACTCCCCGCCTCCCCGCTGCTGTTCCACCAGCACGTCGCCGGCCACGCCGCCCGGACCCCGCACGCGGTCGCCGTCGAGCACCTGGGGCAGCCGCTGACCTACGGCGAACTCCACGAGCAGGCGGAGCAGTTGGCGCACCGGCTGCGGCAGCTCGGGGTGGGCCCGGAGACGGTGGTCGGCATCTGCGTCGAACGCGGCCCCGACCTGGTGCGCGCCGCTCTCGGCGTGCTCCGCTCGGGTGGCGCCTTCCTGCCGCTGGACCCGCAACACCCCACCGAGCGGCTGGCGTTCATGGCCGAGGACAGCGGAATGCGGGTGCTGCTGACCCAGCGGGCGCTGGACGGGACCGTGCCCTTCGGCGGACCCGTGATCCACCTGGACGCCCCGGCGGAGCCGGTGGACCAAATCCCCGGCGCCTTCGGTGCGGAGCCGGACGCCTCCGGCGCGGAGCCGGACGCCGACACCCTCGCCTACATCATCTACACCTCCGGCTCCACCGGCACCCCCAAGGGCGTGGCGATACCGCACCGGGGCCTGTCCAACATGATCGAGGGCCAGCGCGACCTGGTGCGCCCCACCCCCGAAGACCGGGTGCTGCAGTTCGCCTCCTTCGGCTTCGACGCCTCGATCCTGGAACTGACCTGGTCCCTCGCCAACGGCGGCCGGCTGGTCACCGCGCCCAAGGAGGACCTGCGCCCCGGCCCCGACCTGGCCCGCACCCTGCGCGAGGCGCACGTCAGCTGCGCCATGCTGCCGCCCAGCGCCCTCGCCGTGCTCGGCGACGACGGCTTCCCCGGCCTCCGGGTGCTCCAGGTGGCCGGTGAGGCGTGCCCGGCCGAACTGGCCGACGTATGGGCCCGCGGCCGGCGCTTCCACAACGTCTACGGCCTGACCGAGACCTCCGTGTGGTCCGTCGCCGCCGAACTCAGCCCCGGCCAGGGCACCCCGCCCATCGGCACGCCCATCCGCAACACCCGCATCCACGTCCTGGACGACGACCTCCAGCCGGTCCCGGTCGGCGTACCCGGTGAGATCTACCTCGGTGGGCAGGCCGTGGGCCGCGGCTACCTCGGCCGGCCCGCGCTCACCGCCGCCACCTACGTCCCCGACCCCTACGGCGCGCCCGGCGAACGGCTGTGCCGCACCGGCGACCTCGGCACCCACCGGCCCGACGGCTCGGTGGAGTGGCTCGGGCGCCGCGACTCGCAGGTGAAGCTGCGCGGCTTCCGTATCGAACTCGGCGAGATCGAGCACGCGCTGCGGCAGCTGCCGGAGGTCCGCCAGGCCGTCGTCCTGCACCGCACCGACCTGCCCGGCGAACCCGCCCTGGTCGCCTACCTCGTCGTACACGGCCCGGAGCGGCCCGCCCCCGAGGAACTGCGCCGCGCGCTGCGCTCCTCGCTGCCCGGCTACATGCTGCCCGCCCGGTTCGTCGTCCTCGACGAGATGCCGGTCAACCGCAGCGGCAAGATCGACAAACGGGCCCTGCCGCTGCCGCCGGCCGAGCTCGACCGGCGCGACGCCGAGTACGTGGCCCCGGCCACCCCGGCGGAGAAGATCCTCGCCGAGATCTGGCGCGAGGTGCTCGGACTGTCCCGCATCGGCGTCCACGACGACTTCTTCCGCATCGGCGGCAGCTCGCTGTCCACCGTCCGGGTCTCCCTGATGGCCGCCGGGCGCGGGCTCGCGGTCTCCGTCGGCGACCTGATCGAGCACCCGACCATCGCCCAGCTCGCCGCGCACGCCACCCGGACCGCGGGGGAGGGGCTGCCCGCCGCCGTCACCTCCGAGGTGCGGCTGCGCCCCGGCACGGGCGAGCCCCTGTGGTGCGTGCACCCCACCGGCGGCAGCGCCGCCTGGTTCGTGCCGCTCGCCCGCGCCCTGCCGCCCGGCAGGCCCGTGCACGCCTTCCAGGCGCGCGGGCTGCTCGGCGGGATCGACCCGAGCACGGTGAGCGGCATCGCCGCCAACTACGTCGCCGAGATCACCGACCGGGAGGGCACGGGCCCGCACGCCCTGCTCGGCTGGTCCATGGGCGCCAACATCGCCCTGGAGATGGCCACCCAGCTGCACCGCGCCGGTCACGAGACCGCGCCGCTGGTCCTGATCGAGCCGTACCTGCCCAACAGCGCCGCCCGCGCCCGGCTGAACGGCGTCACCCAGGACCTGCGCACCGCCCAGCGCCTGCGCGACAGGCTGCGCGGGATGCCGCCGTCCCCGCAGCGCGACCGAGCCACGGCGGAACTGACCGCCACCCTGCTCGGCGCCGGCATGAGCCCCGCCGAGGCGGCCCTGGTCGAGGGCGCGCCGATCGAGGTGTGGCACTCGCTGCTGGCCGCGCTCGCCGCCTACGAGGTCCGCCCCTACCCCGGCCACATCCACCTCGTGGTCGGCAGCGAGGCCGCCGGACTGCCGCGCGGCCGCACGATGCCCGGTCTGGACGTCGACTACGACACCTACGTCGAACGCTGGCGCGAGACGGCCGGCGGCGGGCTCACCCTGCACATCAGCGACGGCGACCACATGTCGATGATGGCCGAGCCGAGGGTGGCCGGCATCGCCGCACTGGTCGCCGCCCTCGAGACGGAGACCACCCGATGACCCCCCTGGCCCCCACCCGCACGCCCACCCCGGCCCCAGCTTCGGGCTCCGTCCCGGGCCCGGCCTCGGGCTCCGTCCCGGGCCCGGCCTCGGCCCCGGCCCCGGGCTCGGTCCCGGGCTCGGTCCCGGTCCAGGGCTCGGCTCCCGCCTCGGCCCCGGGCTCGGTCCCGGTCCAGGGCTCGGCTCCCGCCTCGGCCCCGGCCCCGGCCCCGGCCTCGGCCCCGGCCTCGGGCTCGGCCTCGGGCTCGGTCCCGGTCCCGGGCCCGGCCTCGGGCTCGGCCCCGGCTCCGGCCTCGGGCCCGGCTCCGGGCTCGGCCCCGGCCTCGACCGCAGCCCCCGTCTTCGCGGAGCGGTACCTGCTCTCGCCGGACATGGTCGCCGATCCCTACGGGCACCTCGATGCCCTGCGTGAGCACGCGCCGGTGCACTGGAGCCCGATGCACCACGCATGGCTCGTCAGCGGCTACGACCAGGTGATGCGCTGCCTTCGCGACCCCGCCGTCTCCGCCGATCGCGTACGGCCCCTGATGGACGCCGTCCCGCAGGGCGCCCGCGAGGACGCCGAACGGGCCTTCGGGATCCTGTCCCGCTGGATGGTGTTCAACGACCCGCCGCAGCACCGCAGACTGCGCCAGGTCTTCCAGGAGGCGTTTGCGGCGCGGGCGGTGGCCCGCTACCGCACCTTCACCGAGAAGGCCACCCGCGCCGTCCTGGCCCGCAAGGCGGTCCCCGGCCGCGACGGCGACCTCATGGCCGACGTGGCGAAGCCGCTGCCCGCGCTGGTCTTCGCCCGCTGGCTCGGCATCCCGCGCACCGACGCCCCCTCCTTCTGGTACTGGAACGCCCGCGTCGCCGACCTCGTCCTCGGCACCGCGCAGGAGGAGAGCGAGTTCCGGGCCTCCCTGCAGGCGCTCGTGAGCCTGGAGGACTACCTCGCCGCCCTCGTCGCCCGGCGCCGCGCCGAACCCGCCGACGACCTGATCAGCCAGGTGCTGCGGGAGGGCCGGGTGGGCGAGTCGGTCACCGAGGAGGAGTTCGTCGGCATGCTCACCCAGATGGCGTTCGCCGGCGGGGAGACCACCAGCAACCTGATCGCGAACACCGTCCTGGCCCTGCACACCCGCCCGGGCGCCCTCGCGGCCGTCCGCGAGGACCCCCGGCTGGCGCAGGGCGCCGTGGAGGAGACACTGCGGCTGGACGGGCCGTCGAAGATGTCGATCCGCACCGCCGCCCGCGACTTCGAGCTCGACGGCCGCACGCTGCGCGCCGGTGACCGGATCTTCCTGGTCACGGCCGCCGCCAACCGCGACCCGGCGCGCTTCCCCGACCCCGGCCGGTTCGACGTCCGGCGCAGCGGCGCCACCCACCTCGGCTTCGGCTTCGGCGCCCACTTCTGCATCGGCGCCGCACTGGCCCGGCTGGTCGCCGTGGCCGCCGTCGAAACCCTGGTCCGCGACCACCCGGACCTCACCCTGGACGACCCCGCCCGGCTCACCTGGCAGCCCTCCCTCCTCAACCGCAGTCTCACCGCCCTGCCCGTCCGCTACTGACCGGCCCCCGGACGCGTCCGCACGACGACGCGACGACACGACGAAAGGCACACCATGGCCACCACCCTCGCCGGAGCCGGTCCGCGGCTGTGGGCACCCGCCCGGCACCGGCCCTTCCAACTCCTCTGGCTGGGACAGTCGTTGTCCCTGCTCGGCGACGGCTTCAGCGTCGTCGCCTTCTCCTGGATCACCCTCGGCCTGACCGGATCGACCCTCACCCTCGGCTACGTCCTGGCCTTCCAGGCCGTACCGCGGGCCCTGCTCACCCTGGTCGGCGGCAGCCTCGGCGACTCGCTGTCCACCCGCACCCTGATGATCGCCTCCAGCTGGACCCGGGCCGGGCTGATGACCGGGGTCGGCGTGGCCGGCCTGACCGGGCAGCTGACGGTGTGGATGCTGTGCGCGGCGGCCGCCGCGTTCGGCGTCGTCGACGCCTTCTTCCAGCCGGCCCGTGTGTCCATCCTGCCCTCAGTGGTGGACGAGAGCCTGCTGACCCCGGCCAACGCGCTGCTGGGCGCCGGGTCGAGGACCGCGGCCGTCGTCGGACCGGCCGTCGGCGGCCTGGTCATCGCCATGACCCAGGCACCGGTGGCGTTCCTCGTCGACGCCGTCTGCTTCGCCCTGTGCGGCTGGTGCGTGGCGGGCATCCGCACCCGGCCCCGGCCGGACCGCGGTGAGAAGGCCGCCGCGCCGCAACCGCAGGCGTCCCTGGCCGCCCGGATCCGCGAGGGCGTGACCTTCACCCTGCGCGACCCCCGGCTCCGCACCGTCGTCGCCCTCGACACCGCCGTCAACTTCTGTTACGCCGGGCCCTTCACGGTCGGTTTCGCCACCCTCGCCGACCAGGTGCTGCGCGGCGGCTCCACCACGCTGGGCGTGCTGAACGGCTCCCTCGCCGGCGGGGCCATGCTCGGCACGCTGGCGGGCGGCGCCCTCGGCGGGCGGCCCCGGGTCGGCCTGCTGGTGGCCGCCCTGGCCGGCTGGCTGGCCGCCGGCATGGCCGTGCTCGGCCTGGTCCACAGCACCCCGGCCGTGGTGGCGACGGTGCTCGCCATGGGCTTCGCCATCGGGTTCCAGGGCGTGTTCGGGCTCAGCTGGATCCAGCGGAACATCCCCCAGGACGTGCTCAGCCGGGTCGTGTCGGTCGACATGGTCCTCGGCTACGCCGCCGCCCCGCTGTCCCTGATCGTGTGCGGCGCGCTGGCCCGCGTCGGCGCCTTCGCCCTGTTCGGGGCGGTGGCCGCGGTCCTCGCCCTCACCGGCCTCGCGGTCCTCGCCTCCCGCCCGGTGCGCGAGATGCGCTGACGCTCCGCTGGTTGTGCCGTGTTGTCGTCTGTCGGCTGCGGCGCCGTCGTGGCTGGTCGCGCAGTTCCCCGCGCCCCTTCGGGGCGCTGCCCGACCGCCGCCGTGCGAGCCCCGGCACGGAGCTCGCACGGCGGCCGGCCGGAGTCAGCCGTCGAAGTCGGTGGAGCGGGCGAGCTTCTCCCAGGTGCCGAGTTCGGTACGGGCACGGTCGAGGTGGCCGGTGATCGCGTCGGCGGCGTCGTTGCCGAGCGGCAGACGCAGCGGCGGTTCGTCGGCCTCCAGAGCGGTGAGCACGGCGGCCGCGGCCTTGGCCGGGTCCCCGGGTTCCCGGCCGCTTCCGCCCGGCAGCGCGGAGAGGAGGGGGCCCACGGTGTCCTGGTAGGCGTCCATGGCCGCGGGGGGCCGCAGCGCCGCGGCGTCGGCGAAGCCGGTACGGAACGCGCCGGGCTCGACGATCAGCACCCGGATGCCGTGCGGGGCGACCTCCGCGGCCAGGGCCTCGGAGAGCCCCTCCAGGGCGAACTTGCCGGCGCAGTAGGCGCCGACCCCGGCGAAGGCGAGCCGTCCGCCCATGCTGCTGAGCTGCACGATGGCGCCCGAGCCCTGGCGGCGCATGTGCGGCAGCGCGGCCCGGGTGAGCGCGGCCGGGCCGAAGAAGTGCAGGTCCATCAGTTCCCGCAGTTCCGCGTCGGTGGTCTCCTCGACCGCCCCGACCATGCCCCGTCCGGCGTTGTTGACCAGGACGTCGATCCGGCCGTGCCGGGCTGCCACGCCGTCGACCGCGGCCTGGGCGGCTGCGATGTCGGTGACGTCCAGGGGCAGCGCCTCGACCTGGCCCGGGTGCGCGGCGACCAGGTCGTCGAGCAGCGCGGTGCGGCGGGCGGCGGCGACCACGATGTCACCCGCGGCCACCGCCGCCTCGGTTATCGCCCGGCCGAACCCGCTGCTCGCCCCGGTGACCAGCCATACCTTGTCCATGTTGTTCTCCTTGCTGCCGGGCGCTCCGCCGTCCCCGGCGGTCTGTCGTGAACTACCTTGCAGGGCAAACCAGTTGCCCGCACAAGATTCGCTCTGAAAGCCGGTGATCAGGTATGTTCACGGACAGGACCGGCGCGAAGCGGCCTGAGCACGGCCGGCGCGGCGCCGCTGCCGCATGTCCGGCGCGGGCAGAGCGCCCCGAAGGGGCGCGGGGAACCGCGCGACCGGCCACGGTGGTGCGGCAGTCGACCGATGGCACGCCGCGGCACGCCGCGGCACGGCATGGCACTGCCGGCGGAGCCCTCAGGTGTCGCGCAGGGCGGCCGAGCGGGCGCACAGGTCCGTGCGGTTGGCGGCGCCCGTCTTCGTGATCAGGCTCGCGATGTGCTTCTCCGCCGTGCGCGGTGAGATGAACAGCCGGTCGGCGATGTCCTTGTTGGTCAGCCGCTCCGCGAGCAGCCGGAACACCTCGAACTCCCGCACGGTGACGCCCTGGGCGCGCAGCTGGTCGGGGATGCCGCTGGTGCCGGTGCGGTGCTGGTGCACGGAGGCGCCGAGCCGCCGCAGCCCGGCCCGGCAGGCGCCCGTGACGGCCTGCACGTCCCGGTCGTGGAAGTAGTGCTCCGCCCGCCGCAGCCAGCCCACCGGATCGCCCCAGCCGTCCTGGTGCGCCGCGTCCGCGATCAGCCGCAGCCCGAGGTGCCGGGCCAGCGGATACGGCTCGGCCACCGCCAGCGCGGACTCCACCGTCGCCGCCGCCCGCTCGCCCGCGCCCTCGCGGCCCAGCAGGACGGCGTCGGCGAGCAGCACGAACTGGCGGTTCCAGCGCATCCGGGCGACCGCGGTGTCGGTGATCTCCTCGTGCCGGGCCCGGTCCGCGTCCCCGGCGAGCACGTCCAGCAGCAGTCCCAGGCCGTGGGTGCCGCTGAGGTGGTAGGTGGAGGGGTTGCCCGCCTCGATCTCCAGCACCTGCCGGATTTCCTCGCGGGCGAGTTCGCGGTCCTCCTCCAGCAGCGCGCAGAAGACGCGGGCCAGACCGCGGCTGAGCGGTTCCTCCTGCGAACCGGCGCCGTCCCACTCCGCGAACGCCGCCAGCGCCCGCTCCATCGCGGCCCGGTCGCCGTGGTGGGCCTCCAGGACGGCCTGCGCCATCAGGACGTACCGCACGGCGGGCGCGAGGCGCAGCCGCCGTACGACGGCCAGGCACTCGGCGGCGGCGGACCGGGCGGTGCCGTAGTCGCCGCGCAGCACCGCGTCGAGGACGAGGATGCCGTCCACCGTGTGGACGATGTTCACCGAGCCGAGCCGCAGCGCCTCCTCCCGGGCCGCCAGCAGCCCCGAGGCGTCGCCGTCGGCGAGCCAGGCGTTGCCGCCGAGCCGGGTGGCCGCGTACATGCGCTGCAGCGGCAGGCGATGGCGTTCCGCCGTGGCCAGGGCCTGCTCGAGCATCGCCTCCGACTCCTCCGGGTCCCGCTTGCGGGCCACGGTCGCGAGGAGTTCCAGCGCCTGGCAGGCGACGACGGGCAGCCCGTACCGTTCGGCGGTGTCGGCGGCGGACCGGGCGAGTTTCTCGGCGTGCTGGGTGCGGTCGGGGCCGGGCGTGTCGAGGGCCAGGTAGGCGGCCGTGACGTCGACGGCCGCGGTGGCCGGCTCGTCCGGGGCGGCCGCCAGCACCTCGCGTGCGCGGGCTGTCTGCCGGTTGCCGTCGCTCCACCGGCCCGCGGTGTGGGCGACCTTGGCCAGCCGGGTGTGCAGCGTGGCCAGGCGGACGGGGCTCAGCCCGGAGCCGTCCAGCGCGTGCAGGTCCTCGGCCAGGTCGAAGGCGCGGGCGAAGTCGCCGGCCTCGGCCAGGGCCGGCAGCAGGTTCTCCAGCACCGCGGCCCGCGCCTGCGGGTCGCCCGCGTCGGCCAGCAGACTCTCGGCCCGGCCGAGCAGGGTCACGGCGGAGCCGAGCGCCCCCGCCGCCAGCGCCCGCCCGCCGGCGTCCGCGAACAGCAGGCCGGCCTGCACCTTGTCGCCGGCCTCGCCGCGCAGCCCGGCGGCCAGCGTGCACCAGTCGCCGGTCAGACCGGGGTGCAGCTCCTCGATCGCCTCCGCGCCCCGCCGGGCCAGCTCGGCGCGCCGGGTCGGGGTCATCTGCGTGAAGAGGGCCTCCACGGTGAGCGAATGCCGGAAGGAGTACCAGTCGGGGGCCGGCTCGTCGGGAACCACCAGCCGCGCCGCCACACCGGCGTGCAGATGGCTGAGCAGGGCCCGGTCGTCGACGCCGGTCATGCGCTGCAGGACCGTGAGCGGGAAGCGCCGGCCGAGCACGGCGGCGGCCGACAGCAGGGTCAGGCCCTGCGCGCCCAGCCGGTCGATACGGCGCAGTATTCCGCGCGCCAGCGTGGACGAAACGTCACTGCGCAGGTCGCCGACGGCCCGCCAGCCCTCCGGGCCCTGCACCAGCGTGCCGGCCCCGATCATCGACTGCAGCAGTTCCTCGATCAGGTACGGGCTTCCCGAACTGTCCTCCCACAGCCGCTCCAGCACCGCCGCGGGCACCTCGTCCGGGCCGTCGGCACCGAGCTGGGCCGCGATCATCTCGTACGCCTGGGGGCGGGTCAGCGGCGGCAGTTCCACCAGGGTGGCGGCGCCGCGCCGGCGGGCGGACTGCGCGAGGTCGAGGGCGTCGCTGAAGTCCGTCCGGACCGTGGCCAGCAGCAGTACGGGCGTGTACTCGAGGTTGTCCACCAGGTATTCGAGGACGCCGAGCGTTTCCGGGTCGGCGTCGTGCAGGTCCTCAAGCAGCAGCAACTGGCCCTGCCCGCGCCCGGCGGCGATGAGCAGACGCAGCACCGCCTCGCCCAGGATCACCATGGAACTGCTGTCCCGTTCCCCGGTGTTCCACTCGGGGATCAGCCGCCCCAGAACCGGGCGGTAGGGGCCGAGGGCGAGGTCGTCCATGGGTTCGCCGCCGCGGAACAGCGACATCAGGGCTTCGGTCAGCGGCCGGAACGGTACGGCCGGACCCGTGGTGCTGCTGCGGCCCCGCAGCACCCGCATCCCGGCGCCCAGCGCCTCCCCGACGGCCTCCGCGGCGACCCGCGACTTGCCGACGCCCGCTTCTCCCATCAGGAAGACGACACCGCCGCGGCCCTGTCGCGCATCGGCCAGGGCACGTTCGAGCAGGGCCAGTTGGGAGCCCCGTCCGACCAGGGAAGGCGCATGGGAACGCATGAGCGCAGATAGTAATCGGAACACCGGGTCCCGCGGCAGATCGCAAGGCACCCGAACGGTCCGCTGCTGCCGCCGCTTCAGCCGATCGCCGCCACCGCCGCTGTAGCCAGTCGCCGCCACCGCCGCTTCAGCCCCGTGCCGACACGGCGGCGCGGGCCCGCCCGGCGGGCCCGCGCCATCATGCGTGTCAGGACTGACGGTGTGTCACTGCGGTGCGGAGACCGAGGTGTCGAGCGTGCTGAGGGTGATGACGATGCCGCTGGTGAGCACCAAGCCGGCCAGGACACGGGCGCGGGCGCAGGCGCGGTTGCGGCCCTTGAGCGTGATCCCGCCCGCGGCGTCCTGCTCGTCGGCGGCGGTCTCGGTGACGTCGGCGGCGGTGGAGGCGAGGTGCTTGTCCATGGCGGTGAGATCCCCTTCTGGCGTTCGTGCGGTCGAGCACGGTGGGAGGTGACGGAGGTGCCGTGGTGCCGTGGTGCCGTGGTGCCGTGGTGCGGAGGAGCGGAGGAGCGTGAGCGGTCAGTGACCCGGCTGTCCCAGGAGCAGGACGGACGGGACGGTTTCGGGGTGGGCGAGGCGGAGCAGTCCGTAGCCGATGCCGGACAGTCCGGTCAGCAGCCCGGGGGAGGGAACGTGGTCGGGGGTGGCGCAGCGGTGGCTCTGCGCCTCGACGAGCGCGAGCACCTGTCCGGTACGCCGGCTCAGCGTCGCGGCGGCGGTCGCGTCGCCGCGCCGGGCGAGCACGGCCAGGGCCTCCAGCGTGCCGAGGGTGCCCTGCCCGAGGCTCAGACCGGGGCCGACCTCGACGTCCGCCAGTCCGGCCGCGAGTCCGGCCGGCAGCGCGCCGGCCACGGGCAGTGCGGCGGCGGCCGCCACACCGGCGGACCCGGAGGTCCAGGAGGGGTCCGCGTGCGCGGCCGGCACGTCCCGGACCGCGGCGCGCAGCAGGGCGTCGGCGGCGCCCGCGTGCGCGGCGGCGCGCTCCGGGCGACGGCCGGCGTAGCGCCGCAGCGCCCAGCCGATCCCGGCCGCCCCGTGGGCGAAACCCGGGCCGCGGGCCGGGCCCGCGCTCGCGCGGGCGGCACTCGTGCCGGCGGCACTCGCGCCGCGATCCGAGCCCCCGGTTTCGCCGCCGGTCCGGTCCGGTCCGCAGGCCGTCACCAGCAGCAGGTCCGCCACGGTGTCCGCCAGCCGCAGGGCCTCGGGCGACCCCGTCGCTTCGTGTACGGCGACGGCGGCTGCCAGTGCCCCGGCCGTGCCGGCGGCCAGCCCCGGCTCGGCGCAGGCGGCGACCGCGTGCCCGAGCGCGGTGAGCGCGTCGGGCAGGCACCCCGTCAGGTCCTCTCCGAGCAGCGCCGACAGCCTCGGCAGCGCGTAGACGATGCCGGCCAGCCCGTCGTAGGCGCCGGGTCCGGCCGCCGCGCTCAGCTCGGGGTCGGCGGCCAGCGCCTTCATCAGGGCGGGCAGCGGCAGGACCGCCTCCCGCGCCAGCGTGGCGTACCGTCCGGCCCCGGTCAGCGCGTCCGTCTGGGCGAGGAACAACGCCACGCCGCAGTAGCCCTGCCCCAGCCCGGCACCCATCGGCAGCACGGCCCAGTGCGGTCCCGAGACCTGCTCCAGGCCCAGCCAGTTGGTGCGGCCGCCGCCGTGTATCGCGCGGGCGGCGATCTCGTCGGCGATCCCGCACACGGCGGCCAGCAGCCGCGAGGTGTCGGGCACGACCTCCGGGACCTGGGCGATGGCGAGTTCGGACCGCCGCGCCAGGGGTGAACCGGCACCCCGCGCGGCCAGCGTGGCCGAGATGATCCACTCCTGGTCGTGGCAGTCGACCTCGTCCATCCGGGCGAGCTTCGCGCCGACCGCGGCCAGGCTCGCCACGGGCAGCACCTCCGGCAGCCAGGTGCGGTCGGCCGTCCGGACCCCGGTACCGGACGGCCGGTGCACGAACAGCGGTACGTCGCCGCGCCACAGGTCGGCGGTCTCCTGCTCGACGAGCCGCCGGCGTGCCTCGTCGTGCTCGGACTCGGTCCACAGCACCGCGAACACGCCCTCCCGGGCGAGCGCGTCCCCGAGCAGGGACGGGTGCGTGGACTCCTCCAGCAGCGTGGCGTACAGGCGGGTGGAGCGGACGATCAGC
Source organism: Streptomyces sp. NPDC020490 (assembly GCF_044335305.1). Lineage (NCBI taxonomy): Bacteria > Bacillati > Actinomycetota > Actinomycetes > Kitasatosporales > Streptomycetaceae > Streptomyces > Streptomyces sp. NPDC020490. The sequence goes on along the minus strand of NZ_JBIRUY010000015.1, from coordinate 5,051 downwards.
CGGGCCGGGCTGTCGGCGTGCATGGCCAACAGCCCCTCCGGAGCCAGCAGTTCGCGACCGTGCGCGGCGAGGGCCGCGTAGCCGGTGCGGAATCCCTCCAGCAGCGCCGCCCGGTGGTCGGCCGCCTCCAGGGGCGCCCCGTCGGGCAGCGGCTGGTTCTGCGCGGCGGGGCTGGGCAGCGGTGCCCGTACGGCCCGCATCGTGTCCCTGCCGCTGTCCTCCCAGCGCAGGCCCTCGCTCGGGAAGGTGCCGTCGGTGGACCGGCCGAGCGCGGAGATGTCCAGCGCGCCGTGCTCGCCGATCAGCAGGTGGGGCAGCAGGCAGGTGCGGTGCACGGAGGCGTGCAGGGCGTCCGCGGCCGGGTCGGCGCCGGCCGTCATGGCCTGCGGCAGCCCGGTGTGCAGCAGGGTCTCGGCGTCCACCAGGACCGGCTGGTCGCCGCAGGCGATGACGTTCTCGTAGTGCATGTCGGCGCCGTCCACCGCGTACAGCAGGGCCAGCAGCGCACCTTGGCGCCGGTAGAAGGCGTTGGTCTCGGCCATCGACCGGCACCAGCGGTGCTCCACGAACTCCAGCCAGCCGTACGCCGGCCGGCGCACACTGCGCGGCGTGCGCAGCGCCAGGCCGGGCACCTTGGCGTTGAGCCAGGCCACCAGGTCGTCGAGCAGCGCGTGCTGGCCGAGCGGGCGGGGCTTGTAGACGACCCGGTCCCCGCCGGCGAAGCGCAGGATCGCGACCGCCCGGTTGCCCTGGTGGGCGTCACCGAGACCGAGGTCGACCCCGGCCAGCGCACCGGGCTCGCGCCCGCCGAGCAGGCCGGCGACCAGGTCGTCCCGGTCGGCCCCGAACCGCGTCAGCAGCTCCGCCGCCGCGTCCGCCGCGTCCAGCGCGGTCTGCCCGAGCATCCGGGCCAGCACCGGGTAGGCGGCGACGAGCGCGGAAAGCCCCTGCCGGGTACCGGTCGCGGTGACGAACGAGGCGAACCGCTCGCTCGGGTCCGCTCCGGCGAGCCGCCCGGCACGCCGGGCGAGGGAGAGTTCGTGGACCAGGGTACGGGCGGCCTGCCGGACCAGCTGCTCGGTCAGCCGCCGCTCGAACGCCGCCTGCCACACCGCCTGTTCGGCGACGGGAAGGCCCGGCAGGAGACCGGCGAGGCGGTCCGCGGCCGGGGTGACGAACGGCCGTACGACGGTGGCGAAGACCTCGGGACCCACACCGTCCGCGGCCGGCTCGACCTCGGCCGGGCTCTCCGGGGCGGCGTCCAGGGCCGCTTCGGCGTACCCGGCCCAGCGGGGCTTGGCCGCGCGGGCGGCGAGCAGCTCGGCGGGTTCCGCCGCGAGAGCCGCCGCGGTCGCCGCCTCCACCCGGAGGTGGGCCAGCCGCAGCGCGAAGCCCTCGCTGTCCCCGGCGGCCCAGGGAGCGCGCCCGGCGGCGGAGCCGGCGGGCGCCGCCGGGAGGCCGGGGGCGGCGAGCCGTTCCGCGAGGGACAGCGCCGGGGCCCACCAGGCGAGCGGCAGGCCGGCGCTCCGGGGAGTCGGGAGGCTGGTGGCGGTCTCAGTCACGTCACCGAAGGTGGCAGACGCCCTACGACCCCCACATGGGGAAGTGACCCCCATATTCCCTGCCGGCCCGCCCCACCGGGTGGGGAACGGCCGCCGCGGCGACACCGCGCGGTGCGGACAACCGCAGGCCGCACCGGGGAGAACCGCAGGCCGCACCGGGAAGAACCGCACGTCAGCGCCCCTGCCCGGCGTCCTGGGCAGGGGCGGGCCGACCACCGTACGGCCGCCCTGCCCAGGGGCGCCGCGTACGGGTGTGCGCCACCCGCTCCGGGCGGCCCGACCCCCATCCCCGCCCGCCGCGCCCGCCTCGTACGGGTGTCCGCCGCGCCGCCCACCGCCGGACCGGGCCCGAGCAGGCCCGAACAGGCCCGGACGGGCCCGCCGCGCGCGGGGCGACCGGAGCCGGGCCGCCCGCCCGGTGGGAGGGGGACGGAAAAGGTGGGGACCGACTACCGATGCTCCCGCGGCCCCGCCGGGCGCACGGTGTCGTGCAGAACCCCCCAGACCGCCCGCCGTGCTCACCACCGGGCGGACGACCTTCCAAGGAGCAGCAGATGGGAGCACCTGTACCCGTCGGTGTGGTCGCCCTCGACCCGGTGCTGGAAGCCGGCACCCGCAGTACCCTCCTCGCCTGCCCGGAACTGACCCTCTGCGAGCCCGGCGACGCCCGGGTCGCCGTACTGACCGTGGACCGGCTCGGACCGGCCGAACTCGACATGGTGCGCGTCACCCGCGCCCACCCGCAGCGCCCCGCCGTCGTCCTGGTGGCCGGCGCCCTCGCCTCCGGCGACGCCCTGCACGCCCTCGCCGCCGGCGCCCGCGGCCTGCTGCTGCGCCGCGAGGCCGACGCCTCCCGCCTCGGCCACGCGGTGCTGGCCGCCGCCGAGGACGACTGCACCCTCCCGACGGACCTGCTGGAACAGGTCCTGGACCGCCCGGCCGACGCCCGGCACGGCAGCGGCGGCTGGGCCGGCGGCACCCTGTCGGACCGGGAGCGGTCGGTGCTGCGCCTGGTCGCCGACGGGCACGAGACGGCGGAGATCGCCCAGCGCCTCGCCTACTCGCCGCGCACCGTCACGACCGTCGTGCACGACATCACCCAGCGCTTCCGGCTGCGCAACCGCGCGCACGCGGTCGCCTACGCGCTCCGGGCGGGTCTGCTGTGACGGCCACCCTGGCGCCCGCGGCGCCGCTCGCCCCCTCCGCGCCCCTGGAACCCGCGCCCGTCGGGCCCCTCGCGTCCGTCGCACCCGCCGGTCCGCCCGCCGTGCGCGTCGCGTCCGGCGGGGCCGCCGTGGCCCCAGCTCCGGCGGCCCTGCGCGTGCTGCCCGCACGCGGCGCGGACCGGGTCCGCGCGCTCGCCCGCCGCGCGGGCCTGAGCTGCGTCGACGGGCACCCGGAGGCGGGGACCGTCACCGTGGTCGTCGCGCAGGACGCCGAAGAGGCCCTGCGCGGCCCGTGGACCGCAGGACCGCTGCTGCTGGTGTGCGACACCGTCAGCCGTACCGGCCTGCTGCGGGCGCTGCGCGCGGGCGCGGTGGTGCTGCGGAGCGAGGACCTCACGCCGGAGACCCTGACGGCGGCCGTCCGGCGCGCCGGACACCCGCACCCGTGCATCCCGTACCCGGAACTGTCCCACCTGCTGAACGGCGGCCCGCCGCCCGGCCGGCCGGACCGGAGCGGCAGCAGGCCACCGACCCTGACGGCACGTCAGACCTCCGTGCTGCGCCTCATGGCCGAGGGGCACGCCAACGCGGACATCGCGCGGCTGCTGGACTGCTCCGAACACACCGTGAAGAACGTCATCTACGAGATCATGGCGCGCCTCCAGGCCCGCAACCGGGCGCACGCGGTCGCCCACGCGGTCCGCCACGGGCTGGTCTGACCGGCCGCCGGACGACCGCCGCCGGACGACCGCCGCCGGACGCCGGCCGTCGGACGCCGGCCGGCAGCTGCCGGACGACGCAGACGCGGGCGCGGGGGACGGGAGACACGGCCGGCGAGCACGCCGCACCCGTCGCCCCGCGCGGCCCGTCGCGGTCGACCGTGTCAGAACCGGGGCGTGGGCAGCAGCCGCGGTTCGATCCGCTCCTCCACGGCCCCGTCGCCCCCGCGGCTGACCAAGTAGGCTCCCTTGCCCGGCAGTTCCGTCACGGCCTCGACCAACTCGGTGCCCCGGTAGACCAGGCCCACCCCGTCGTCGGTGCAGTGGGCCGTGCGGAAGGCGCCCTCGGCGACCAGCCGGTGGATCAGCGGGCGCCGGCCCGGGTCGGAGTCGTAGTGCACGCCGTTGCCGTACGGCAGCAGGCCCAACCCGTCGCTGAACGGCCGCAGTCCGGGCCCGAAGGAGTCGGTCGCGCCGCCCTCGAACCAGCAGAGCGAACCCGCGCTGACCCCGGCGAGCACCACGCCCGCCCGCCACGCGCGCCGCATGATCGCGTCCAGGCCGTGCACCCGCCACACGGCGAGCAGGTTGGCCACCGAACCGCCCATCACCCAGGCGACGTCGTGATCCAGGACCGTGCCCTCGACGTCCTCGACGTTCGGCATGGGGAACAGGTACAGGGGGGTGAGGTCGAAGCCCGCCACCCGGGCGGCCTCCGCCACCCGCGCCGTCACGTGCTCGGCGTCACCGGTCGCCGTGCCGACGTACAGGACGCGCGGACGCCTGCCGTGCACGCCGGAGAGATCGACCGCGTGGTGGACCAGGGCATCGAAGAGCAGCCGGGTCCGCGTGCCGACGCGGTGCCCTCCGGAGGTGGCGAGGATGGTCGGTACGGCAGCGGTCACGCGCGCGATCGTAGCGCGCCCGCCTCCGCCCCCGGGGGGAATCCGGAGAGGCGGGGCGCGCCGGCGTACGCCCCTGGGCCCACAGAGACGGGCCCACAGAGACGGGCCCACAGAGACGGGCCCACAGAGACGGGCACACAGAGGGTGGATTCAACTGGTCGTCGCAACACCTTGATCTCGGAGGTGTGCGACGTGGCCACGGCGCACTGGAGTTTGAAGACCAGCGATGTTCCTGAGGGGCGGCGTCGGCAGTGGCGCGCTGACCGTGCGTTGCGGCCGGCGATGCGCTCGCCGGGGCGGCCTGATCCGTCTCGGGTCGTGCAGCGCCAGTTCTGGCGACTGATCGCCACGGGGATCACGACGGCCGAGGCGTCGCTGGCGGTCGGCGTGTCGTGGCCGGTGGGTGCGAGGTGGTTTCGTCACGCTGGCGGCATGCCTCCGATCTCGTTGGCCGAGCCCTCGGGCCGGTACCTCACGTTCGAGGAGCGCGAGGAGATCGCGATTCTCAGGGCGATGAGCAAGGGTGTGCGCGAGATCGCCCGTGCCCTGGGGCGTGACCCCGGGACGATCTCTCGCGAACTGCGCCGCAACGCCGCCACGCGCAGCGGCAAGCAGGAGTACCGCGCGACGGTCGCCCAGTGGAAGGCTCAGCAGGCGGCCAAGCGCCCGAAGAGCGCGAAGCTCCTGGGCAACGACCGG